>UQXL01000011.1 GCA_900545135.1 uncultured Eubacteriales bacterium | reverse complement strand
TTCTCTTTCTCAGCATTGTCATAAACAGCTACGATCTGAGCCGGTGTTGTGTCCTTGGAACCAAGTCCGTAACGTCCTCCGGTGATCAGGCAGTCTTCAAATTTAGTTCCTCTGAGAGCTGCAACTACATCCAGATAGAGAGGCTCGCCCATTCCGCCCGGTTCCTTTGTTCTGTCGAGGACAGCTATCTTCTTAACGGTTTCAGGAATTACGCTGAGAAGATGTTTTACGGAGAACGGTCTGTAGAGGTGAACTTCTACGATACCTGTCTTTTTGCCTTTAGCGTTTAAGTAATCCACAACTTCTTCGGCCGCTTCGCAGGCTGAACCCATAGCGATCAGGATAGTGTCTGCGTCAGGTGCGCCGTAGTAGTTGAAAGGTTTATAGTTTGTACCGATTTTTTCGTTGATCTTATCCATATATCCGGCAACGAGATCGGCTGCTTCGTTGTAAGCAGGGTTTATAGCTTCTCTGTGCTGGAAAAAGCTTTCCGGCTGCTCTGCGCTTCCCATGCTGTGAGGGTGCATAGGATTGAGAGATCTGGCTCTGAAAGCCTTTACTGCATCCCAGTCAACCATTTCCTTGAGTACGTCATAATCCCATGTTTCGATTTTCTGATTTTCGTGTGAAGTTCTGAATCCGTCAAAGAAGTGAAGAACCGGAAGCTTTCCGCTAATCGCTGAAAGGTGAGCGACAGCTGCCAGGTCCATTACCTGCTGAACGCTGTTTGAAGCCAGCATTACGAAACCTGTCTGACGAACGCTCATAACGTCCGACTGATCGCCGAAGATCGAAAGGGCATGAGTAGCCAGGGCTCTTGCCGATACGTGGAATACCGTAGGAGTCTGCTCTGCGGCCAGCTTATACATGTTCGGGATCATCAGAAGCAGTCCCTGGGAAGCGGTAAACGTTGAAGTATACGCACCTGCTGCAACGGAACCGTGAACGGCGCCTGCTGCTCCTCCTTCTGACTGCATTTCAACAACGTTGACTTTTTCGCCGAAGATGTTCTTTCTGTCTTGTGCAGTCCATTCATCAATGCTTTCCGCCATCGGGGATGACGGTGTGATAGGATAGATCGCTGCCACTTCTGTGAAGGCATAAGCCACATGTGCGGCGGCGGTGTTTCCATCCATCGTTTTTAATTTTCTTGCCATGATATTTCTCCTTCCTTCTATCATAAAAGCCTCAGCATACCGGCGGGCTATGCCTCGCCTTTTCATTTTGCCGACAGCTTACGCAGTCTAATGCTGCGCTAAGCAGGAGTGAAAGGGACTTCGCCGCAGCCCTGCCGCGGCAGTTCTTAAATCAGAACTCATTCCAGTGCCTCCTCTGCCTGATTATGTATTTATAACACTGTATACATACTGTCGTATAACTGCGCGTTCTCAAAGATAATATGCGTGCTTTCGCTCTTCTCTTTTTCTCTCATGTCTATCACCGCGCCTTGCCGAAGCAAAGCGCTTTCAAAGAAAAAGCGCCGCAGCATGAATCCCGCCGCAGCGCAAAAGTCTGACATTGAGTTAAACGATTTGTCGTAAACATGCGTGTCTTTCTTCTCGCTCTTTTGCGGCATCTTTTTTGCTCCGCTGCCGTTATTACGACATTCGGCTTCTTTGTATATTATAGGAATTTAAATGTCAAAAGTCAATAATTCAGCTATCAAAATCTGACCTTTTATCCTGTATTTTTGTTGGAACAAAATCATCTTTTTTACAGCCATAGAAAAATTTAACGCTGAGAAAATCAACAAACAAACGACTCCCGCAAAAAATAAAAGCAGCGCTCCGGGTGCCTCGCATTGAAGCGTTCCGGAACGCCGCCGATTGGTCGATTAGCCGATTAGCCGATTGGTTCTTACTTTTCTTCTACTTCTTCAAAAGCATACCCTCTGTCCTCACCAGGGCAGTCATAGCTTTTTGCTTCTTTATTGGCTCTGCTGCCTTTCTTGCCCACATCAGCCGTCCTATCCGTCTTCTTTTCCATAATAACCCTCCTGTCTTGTGAAACCGCTCGCTAATTGTCTTCACTTATTATTCTGAAAGATTATAGAAGAAATATTCACAAATTTAGATAAAATCACCGGTCCGGCAAGATCCCCGGCAGCTGTTTACTTCTCTTTTTCTCCTTCTACTGCTCCGACTGCTCCAGTATTTCCCTGATGGCGTTGGCCGCATACTCTACTTCTTCCTCTGTATTCTCATGGCCAAAGGCAAATCTCACCGTGCCCTGGGGGTAAGTTCCCAGCGTCTGGTGAGCCAGCGGCGCGCAATGCAGTCCGCAGCGGGTCATTATTCCGTATTCGGAATCCAAAAGGAAAGAAACTTCCGCATTGTCTATCCGGTTAAAATCAAGGGATACCGTACTAAGCCGCTTGCTCCAGTCCCTGGTGCCGACGATACGTATTCCTGCCCCCTCATCGTTGAAGCTGTCTATCTTCTCAATAAATGACTGCGCCAGCTTTTTTTCTTTTTCAAATATCGCAGCCGTTCCGAGCGATTCGATATATTTAAGCGAAGCGTTGAGCCCTATTATTCCAGGCAAATTGAGCGTTCCTGCCTCAAACTTGTCTGGCATGAATTCCGGCATCGTCAGAAGATGCGAGGCGCTGCCCGTTCCTCCGCATATCACAGGCTCAAGCGCAGACGCCAGCTCCGGCGTTATCAGAAGCGCTCCTATGCCCTGAGGGCCGAGCAAGCCTTTATGACCGGTCAGACAGAGGGCAGAAAGATTGCATTTCTCAAAATCTATATCTATGACTCCGGCACTTTGAGCCGCGTCCAGGACGAAAGGCACGTTCTTAGCCCTGCATATTTTTCCGGCTTTCTCCGCATCGAGAACGCTGCCGCATACGTTGGAAGCATGAGACATCACGACAAGTCTGGTGTTTTCCTTGAAGGAGTTTTCAAAAGCTTCCATATCGAGAATCCCGTCACTGCCGCATGGAACTGCAGTGATTTCCACGCCATGCGGACGAAGCGACTCGCAAGGTCTGGCTACAGCGTTATGTTCGACAGACGAAATTATAACGTGATCGCCTGGTTTCAGCAGTCCTTTGATCACAAAGTTCAGGCTGTATGTAACGCTTGGCGTAAATACCACGTATTTCTCATCCGGGAAATTGAACATGCGGCACAGCATCGATCTGGTTTCAAATATGGTTTCTCCAAGATTATACGCTGTTTCATAGCCGCCCCGGCTGACATTGCAGCCCACTTCCGTTATAAATTTCGACATGGCTTCGCCTACACCCGGCGCTTTCGGAAAAGACGTACTTCCATTATCCAAATAAACTTTTCTCATGATTCTCCCATCTCCGGAACTCATATTTTGTTTTATTTTTTGTTTCGCATTTATATATCATATTTCAAGATGATTATATTACCTTATTTCTGCAATGTAAAATAGATTTTGTCAAATTTCAAAGGCACATATTGCCAATATCTTGTCGCTGGCTGCCTGGCAATCGCGTTAATCTATTCAAGCCTCGTAAGTCATAAATAAATACAATTTTACTTTTTATACACCTGTTGTTAAAATAACTACGGACTTGAAATTTTAACAAAATATATATGAAAGGAATTGGCAACATGAAAAACAACAAGTTATTCATCATCATTACCGGCGCAATAATCGGACTCGTTGCCGTGCTCCTGGTGAAGTTCGGAAATCCGGCCAACATGGGCTTCTGCATAGCATGCTTTATCAGAGATACTGCCGGTGCCCTGAAGCTTCACAGCGCTCCAATAGTACAATACATAAGACCTGAAATAATAGGCCTCGTTCTTGGAGCAGCTGTAATGGCTTTCTCAAAGAAAGAACTGATCGCAAGAAGCGGCTCCAACCCTCTTGTTCGTTTCGTTCTCGGTTTCTTCGTGATGGTAGGAGCCCTCATGTTCCTGGGCTGCCCTCTCAGAATGATGCTCAGAATCGGCGGCGGAGACTTGAACGCTATCGTAGGCCTCGTAGGCTTCGTAGGAGGTATCCTGCTGGGAATACTGGCTCTGAACAAAGGATTTTCCCTCAACCGTTCATATAAGGTATCCAACGCGGAAAGCTACGTTTTCCCTGTAATCCAGATCATCTTCCTCGTACTGCTGGTAGGAGTTCCGTCGGTTCTCGTATTCAGCCAGGAAGGCCCTGGTTCGATGCACGCTCCGGTAATAATCGCACTGGCTGCCGGCCTGCTCGTAGGCGCTCTGGCCCAGAGGACAAGATTCTGTACTGTAGCAGGAATCAGAGATTCCATCATGTTTAAAGATTTTTCAATGCTCTACGGATTCATCGTTCTCATAGTAGTAACCATCGTGGTAAACCTCATCTTCGGATTCTTCAATCCTGGATTTGAGGGCCAGCCTGTAGCTCACAGCGACGGACTGTGGAACTTCATGGGAATGGTTCTCGTAGGCTTCGGTTCGGTGCTCCTCGGAGGATGTCCTCTGAGACAGCTCATCCTGGCAGGCGAGGGAAACATCGACTCTGTAATCACCGTAATCGGTATGTTCGTGGGCGCTGCTTTCTGCCACAACATGGGACTTGCTTCATCAGGCGAAGGCCCTACTGCAAACGGACAGATCGCTGTAATCGTAGGTATCGTAATCGTTGCAATAATCGCGGTCGTAAATATCGCAGGCAACAGAAAGAAAGGAGCCTAACAATGTTGGTAGACGCAAGAGGATGTTCGTGCCCTCAGCCCGTGCTGATGACTAAAAAGGCATTGGCAAAAGAATCAAAGCTGGAAGTTCTGGTAGACAACAACACAGCCATGAACAACGTCATGAGATTCGCCCAGAGTCAGGGATGCACCGTTTCCGTAAAGGAAAGCGAAGAAAAAGGCGACTTCACCATTGAAATTTCCAAATAAAGAATATAAAATACATGTCAGGGCAATAAAGCCCGCGAGTTAAATATCAGAATCGGAGAAATGCTTATGACCTTCTTAGTTACATTTCATACACACTTTGACGCAAACGTCTTTGTTAAAAAGGCAAAGACGTTCGGCGTCGCAAAGATGAGGCCTGTACCGCGCAAGCTGAGTTCTTCCTGCGGGACATGCGTTGAATTTTCCCCAAAGGACGATTCTTTCGACTTCCGCAGTCTCCAAGACATGGAATACGAAAGCTTCTACCTTGTGAAAGAAGAAGGTTTTGAGCTTCTGCACCATAAAGAATAATATAGAATTAACCACAAAAAAAGAAACCCGGGCTCCGGCGCATTTAACGGCCAGGCCCGGGTTTCTTTTTGCATTTACAAAAAAGCAAAACGCCGTGCACGTGGCCGATTCCAAGCATGCGCGGCGCTTTTTCATACTATCCCATTAATAATCAAAGAGTATTATCATCCATATTTACTGGATATAACCTTTTTCCTCGAGAACCTTTCTTGCAGCTTCAGCGTTGGCATCGCTTACAAGGATAACAGGTCCCGTACAGCCCATTCCTGTTTCAGCGTACATTCCCTTTTCCCAGAGAGAAGCAGCGGCGTCCTCAAGGTCGATTACCTCGATTCCGTGGATTTCATAAGTAACTACTTCCTTTGGAGGTGCTGTAACAGCCTTAGGGGCTTCTCCTCCCTTTTTGCTGTCTCTTATTTCAGCCAGGATTTCTGCAAATCCTGCCTTGTTTGCAGCTTCAAACTCGCGGGCCGCAACTTCCAGCACTTTATTTTCGAGAAGCTCAGTAGCGTACTGTATAGCTCCGGCAATTACAGGCGCGCCGGACGCCCTTGAAATTATCATTACAACCTTGTCGTAACCTTCTCCGATTCCAGGACCGTAGCCATAGCCTAAAGACTCGTAGCTGCCGCCTGTAGTGTAGGCGGAAAAGATTTTAGTCATCAGGTTTCCTGTCAAAGCGTCCATTACCATGATGTCGGCGGAAGCTTCCAGCAGGTCGTTTCCTCTCATGACCACTCCGCCGTCGCTTCTTGATGATTCTGCAAAGTTGATGTCGTATCCGTTGTCTTTCAGCTTTTTCAGCGCGATCTCAGTCTGCCTTGCACCGTCGATATTGGCGATGCCTACAGTCGGGTTTTCAACGCCTGAAGCTTTGGCGGCGATGATGCCGTAAACAGCGTTCTTGACCATGGATTCCACGCGGTCGGTGGAAGAAGTTCCTGTAGTAGTGGCAAGATAGAGTTCTTTGCCCATGCCAGGTGTAACGACTCTGCCTACCGTTGAAACGCCGATAGGGAACGGATAATGCATTGTCACCGCGCCTTGGATTTCTCCTGCGTCAAGCATCTTTTCCATCTGCTTGTGCGCGTCTTCGCCTTCTATGACGACTGCTTTGTAACCTTTCTTTTCAGCAAGCTTAACTCCGGCATAAATATTGTCCATGCCGTGCTCAGTTCCTGCAACAGCCACTCCGATGACCGGCTTTTTGCCGAAGCTGCCGGTTTCAAGGGCGTCTGCTATGTCCAAGAAGGTATTTGCAATCATATTCTTGATTTGCTTTTCTGACATATCTTTTTCCTTCCCTTTTCTTACTATTCCATCAGAGACTTGGCAAAATCGCGCATAGCTTCGCCGATCAGGCTCTTGATCTTGTCTTCTGAAACGGCTGAAGCTTCTTCCTGCTTGCCGGAATTTGCTTCAACTACGAAGGAAACGCCGTCAAACAGGTTTGTCATTCTGCCGAGGAACAAGCTTCCCTTACCGATGATCATAGCGCGCTTAACGTCTCCGTTTAAGATATCGTCTCTGCAAGGTCCCATGTAAGGAACTCCGGAAGGAATGTGACCCTGGGTAGGAGCCCAGCCTGTCAAGCCTCTCTGAGCGACGAAGTTTGCGATTTCTGCTCTTTCGATGTCGCCTCTCTTTACGCCGAGAGCTGCGATCATCTTGTAGTTGGCTTCAGGAACGTCTCCTGCTCCTGCAGGTTTTGTGATATCAGGGTTCTGGAGCTCAGGAGCGAACTTGTCGATCTCAGTCAGCTTCATGCCTGTCTTATCCAGAGGATCAGTTACGAGGGAACCGATTACGGCCTGTGGTGAAGAGCCTGTTCCTACTGTGTGTCTTCCTACTATATCTGTTCTGATTACAGGGTTTACTCCATCGTTTTCACTGATAAGCACCGCGAAACCTCCGATGCAGTCTTCGAGGATAGGCAGTCCTTTCTTAACGTGGTCTTTTCCGTTCATGCCCAGCTTAGCTGTGCAGCCGCCGGCAGTAACGATGACGTTTTTGAAAGTTCCGGCCTTTACGAGGGAAGCAGCGTCCAGAATGGCGTGAGCAGGTCCTGCGCAGAAGCCTCTTACGTCTGATCCTGTAGCTCCTGAAAGTCCTACGACTTCAGCAGCAGCTTTAGCGAAGTTGCCGCCGCCTCTCTGGTTCATGTCGCCGCATGCTTCTTCGCAGCAGTCTACTACGTAGTCTACTTCTTCCGGATTGATTCCGGTAACCTTGACGAGGTGAAGCAGGGCAAGTACGCTGGAAGCCTTGGCTACCAGGTTTTCCAGCATTACGTGGGCGCTCAGGTTGGCGTCTACGTCGTGGGCTCTCTTAACTGCTCCTACCAATTTGAAATCATTGTAGAGACCTTCAGCGTGTTCCTCGTTTACCAGTCTTTCGATTTCATCCATACCGTCTGTATTCTTGTCGAGGATATCGATCTGTTCAGGCTTCAGCATGCCGTGAGCAGTCAGCTTTTCCTTGACTGATTTGGCGAACTCAGGTTCCAGCTTAACAAGGTCGAATACGTCGCAGATCTGCATCAGTCCGAGGAACTCGTCCTGAGGCATGATTTCACCGTATTTGCCGTATCTTTCAGCCTTAGCAGCTTTCTTGTCATACCAAGGGAATTCAGTTTCTGCCAACTCTTTGTTAGTCATGTTGCCGATGTAAACCTGATTAGGAATGTAGGAAAGTACATCGTCAAAGCTTCTGAGGTGCTTTGGCAGTTCTTTCAGGTATTCTGACTCAGGATTTACGACCATCTCCGTAGTCTGAGTTGTTCCGTTGTGTAAAACCATATCAGGCGCTGCAGCCAGAATGTAGCTGGCGCCTTTGATAACCGCGTAATTGCTCATTTATATGTGACTCCTTCTCGTTTACACCATTGCGTAGTATTTCTTTACCATTTCTTCAACAGCTTCCTTGGTAGCGTCGTCTTTTACCAGCTCTTCTACCTTTTCGCCGTCCTTGTAGATGGCGATTACAGGAAGTCCCATGATCTTCTGACCGATGGCCAGTCTTCTTGCCTTTGTAGTGTTAAGGCTTGTGAATTTGATCTTGTCTCCGTAAACTTCAGCCATGTCGTGTACATGAGGCATCAGAGCCTGGCAAGGAACGCATCCGTCGCCGAAGAAATCTACCAATACATAACCGTCTGCCTGCAGTACTTCTGCCTCAAAATTTGTCTTATCTACTTCTAACATTTTCTAATCCTCCTGATTTTTAATAATTGATTTTTATTCGTTTTCTTCAATATATTTTCCAGCCTGTACCGCGGCGATAGCTCCGTCGGCAGCGGCTGTTACAACCTGTCTCAAGCTCTTCTTGCGGATATCTCCTGCGGCGAATACGCCTGGGATGTCTGTCTTCATGTCGTCGTCCGTAAGAATGTATCCTTTTTCGTCCATATTTACCTTACCCTTGAAAAGGTCTGAGTTCGGTGTAAATCCGATGAATACGAAGATACCGAAAGTTCCGTCCTCTTCGTCGGCTGTGATTTCCTTTGTCTCTCCGGTCTTAGTGTTCTTGATAACCATGGACTCTACCAGACCGTCGCCTTTGATTTCCTCAACTACAGAGTTCCAGAGGAAATCTATCTTTTCATTGGCGAAAGCCTTTTCCTGAATTGACTTAGCAGCTCTCAGCTCGTCTCTTCTGTGGATTATAGTAACCTTGCGTGCAAATCTAGTCAGGTACATGGCTTCTTCTACCGCGGAGTCTCCGCCGCCTACTACGTATACCTCGAAGTCTTCAAAGAACGCCGCATCGCATGTAGCACAGTAGGAAACGCCCTTTCCTGAAAGCTCTCTTTCTCCCGGGCATCCGATAGGAACAGGATGAGCTCCTGCCGCGATGATTACGGACTTGGCCTGATATTCACCGTGAAGACCTTTTAAAGTCTTGACCTCGCCTTCAAGCTGGCAGTCTGTGATGGTGTCAAACACATGCTCAACTCCGAATTTTTCCGTCTGCTTAACCATGCGGTCTATGAGAGAAGGTCCTGTCTCTTCTTCGCAGCATCCTGGATAATTTTCGATTTCATTGGTAATTACAATCTGACCGCCGTTTTTCTGTCTCTCAATGATGAGAGTGTCCATTCTGGCTCTTCCGGCGTAAAGTCCGGCAGCAAGGCCTGCAGGGCCTGCACCTATGATTATAATGTCATATATTTTCATAGAGTCTTGTCTCCTTTTTTTCAAACTTATCTTCTATACCTTTCAAGTTACGATTGTCATGAAGCTATAGCTATGTATCTTGGGAAAAGGCCTTAGAAAAGGCCTTTCCCCATAACATGGTTATAACTGTTCTCTAATAGCGTTCATTTCATTGCAAATATCATCAACATCGAGAACCATTTCCATCATACTAATCTGCTCATCATATACAGCTGGATCAATTTCAGCTTTAACTTCAGGCTCACAAATGTGATATACTGCGAGTCCCAACTGGACTCCTGCCAAAGGACCTGCGAAAGTAGGGTCTCCCAAAGTTACTGTCTCAGCGGCAAGACCTGCAGCTTCGCCTTCTGCTGCTCCCAGCAGAACAACGATGTTGTCAGCTCCGTACTGCTCAGTAAACTCTTTAACCCTTCTCTGGTTTTCCAGGTCCATAGCACCAGCGGCCGTTCAGACAAAGCATTCAGTAGATGAAAATACTACTTCTGCACCTGCCGATTCAGCACACTCTGCAATAGCCTGTCCCGGTATACCATCTCTGTCACCGATAATGATGGCTTTCTTGTCTTTCAGAATTGCCATTGAACCGTCTCCTTTCAATAAAATATAGAATTACTTGTGCATTAACACCCACGATATTATTTTAATGCAATTTCCATGCCATTTCAATATCTAATATAATTTTTTTCAATGTTAAATATATGTTGAAAATCCAACGATTTTATCATTGCTGCAAAACTCATTTCCGGACCCCTCGTGTTAAGCTTGCAATTTCGCCAATTTTTTGTCGGTTTGTGCGAAAATTTTTTGTCTTTTTACTGTGATTTTTCTTTTCTTAACGCTATCTTTAGATTATAATTATCGTGACATAATTTTTCACGTGACGAGGTAGAAATGAACTCAGAAAAAAGAATCACTATCATATGCAATCTTTTATTATTGCTGGCCGCTGTTATCTGGGGTGTCAATTTTGTATTTTCAAAAAATGCCGCCGAAGTAATAGGGCCTTTTACTTTCATGGCGCTGAGATATTTTTTCGGAGCCACCACCATAGTGCCGTTCGTGCTTTTTCTTGAAAAGAGAAAGCCGCTTGAGGAAAGGACCCATTATAATAAGGAATCTTTTCTAAAAGTAGTAAAGCTGGCTTCCGTGATGGGCTTCGTGCAGTTGTGCTGCGCCGTCCTCGGCCAGTGGGGTCTTGAATACACCAACGCCAGCAAAGCGGCTTTTCTTACTGCGACTTACGTAGTAATCGTACCGCTTCTTGCCTTCATACTTTTCAGGTCAAAAGCCAGCCTGAACATGTGGCTTGGCGTGGCGCTCGCGACTTTCGGCCTCTATAACCTCTGCGCCACAGGTACTGAAAGCTTCAGCATAAATCCGGGCGACATCATGGTCATCGCCGGAGCTGCTTTCGGAGCCCTGCACATGCTTCTGATTTCAAAATATGTAAAATTTATAAACGGCATGCACCTTATATGCATAGAATTTTACATCGCTTCAATATATTGTGCTGTATTTGCCCTCATACTGGAAAAACCGGTTTGGTCGGACATACTCACATGCGGCCCGGAAATCCTCTACGCCAGCGTCCTCGGCTCAGGTATCTGCTATATGTTCCAGGTCACTGCCCAGAAGCATACCGATCCTACCATCGCGGCTCTCCTGATGAGTCTGGAATCGGTGTTCGGAGCCTTCGCCGGAGTCATAGTGCTGGGGGAAACTTTTACTTTCAAGGAAATTCTCGGTTCTGCCTGTGTATTCGCTTCGGTGATACTGGCGCAGCTCAGGCCAGGCTCGGTGATAATCCTCAAGACGCGCAGAAAAAACGAGGACGGTAAGTTCGAAGAATCTGCCGAATCAGATTCCTCAGAACCGTCCGGAGGCGAAACAAGAGGGGGCGAAAGCGGTGACGTCCCGGAAGAGTCCGCAGAGTCAGGCTCCGTCGAATCTTAGGCGGCCAGCTTCTGGGCTTAGGTGGCCAGCGGCGGGCTGACGTCATCTTATGGCGGCCGACGGCGGTAAGCCGGTGGTTTCAAAAAGACTTAAAAAAATCCTCAGACAAATCGTGTCTGAGGATTTTTTATGTGAATACTAGAAGTTTTTAACCAGGTCGTCAGGTGATACGAACGGAATGTCGTATTTTTCAGCTGTTTCAAGCAGAGTGAGCTTTCCGTCGTAAGTAGTAAGACCTCTTCTCAGGTGCTTGTCGTCCTTGAGAGCCTTTTCAACACCCTTGTTGGCGATAGCCATAGCGAAAGGCAGAGTTGCGTTTGAAAGGGTTGTGGACGCAGTCTGCGCGAAAGCTGAAGGAATGTTGTCCACACAGTAGTGCATGATGCCTTCTTCATAGTAAACAGGATCAGTGTGGCTTGTGCTTCTGCATGTTTCTACAGCTCCCTCGTCGTCGCAGGCAACGTCAACGATCATTGCGCCTGACTTCATCAGCTTGAGGTCTTCTCTGTAGATGAGATGGTCTTTTCTGGTCTTAGGCCACAGTATGCAGTTGATAACTACATCTGATTCTTTCAGGCAGGCCAGCAGGTTGGTTCTGTTGGAGAACATGAAAGATACGTTCTTAGGCATGATTTCTTTTGCAGCCAGCATAGCTTCGTAGTTTATGTCAAGAACATTTACTTTGCATCCGAATGCTGCAGCAAGCTCGCATGCGCCCATTCCGGAATGTCCGCATCCTATGATAGTAACTACAGGAGCAGGTGCGCCGCATACGTTTGCTAAAAGCTTTCCAGGACCGCCGTGAACAGTCTGCTGGAAGTTGAGTGCTGCGAGGAATCCGCCCTTTCCTGCAAGTTCGCTCATTGGGCTTAAGAGCGGCCACTGGCCTCTGTCGTCGGAGATATCTTCGTAAGCGATACTTGTGCATTTGCTGTTAAGCAGAGCTTCTGTCTGATCTAAATGAGCGTTAGAATGAATGTAAGTGAAAACGATCATGTCCTTTCTCAGATACTGCCATTCTTCCGGGAAAATCTCCTTTACTTTGTAGATCATATCTACAGAGTTCCAGATCTTAGCAGCTTCGTTTTCGATCTTAGCTCCTGCTTCTTTGTAATCTTCGTCTGAATATCCGCTTCCTTTTCCTGCGTCATGTTCTACGATTACTTCATGACCTCTTCTAACCAGCTCGGCTACTGCTGAAGGTACAGCGGCAACTCTGTATTCGCTTGGTTTGATTTCTTTCATTACACCAATTTTCATTTTGTGTATTCTCCTTTTCTGACATCCTTAATCTGTAACTGTTTAAAACAGCGTTAGCATAAATTATATATAGCAACAAACGTGCCATTTTTTATTATAAAGCAGAAATGGCTCTATATCAATACTTTTAGGACAGACTCCCCATCGGCCGATGTATCGCGAACGTTTTTCCGGCTAAATTTCGCCGTTATTATTTTTCAGATTGCGGCGGTTTTTCGCCGTTTGCCTCGGGCAATTTTCTGCAAATCCAACGAACCCTTCATGAATTTATTAAATTGTTGACATGGCAGCATGAATATGATACCTTGACATTAGATAATAGGTTTTATGCTTTAATTGTTTAATTTCATTAAATCAGCAAGCAGCTTATTGCCTTTGCGATTTATTTATAAGCATAAATATGAAAAGACAGCATAATTGATTAAATAGATCCCTTAGACGCATAGGCTGAAAGCGCTTATGCGTTTTTGCATATAGCGCCAAATTTAATTGTGATGTTTACTTCAGAAAGAGATAACTTCTGCGCGAAAGGAGAAGGGAAAATGAAAGGGAAAAAAACTTCAAGCAAATTCATTATCGCCGGTTTGATTATAATTTTACTGGCTCCATTTGTACCTGACTTTTTGATGACTTTAATCAACTCAGAGTTTTCTATTTATGATTACAGGTATCTTGACATAAGGCTTCCCCAAATCATACCGTCGGTACGTATTTTCGGAATCGGTCTTGCCGTGTGGGGATTCATTTTGAAAGTAAAGGAGGAATAGTTATTTGTTAACTGGCATTTGGCAAATCAGCGGGTGGTGACAAGTAAGTTGAAGGTAGAAAAAGATTTTGCTCAACCCGGACTATGTACTTCAGATAAGGCTGCCGGAAGTGAAAATTATGAGGCAATAAAGAGTACAATCATACCTCAGCCTTATTCTTATCAGCGGTTATTTGAATATATAGAATCGCATTTTGATTACAGAGAAATCTATTTGAGCGATATCCGATATGAAATATTTAAGGACAATATCAGTCGCGCTCTTAACCGGAGGATTGAAGAGGTTTCACCGTTATTCCTTGAATTGCCAAGAACTGAAAGAAATATTTGCTTATATTCAAAGCTTCAGGGATATACAAAAGTTTATTTATTTCTGGATAAAAAAACTTGTTATTTTGAAACCAATTCAATTTTGCTGCATGAAAAATTATTTCTTGTCAGAGGCGTAGATCAGGAGGATTATGACAGCGACTCGCTTTGGCTTCAGGAATTGATTTCAATAATAGAAAATATGCAAAACTAAAAAGGTCTCGCCTGAGACCTTTTTTCTGGTACCTATTTTATCTGTCTTACTGCGTAAATTCTGCAAGTCTGTTTCTATTTTATCCCCAGCCTCTCCATCCTGTAGACGAGGGTTTTCCTCGGCAGACCGAGGATTTCACCGGCCTTGGTCTTATTGCCCTTTGCCATCTCCAGAGCTCTTCTGACCATCTTTTTTTCCACGGCCTCCATGACCTCATGGTAAGCTATCTGGTCGTTTTCATCTCCGCCGGAAAACAAATCCTCCTCTTTCTGCTCCGCTTCATTTCTTTCCTTGTCCATTCTCTCAAGCAAATATTTGGGTATCTGCTTTTTCGTCAGCACTGTGCCGTCTGTGAGAGAAGTCACCATGGATTCTATGGTGTTGGAAAGTTCCCTGACGTTGCCGTCCCACGAATAGTTCATGAACAGTTCCTTTACTTCATCGTCTACACCGCTCACTTCCTTGTTGTATGCGCGCTTATAATAATCTACATAATGTTTTATGAAAAGTGTTATATCTTCCCGTCTTTCCCGCAGTGGCGGCAGAGTTATCAGGCCGCTGGAAAAGCGGTAAAACAAGTCTTTCCTTATTATTCCTCCGTCGATCGCTTCCACAGGTTCTATGTTCATCGCTCCTATGACTTTGACCTTGACGTGTTTGTCCTTGTTGCTGCCCAAAGGGCGGAAACTGCCATCCTGCAGGACTCTCAGCAATTTTGACTGGACGTTATAGGGAATGGAGTTCAGTTCGTCAAGGAACAGTACTCCGCCGTCGGCCTGCTCAAACAGTCCCTTTTTGTTTTCCGCTCCTGTATACGCTCCCCTGACGGTGCCGAAGAGGATGGCTTCCATGAGATTTTCCGGCACAGCCGCGCAGTTTTGGATGACCACCTTTCCCCTCGGGACTTTGCAGTAAGTTATCATCGACTGGGCAAACAGCTCCTTGCCGGTACCGGTTTCGCCGTATATCAAAGTGGGATTGGGCAGAGTGGCCAGTATCTTGGCCTTTTCTATGCTTTCCTTCATCTGCTTGTTTTCCGTCAATATGGTGTCGAAGGTGATCATTCCCGCGTCTTTTTTTATTCTGAGAACGAACTCGTCAAATTTCCGGTTGGCGTCGCCGCTCCTGTCCTCATCGCTTTCGTCCACGTCCATGGCCAGCTCGACTACAGCTATGAGCTTGCCTTTTTTCATCAGCGGAAAAGTGACGTTGTTGGTCACATAGCGATTGTTCAGATAATCGTAATATTCCTGACGTTTGTTTATTATTATTTCCCCTGTCTCTATGCACTTTATAACACTGCTGTTATCGCGGTTCAGGCCGGGATACACTTCGAGATAATTTTTGTTGAAATACCCCAGGGGTTCAGTCCCGTCCTTGCCATCATTGAGCTTCTCGTCGTATCTCGTGTTGTAGATTATCCTGTAATCCTTATCTACTATGAAGATATAGTCAAGACTGTTTACTACTAAGCTTCCTATGTTGAGCATGGTTTCTCTCCCTGCAGTATTTCTATCTGCTAAACTTATTGAGAACGAAATCTCTGAATTTTATCGCTGTAGGAGAAAGTGTAACGTTCTTATTGGTCACCAGATAAAATTCCCTTTCCAGCTTGACGTCCGCCATCTTAAATGAAAGGTAACTGGCTTCAGCGTCTTTACTGACCGCAGTCTCCGAAAGCACGGAAACTCCCAAACCTCCGGCTACGCACCTCTTTATGGCTTCCAGGCTGTTGACTGTGGCTATCACGCCGGGTCTTTTTCCGTGCCCGGAATAAATCATATCTTCAAATGTGCTTCGCGTCGCCGACCCCTCTTCACGCCAGACGAAATCTTCTTCCAGAAAATCTTCTCTCTGTATGTATTCGGATTTTTCTCTCAGCTTCATATATTTATCGCTTTTCGGGGTTATCAGCACCATCGAATCTTTGAACAGCAGATCGTATTTTAAACCGTTGCTCTTATACCCTCCGGTAAATCCCAGCTCTCCGTCGTTCTCTTCTATGCAGTCCCACACTGTCTCGCTGTCCGACTGCTCCATATAGAACCTGGCGGACGGGAAAATTTTGCGAAATCCTGTCATCAGCTCAGGAACTATATACTGGCCAGGTATGCTTGAAGCTCTTATATCTACTATGCCGGAAATTTCACCTCCGCGGCTACCTATCTCCAACATCGCTTTTTCCCTGGTATTTATCAGGCTTATGGCATATTTGTAAAACGCTCTGCCCTCCTTGGTCGGTCTGGATTCCTTGCCCAGCCTGTCTATAAGAGTCACCCCCAGTTCCTTTTCCAAGGAACTTATGTGGGTGCTTATGGTCGGCTGAGTGAGAAACGAAGCGTCTGCCGCCTTGGAAAAGCTCTTATATTTTATAACGTTTACGAAAGCTTCAATCTGTTTAAATTCCATAATTCTTCTCCTAAATCACTGCTGCTTCAGGCCGCATTGGTTCGATCACTGCTGCCTCAGATAACCTCACGGCCACCTCAAGTCAAGACCGCTTGACTGACCGCTACAGCAAAACTCTGGCGTCGTCAACTTTCATCGTTATCTTCTTTTCATCGAGATACTCGAGTATCTCCACCGCGTATTTTCTCGATGTGCCTATCATATCCCTGAACTCAGCCAGCGTGATCTGCCCATCTTTTTTTACTTTTTCCCTGAGACCGTCAAGGGCCGAATCGAAAGCTTGCCTGTCTATGCAATACTGATAATTGAGCTTTACAAGGGCTCCGTCTCTGGCCAGAGCGTCTATTATATGTCTTACATTGCTCTTTTCCTTTTCAGAACGCGCGGCTTCCTGCAGTACTTCTTCGTTGGTCGGCATCTCGTATTTTCTTTCTGCGTACATCTTGAGTATGCGCTGCTTCACAGCTTCCATCTCAGGAGTATAACTTACGGAAAAGTCCGCCAGAGCGACACTCTTTTCCCCTATTTTTATCAGGTTCTCCGCCTCCAGCAGCGCGATGAGTTCGTCGGCGAATTTGGCGTCAGGAAGTTTGAATCTCTGGTTTATTCTGGATTTGAATTCTTCTTTGTTCATACCCTCGGAAATACTGTTTTTACTATGATACTCTTCGAGAAGAGTACGGCTGAAATCCCGTATATTTCCCAGATAATCCCTGTGAATGAGGTATTCTTTTCTCAGAATCCTTATTTTTCCCTCTCCGGCCAGCGATTCGGCTATTTCCTCCAGTTCGGCAGGGTCCAGCCTGAGCTTGGCGGCAAAATAGCCTTTTCCTAGGAAATATCTGCTCTTTTCCCTGATTACAAGTTCCGCCGTGTCTTTTATATTTCCGCAGTCTTTTATCTTCATAGCCTCTATGGCTTCCTCGTCAAAGCGTTTGTGCTTCTCCGGCGAAACTTCGAGAACCTTTCCGCCGCCTATGGTTATCAGCGGCGAATAAAACCTTATGATAAATCTGTCGTCTTTCTTTATGGCTACGGCTTCCTCCAGCCTTATCTGAGCATAGCAGGTCTCTCCTTTTTCCGCCGCGTCCCTGTCCATGAGCACGACCTTGCCTATGGCCTGTGAGGAGCCGCAGTAAAAGTGAACTCTGCTGCCGTTGAGCACGCTCCTGTCTATATCGTCGAAGAGTTCCAGCCTCACGTCTGCCATCATGGTCGGCTCTAGGGAGCCTTTAGCCGCCAGAACGCTTCCTCTCTCGATATCTTCTTTTTTAAGCCCCGCCAAATTTATGGCGGTCCTCTGTCCGGCGAAAGCCGCCTGAACTGATTCGTTGTGCACTTGAAGATTTCTGACCTTGGTGGCCTTATCCTCGGGATAAACCGTAAGTTCGTCACCAAGCTTTATGGTGCCCTCTATCAGAGTTCCCGTTATCACCGTGCCGAAGCCGTCTATGGTGAAGACTCTGTCCACAGGCAGCCTGAACAGCTCCTTTGCATCGCTCTTCAAAAGTCCGTCATCTATATTATCCACTATGAGCTGCTTCAGTTCTTCAATGTTGAAATTATCGTAGGCCGAAACTTCTATGGACGGTGCGTCTTCCATGAAAGTACCCTGAACGAGGGCCCTGGCGTCGTCTTTGACCAGCTCTATCCATTCTTCGTCCTCCACCAGATCGCGCTTGGTGAAGACGATTATGCCCTTTCTTATATTGAGCATTTTCAGTATCTGAAAGTGTTCAACGGTCTGCGGCATTACGCCCTCGTCAAGGCCTATTACCAGCAATACTAGGTCGATGCCGCCGATGCCAGCCAGCATATTTTTTATGAATTTTTCATGTCCCGGCACATCTATAATGCTGATATTGTAATCGCCGCAGATCATGTCGGCAAAACCGTTTTCGATGGTTATGCCCCGCTTCTTTTCTTCTTTTAGTCTGTCGGTGTCCATGCCCGTAAGGGCTTTTATCAGACATGTCTTGCCGTGATCCACATGCCCGGCCGTTCCTACAATTACGTTTTTCATATCTATTTCTCTTCAGTTATTTTTTTCAGTCTGTCCGCGATAACTTGATATTCTTCTTCGGCGATGGTCCTCACGTCAAACAGCACTTTGTCGTGATTTATTCTTGTCACGATAGGCAAAGCATCCGTTCTGAGCTTTCGTTCCAGTTCCTGAGAGTAAATCCCGCTGCAGACAACTGAAACGCAGTATCCCTTAAGAACTGTGGCCGGGGCGGAACCTCCGCCTACCACGTCCTCCGTTTCTTCAACCGCAGCGACTATGCGTCTGCCAGCCGGGCAGTCTCCTGCAGTCTCTTCTATCACGGAAAGCAGCTTTTCCGCGTCATCTTTAAGCTGTTCAGGACTCCTGGTCAGCATGGCCAGAACCGGTATCTTTTCTTTTGCGTTGTCGTCGTCGTAATATTCCTTGAAAGTGGCTTCCATGGCGGAAAGGGTCATCTTGTCGACTCTAAGTATCCTGGCCAGCGGATGAGATTTCATCATGTCTATATATTTTTTTCTGCCTATTATGACTCCGCCCTGAGGACCGCCCAGCAGCTTGTCCCCGCTGAAAAGCACCACGTCGGCTCCGTCGGCCATGGCAGCTTTTACGGTAGGCTCGCTGATTCCGTATTCATCAAGAGGCACCATCAGACCGCTGCCCATATCATATATCACCGGCAGGTCTTCTTCTCTGCCCAACTTGACCAGTTCTTTCAAAGATACTTCTTCGGTAAAGCCGATTATCTTGTAGTTGCTGGTGTGGACTTTCATCAAGGCTCCGGTATTCTCATTTATCCGCTTTTTATAGTCAGAAAGCTTGGCTTTGTTGGTAGTACCCACCTCGGCCAGATATGCTCCGCTTTCTTCCATGATTTCCGGTATCCTGAACGAACCGCCTATTTCCACCAGCTCTCCCCTTGAAATTATAACTTCTTTTCCTCTTCCTAAGGCTGCAAGGCATATAGTTGTGGCAGCCGCATTATTGTTGACCACCATGGCGGCCTCCGCTCCCGTTATCTTCTCTATCACTTTCTCCACGTGGACGTGCCTCGAGCCCCGGCCGCCCTTGACAGGGTCATACTCGAGAGTAGAGTACTTGTCCGCCACCTCCGATACAGCTTCCATGGAGGCTTTTGAAAGCTTTGCTCTTCCCAGGTTTGTATGCAAAACTACGCCGGTTCCATTGATGACCCGGCGCAGACTTTTAACGTGAGAATAACTGACAGCTTCAATCACTTTCTGCACCACCGACTCATAAGAAACGAAAGAATCTCCAAGCGGCTCTTCTGCCGCAAGAATATCTTTTCTGATGTTTTCTATGACAGTCCTTATCACGTCGACCACCTGCTCTCTCAAAAGACCGCATGACGCTTCCCTGACTTCTTCGTCCATCAGCAGTTCGTCGACTTTGGGCAGCTTTCTAAGCAATTTACTGTTCATATTCTTCCCCCTATTCTGTTTTATGGCGGGAGTATGTGGGAATCGAACCCACCCAAGAGGCTCCTAACCCCTCGCACTGGTTTTGAAGACCAGAGGGCACACCAGCACCCATCTACCCCCAAATTGTTTTTATCTGTACGTCTGTTTTATCATAACACAAACAGACGCACTTTGTCTTGTTAACTTTGCAAGTTTTTTTATAAAAAATGAGGCCCTGCACACTGCAGAGCCTCGTCAAAATACTCGTACTACTTAGTCAGCAATTCAAGCGCGTTCATAACGATCTCAGTCTGTCTTGCTTCCTCCTTAGCCTCAGGAAGATTAGGATCTCCCGTAGGATAAGGTATAGCTTGCGCGCCGGAAATTCTGGCTGCTCCTACCGTCTTGGATATAGGAGTTACCGTACAGATGTGGGCTGCAGGAATGCCTGCTTTTTCAATTTGTTTAACTATTGTTGCACCGCAACGTGTACAGGTTCCTCAGGTGCTCGTCAGGATTACGCCGTTAACGCCTGCAGCGAGCAGGTCTTCAGCCATTTCCTGACCAAACTTGGTAGCATCAGCAACGGAAGTTGAGTTTCCTGTTGTAGTTAAAAGATAAGGGTATACGGAACCGATAACGCCTTCCTTTTCCAGTCTCTTAAGAGCGCTGTAAGGAGCAACACGGTTAGGGTCCGCATTGGCGTATACAGGGTCATAACCGGCGTGTACGCACTCGAATTCGCCCTCTTTAAGGCCGTCCATGCCCTCTAAGCTGTACTTCTTCCAGAACTTGGCTGAAGCAGCGAAGATATGGTCAGGGTTGCCCATAGGAACGATACCGCCTGTTGTGCAGAGCGCGATCTTGGCCTTTGACAGATCCTTCAAAGGAGGCGCCGGATTAACTTTTTCGTATACCGAAATCTCCAGCTCTGTTTCATAAGGCTCGCCTTTGAGCTTCTTGACCAGCATGTCTACAGCTCTCTTAGCGCCTCTTTCATCGTGGAATACGTTGACACGCTGTCCCTTTGGATAGTAGTGCTCCTGCTTAGGAGTTCCCAGCTTTTCGCCTGAGATCAGCTTGTTTACAAAGCCTGTGATAAGCGGAATCGCTTTTCTGATGGTAGCAGCTGACTTACCTACTTCCATGATGTAGCAGTCTGCCTTGTACATTTCCACGCCTGGGTTTTCCCAGTAAAGTCCTGTAACTGAAGGGATACCATAAGTTCCCTGCACGAATTTGCAGACTTCGCAGCATGCGATACCGAATCTTCCTGCGTTGAAGGCAGGACCTGCGATCAGAATGTCAGGCTTGTATTCTTCAACCTGCTTCTTGATGAATTCTTTACATACATCCATGTTTTCTACAAAGTAGTTATCGCCGCAAACGATAGTAGCAACGATTTCACCGCCCTTGATAGAAGGAGCGAAAGCGTTGGCGTTACCGCGAGTACCAGCTTCTACAAAAGGCTCTGTGTATGCGAATTCTTCTCCACCGATTTGTCCAAAAAATTGGTTAGTGTAAAACAAAATTCTTTTCATTTCAGTTCTCCTTTCTCTAAAGCTATATGGTAACCGCGCCTACTTTGGTGTTGCCCTGAAGATTGTGGCTTCCCATGATGCCGTGGATTTCCAGAAGCAGACGTCCGTCTTCCTGAATCGATGTAACGTTACCGCCGCAGACTCTCTCAACTTCTTTGAGGTTTCCGATAGTTTTTTCCATGGCAGGCAGCATTACTGTTGCGTTTGAGTTTCCGGTGGAAACGATGGCGTTGGCTTCCTGCACGCTGTCAGGAAGAGGTTCGCTCATTCCGTCTGTACCGGCGTCTTCGTTGGTGATGATTACGGTCTTGATTCCGTTGTTCTCCAGCTCCTGACAAACTATCATCAGGTCGGTGGTAGGGTTTCCGAAGCCCTCCTGAGAAATGATAGCGCCGTCAGCGCCGAGCATCTTAACCTGTCTTACCGTAAGCATTCTATCTCTGAATTTTTCTTTGAGGGTCGTCATCAGCGGATTGAGGACGATACCCATAAAATTGATTTCTTTTCCGTGTATTTTCAAAAGTTCGTCTATTACAGCATTGTTCTGGTGCATGTAAGTAGTCGTCTTGGAACCAGGCGATACGCAGTTACCTGAAATGATAGCTCCGTCCATAACCTCAAGCGGAGTGATCATCGTAGGCACCATCACCTTGGTGTCTCTGCCATAGAAGTAAGTATCGTGGAGCAGTCCCTGAGCCATGCAGTTGTATACATATACTACCTTTGGCAGGTCCGGATACTCTGCGTACTTTTCTCCGATGGATTTCCATTCATAATTTTCAGCAACGTAATCTTCGCAGCCAAAGCCGATCTTTCCAACATAGTTGGCAACTTTGATGCCTGCAAGTCTTACTACGGTTTCGTGGTCATGCTGGTCAACGTTATCCTGTTTTTCGATAATCATTACCAGGTGGTTAAGCTGTGAATAAATTGTGTAGTCAGTCATAGGACCTGACATATCGATAACTCCCTCCTGGAAGCCTACGATTGGTCCTGTAGAAGTAACGGCGCATCCTGTCAGCGCGTAAGTGATTCCGCTTCCAGCTTCCTGCATATCTTCGTGGAACAGTCCCGGGAATACTTCTCCGCCTTCAAGTTTTGCTCTAGGCTCGATTACATCCTTTACGGGTACTATTCTTACAGATTCACCAGGTCTTGCAATGTCAAATGAAACGCTCTTTACTCTACTGTCTTCCAGAACTAATTCCTCAAGCTTCTTCGGGTCTACATAAAGGCAACCGTCTACGATTTTCTCTTCATCGCCGAACTGGATGTCTTTAATCGCGATTTTTCTTAGTTCCAAATTCATTTTGAGTTTTCCTTTCTTGGTTTTTTGTGTGTGGTATTAATGCTTTGTGGTACGTTATTAAGTATTGCAAGTTCTATGCCAAAACCATGCAATATTTAATAAATTTTTTCGTTGGAATTTCAACGAATATGTTAATTTGCGAATACAACTTAACATCAAAATCGTTTTTTCGATAAATTTTTGTCGCATTTGCGACAAAATATTGACGGTTTGCTTATTTTTCTATGTCTTCTATGCCCAGCTTTCCCATCTTATATTTGAGAGTCTGCCTGGGTATGCCCAGGATTTTTCCTGCCTTGGTCTTATTGCCTTTTACGCGCTTTAAAACACCTATTATCAGGTCTCTTTCCACTTTTTCCACGGTGCTTCTGAGGTCGCAGCTGTCTTTGTCCAAATCTATGATTATGTTGTCTTTTTCCCTGTGGGGAACGCTGCCCGAGGCTCTGCCTCCTGCTGAGCCTGCACCTTTATGCTTCTCGTTAAGATAAAGCGGCAGCTCGCTGTACTGCAGTATTTCGCCCTTGGTCATGCTGACCATGGCTTCTATGACATGTCTCAGTTCCCGGACATTTCCCTCCCATTTATAATCGAGGAAAAAGTTTCTCAGCTCTTCCGATATGCCTTTGACATTTTTCCCATAGACTTCATTGAAATAATCTATATAGTTGTCGGTAAGATATTCTATATCGTCTTTTCTTTCTCTGAGCGGCGGCAGATAAATCATGTTTCCTGAAAGCCTGTAGAACAAGTCTTTTCTCAGGATGTTCTTTTCGATGGCTTCCATAGGGTCTATGTTCATGGCCGCAACTATCTTGACGTTTACTTTTTTCTCCTTGCTGGCTCCTATCGGGCGGAAAGTTCCCTCCTGAACTACTCTCAGCAGCTTGCCCTGAACATGGTAAGGCAGGGCGTTGAGCTCGTCGAGGAAGAAAATGCCTCCGTCGGCTTCTTCGAACAGTCCTTTTCTGTTCTCCGCGCCGGTGTATGATCCTCTCGTCGTGCCGAAAAGGATGGATTCTATGAGGTTTTCAGGCACCGCGGCGCAGTTTTGAATGATGATCTTTTGCTTAGGATTGGCCGCGTAATTTATGATTGACTGGGCGAACAGTTCTTTGCCTGTCCCGGTTTCGCCGTAAATCAGAGTCGGATTCTGATTCATGGCAAATATCTTCGCCCTTTCTATGGCGTCCAGCATCTCTCCGTCAATGGTCAGTATATCGTCAAAGCTAATCTGCTCGTTGTTATCCATGTTCGGATTAAAGCTGCTCTCTTTTGAAAGCTTGCTGAGATATTCTTTCCTGCTTTCTGCGTCTCCCACGGTAGTCAAATCTTTAGTAAGCTCCACGGTGCCCACTATCTGTCCCTCGCGGAAGATAGGAATAGTCACGTTCTGCGTTACGTAAACATTTCCGTTTATATCGACGAATTCCTGCACGTCTTTGAAAATTCCCGTTCCGGTGGACATGGTTTTGACTATGGAACTGTTGTTTTTCCCAAGAGAAGGATACATCTCAAAGAAATTTTTATATTCCTGCATGTCCGGTTTGTTGCCTATGGCAGGGTCAAAGCGGGAATTATATACGATTTCGTAATCTTTGTTTACAAGAAGTATATGGTCTACATTTTTGAGCATCAAGTCTTTTTTGGTCGTCATGATTATCTCCTGTATTCTTCGATGCCGCTCTTTAGCAATAATAAATCAATATACTGCAAGTCAGGCAGCAGCTGTTCGTCATATTTCCTGCGGTAAGTATGCTCAACGAGTTTCCTGGTCTCAGCAATGCTGTCTTCTATGATTATAACGCTGTCAGCATCCGTATCTCCCTCTGTTTTTTCCAGATACACCGATTTGTACGGCGTTTCGTGAGGCTTTATCCTGCCCATCATCGGATGCATTATGAGCTTCGCTCCGAGGTGTATATAGTCTCTGGCAATTTTAAGTATTTCCTCCTGGTCCGCCTCCGGGTGAAACTCGATATTTTCCTTATTTTTCAACTCAATATTAACTTTTGGATTATTTGTAATTATCAATGCTTTCATACTTATAATTTATACCACTGCCAAAAAACTGTCAAGCATAAGCTTGTCTTTGCGGCCTGCTTTTTTAATCATTATTTTCTATTTGTAATAAATGCAAAAGAACTGTATAATAATATCGAAAATAAATGTCTTCCGCCTGCCTCGCGAGGCAGGGCCGCAAGACAAAATTTCAGCGAGAAAATCAAAAAGGAGGTCAAAATGTCAGAAATCAAACTTACCGATTTAACTCAAAACGGAGGCTGAGCCGCAAAAGTAGAGCCCGACGCTCTGGCGCAAGTTTTGCGTCAATTACCTAAATTCCACGACGATAATCTGCTCGTAGGCTTTGATACCAGCGACGACGCTGCAGTTTACAAAATAGATGAAAATACCGCCCTTATTCAGACTGTGGATATTTTTCCGCCTGTAGTCGACGATCCGTACAGCTACGGCCAGATAGCCGCGGCCAATTCTCTCAGCGATGTATATGCCATGGGAGGACGGCCTAAACTGGCGATGAACGTGCTCTGCATGCCTGAGGATCTCGACAAGGAGATAATCCTGGAGGTGCTGCAGGGAGGCTATTCCAAGTGCAAGGAAGCCGACACGATAGTCTGCGGCGGACACACGATAAAAGACAACGAGCCTAAATACGGCTTATGCGTCAGCGGTTTCGTTCATCCGGAAAAGATCCTGCGGAACAATACTATCAAAGAGGGCGACCTGCTGATACTGACCAAGGCTATCGGCACAGGAATCCTCAACACTGCCATAAAAGCCGACCTGCTCACGCCGGATACGGAAAAGGCGCTGATAGAGTCGATGGCCTCTCTCAATAAGGAGGCGGCTTTGGCTCTGGATGGCTTTTCTGTGAACAGCTGCACCGATATCACCGGTTTCGGTCTCATAGGACATGCCAGCGAAATGGCGGCAGGAAGCGGCAGAACCATAATCATAGAGAGTTCAAAAGTTCCTCTTTTGCCGCAGGCATACGAGATGGCCGAAATGGGTATAGTGCCGAAAGGCGCTTACAACAACCGTAACTGGACAGGCTGCAGCGCAGGCTTTGCGGAAAGCGTTCCTCTTGCCATGTCCGACGTGATGTTCGATCCTCAGACTTCCGGCGGTCTCTTGATTTCCCTGCCTGAGAAAGACGCTCTCAAGCTGATATCAGTCCTCAAGGATAGGATACCGGCCGCTGAGATCATAGGCTATGTGGAAAAATTCTCCGGCAAGACAGTTGCCGTAAAATAGGACTGCTGTAAATAGAGTTGCCGAAAAATGGACTTGTAATAAATAGAGTTTCCGAAAAAAAGAGGGAAGCTTCATGCCCCCCTCTTTTTTGATGCAAATTCGCTCTTTATGTCTTCCAGCAGTTTCTCATCTTCCAGTATCTCCGCCGCCGTAAAGCAAAGCGCGCTGATACAGCGTCTGAGATATACTTCGGCATAATCCGTCATGGTCGCCTCTGCAAACTCTTTGCTGTGCAGAGCCGCGTCTGGGCAGTCCAGGCTGACGAGAGGATGTATGCTGGGGATACGCTGGCTGACGTCTCCCATATCTGTCGAGATCTTCACATCTTCATGGGAAATATTTTCTTCTCCAAAGCGGCGCAGATATTTTTCAAACACATCTAAGATATGTTTATTAGACATCAAGGCTGCGTTGGTCATTTCATTATTGAAGACTTTAAAGCTGCATCCGGTCGCTTTTGCGGCAGCTTCTGCACAGTTTTCGACCATAGTTCTCAAATCAGCCAGTCGCTCCATATCCCATGCCCTGGTAAGATATTTCAAATTGGCGTAAGGCGTTATTACGCTGGCTTTTTTGCCTCCCTCGCCGATGATGCCATGGACGTTGGTTTCCGGAAAATACTGTTTTTTCATGCTGATCATCGTATAGCACAGAACAGCCGCGTCCAAGGCGTTGATGCCCTCCTCGGGAGCCAGTCCTGCGTGGGAAGCTTTCCCGAAAAAGTCGATCTGCAGAGATTCGACTGCCAGCGTCTTCTCACAACAGCTAGTTCCCTCAGGCTGCGGGTGGATCATCATAGCCACATCTATCTCATCGAAAGCTCCCTCCGGCGTCATGACGGTTTTAGTCTGGAGGTTTTCTTCTCCGGGCGTGCCGAAGACGACAACCTTTCCGCCTGACTCATCGACCGCTTTTTTCAAGCTTACCGCTGCGCCTAAAGAAGTGACGCATATCAGATTATGACCGCAGCCGTGGCCTATGTCCGGCAGAGCGTCATATTCGGCAAACAGCCCGACGGCTGCCCCCTCTCGCCCGGAATCATAGACAGCTCTGAAAGCATGAGGTATTTTCCAGTAATCCTTCTCCACGGAGAAGCCGTTTTCCGTGAGAAACTCGCAGAGCAGCCGGGAGGCCAGTTTTTCTTCGCCCCCTATCTCGGGATTTTCATAGAGAGTCTTTGCTATATGACTGAGCTGCGGCATGATTTCTTCAATCGAACGCAATATTTCTTCTTCTAAAGCTTTCTTCATTTTACATGTTCTCCTTTACTGATATTTTCCCATCAGCTCATACAGGAGTTTTCCGTCGATATTTCCGCCGCTTAAAACGAGGGCAATATTTTTTCCTCCTATACGTTCGGCCATATCCATCACCGCCGCGACTGTGGTGCAGCTGCCTGCCTCGACGATATATTTTTCTTCCCGCGCCATGAAGCTTACAGCCCTGCCTATGGTTTCCTCGGAAACCACGAGAAACTCATCTACGTAATCTTTGGCCATTTCATAACTCAGAGCTCCGATGCCGCCTATGAGGGAATCGCATATCGAGCCGGCGCAGGGATATTCTTCATAGAATATGCCGTCCTCATAGGCTTTTACCATAGCCGGACAGGCCTCCGTCTGCACGCCTACGATGCGTATATCAGGCTTGATGGATTTTGCGGCTACCGCAATCCCTGTAATGAGTCCTCCGCCGCCTATGGGCACCACTATCGTGTCGACATCCGGATTCTGCTGCAGTATCTCTATCGCTATGGTTCCCTGACCTGCATAAATCTTGGGATCATCGTAATATGCGTCGATATATGTCATGCCCCGGCTTGTTATGTACTCCATTCCCAAGCGGTGCGCTTCATCGTAATCTTTTCCCAGCAGCATGACGTCAGCGCCAAAATAGCGAATCTTGTCTATTTTGCTCTGCGGCGTAGTCTGCGGTACTATGACTTTCGCATTTTTTATTCCCAGAAGCGAGGACGCATAGCTGACGGAGCTGCCGTGGTTTCCGGAAGAGATCGTCGCGATGCCGCGCCTGATTTCTTCTTCTGTCAGAGTAAGCATCTTGTTCAGCGCCCCTCTGATCTTAAAGCTTTTCACCCTCTGAAATGATTCTAATTTGAAAAAATATCTGCGTTCTTCACTTCCGAGATAAAATGACTCTTCCAAAGGCGTTTTTCTGATATATGGGCTTATTCTCTCGTAGGCCTTATGTACCTCTTGCGCATTGAACATTTCTTTTCTCCTCTTCATAAAATCATATTTCTTTATCTCTTTATCTCTTTGCCGGATACTGCCGTATCTTTTTCGGCTGGCTGATGAACTTAAATTTCTGAAAGAAATTCAGCGAATTTGTCTAAACCCTCGCCCAGCGTCTTAGAGTCAAAGGCGTAGCCTATGCGAACTCCGCCTTCCATTTCAAAGGCCGCTCCCGGAGTCACCATTACTCCCTTGGATTTCATCAGCTTTATGCACAATTCGTAAGACGGGATATCCTTGTCGTAATATACAAAGGCGGTGGTTCCGGCCACAGGCGGCAGGTAATGAACTCCCGGCGTCTCCTTTACCCATTTATCGAGGATTGCTCTGTTTTTGAGCAGTATATCGCGGTTGCGGCTGAAAATCGCTTCTTTTGCATTCAGTGCTATGGAGGCCAGCATATCGTCAAGACATCCGCAGCTTATCGTATCGTAATCCCTGCGAATGTGGCATGCTTCGAGGACCTCCTCGCACGGTGAAACGATCCAGCCCATCCTAAGCCCCGCAAGTGAGAATATTTTTGACATTGAGCCTACTGAAATTCCTTTGTCATAGATATCTACTATGGAATGCATGTAACTTCCGTCCTCTGAAATGCCTCTGTACACTTCATCGCAAAGCACATAGGCTCCGACGCTTTCGGCAATCTTAACTATTTCTTTCATGGTTTCCATAGGTATCCACGAGCCTGTAGGGTTATCAGGATTGTTTATCGTTATCATCTTCGTCTTTTCGTCCACCTGACCCGCCAGCTTTTCTATATCCGGCAGAAACTTGTTTTCATAAGTAAGCTGATGGATTCTCACCTCAGCCCCTATGGAAGCCGGAATGGAGTAATGCTGCTGATATGTCGGCATCACGCTTATCATGTTGTCCCCCGGCTCTATCAGAGACATTATTACCATGTTGTTGGCTCCTATCGCCCCGTGAGTAGGTATCACCTGCTCCGGCCGGATGTCTTCATAGAGAGACGCCACTCCGTCTTTGAAAGCCGTAGAACCGAAAATATCGCCGTATGTCATCTTCTTGTCCTTTAAGGAAAGCAGAAACTCATCTCCGTCTATTCCCGCAAGCTTGAATAGTTCGTCAAGAGTCAGCGAATCAATGCATGTCTCGGCCAGATTATACACCGCGTCGTCTTCATACTCGTTCATCCATCGTTCAACTTTAAAAGTATCGATCTTCATTTTGAATCCTCCTTTTAATAACATTAAATATTTACCGTCGCGCCGAAGCTTCCCGCCTCAGCTTTGCTCAAAGCCAGTCTGGCAGTCGCCAGATCCAGCAGTGCTATTCCTGTAGCGTCGAAAACAGTTATCTGTCTGCTATCTTGACGGCCTGTGATTTCTCCCGTGATCACCTGGCCGATATCTCCGGCGATATCCTCAGCCTTGAGGAAGCCTTCTTTTACAGGTATTTCAATTTCCCCAACGTTTATGCACTGCTGCTTGTCGTCGGTAAAGACTCTCGCTGCTCCCACTATGGCAGGATCTATTTCCTCCTTTCCGCTCATGTCTGAACCGATGCAGCTGAAATGTGTTCCCGGGCTTACCCATTCTTTCATAATCAGAGGTTTCTTTGATGGAGTTACCGTTATTATTATCTGGCTGTCTCCCGTCACTTCTGCCATTGCCTCCTTTCCTGCAGATTCGAAGCTTACTCTGTCGACTCTCTCCGCAGGAATGTGGAAAAAGTCTTTTAACTTATTTGGGATAGCTTTGACGAATTTTTCGGAGAGCTCATCGGAAATAGGGTCGTAGACTCTGACTTTTTTCAGTTCAGGGAACAGTGACAGCATGGCGGCGGCCTGGAAGCCTGCCACATGACCGGCTCCGACGAGAAGCAGATTCTCAGAATCAGGATTTGCCAGATATTTTGCTCCTATGGCTCCAGCTGCTCCGGTACGCATGCCTGTGATATGGCTGCCATCCAGGAATCCCAGCGGTTTGCCAGTTTCATCGTCCATTACCATTATCGTACCGACGAGAGACGGCAGTCCCTTTTCAGCGTTGGCGCTGAACAGCGATACCAGTTTTAGCCCGAAGATCCCGCTTCCTTTGAGCCATCCAGATTTGATATCCATATCGGCCGAACCGGGGTCAAACTCATAAAATACCATAGGCCATACGACAGTCTGGCCGCCGGCTTTCTGCCTGTAAACGTCTTCAACCACGCTTATCACATCTGCAATATCCAGAAGCTGTTCCGTATCTTCTCTGGATAACACTTTGACATCAAACATTTAGAATACCTCCTTCATTTGGAAACGCTCTCCTATATTCAAATTTTATCACTTGACGGAGACCATTTTTTTGTTATTATTTGACATAAAAGCTATATTTTTTGTAAAAATTACAAATACATAGTTTAAAAAATCGAAAGGAAAACCATAAATGGCTCTTTTAGTTTCCGATATATTAAGATTAACGCATTTAAAAAACATGCATGTCGAAGCAGGCGCAGGCGGTTTGAACCGCTATGTAGTCACAGCCGGCATCCTTGATTATGAATACGTTGACGGCGTTAAAACCACTGCTGTCCCGTTCGACGAATCAAGCTTTGTTATTTCCAGTCTTCTCTTCGCCAAGGATGAGCCTACTCTGATTCTTCCGGCAGTCAAAAGCTTAAATTCACACGGAATAAGCGCTTTCGCATACAAAAAAATCTTTTTTGATCAGCTTCCTCAGGAAGTAAAAGACTTTGCCGAATCGAACAACTTTCCTATCCTGAGTTTTGACGGCGACTCTTACTTTGAAAATATAATCTTTGAAATCATGGACGCAGTTGAACATGACAACGCGCGTATATTGTCGGAAAGCCGGATACAGCACATTATTGATAACGAGCCCACCGCTTCCGAGGCGTTAGAGCTGAAAAGAAATTTATCTCTTCATTTCAAGAAGTACACTGCTGCCGCATATTTTGCAGCGGCTCCCAACACGGCGTCCTTGGATACAAATTATATAATACGCAATTTTTATCACAATAAATTCATCGGTGAAAAAGCTATGCTTGGCGCTTACAACGGCGGAATCATGCTTCTCATGACGGCTTCAGCTCCTAATCAGGCGGCGTTTAAGCTCATCTGGGACGAATACATCGAAATTGTCGGTATATCTTCCTCGGAAATATCTACAGGATTCAGCCAGGTCCATGAATCCGACACAGGTCTTCCGCGCTGCATCCGCGAGAGTTACTTCGCCTATCGTACTATGCAGCTTTTCCCATCTCAATTTAACGGCAAGGAAAAGCTATGCAGCTATCGCGACATCGGAACATTCAAGATGCTGATGCCTCTGGCTAAAAATCCGGTTCTCGCTGGCTATGCAGGCGATTATCTCGCTCCCCTTGAATCAAGCACAGCTCTATTATCCACCGCTAAAGCATGGGTATTTTGCGGCGGTGACTATGCGGAAGCTGCCAGAGTCCTTAACTGCCATCAAAACACGATCAGATACAGGATTGCTAAAATCAAGGAAATGCTGGAGCCCAATATTTGTTCGAGTATAAGCGATTTTCAGCTCTACGAGAGATTGGCGGCTGCAATCAAAATATCCATACTGACTGTTTGAATTCTTGACATATGTATGAGTAAAACAAGAGGCATCAAATCATATCCCTCCGTCTTCCCATCGCTTGCGAATCCGGCCCTAACGGAATATGATCTGATGCCTCTTACCCTGTATCCGGGGATACAGGAAACATCCTCTTATTTTTTTCTCATTATAACATGGCGATATATAAGCGTCAACCTATAATATTCAACCATCATACCTTATATAGTTCACGGCAAATAACAGTCCTGCCAGGGACAGAGCCAGTCCGAGCCCCGTGTAAAAAACAGCTATGAATACTTCGGGAACGATTTCAAACGCTCTTATGGTTATTCCGAATGCCATCATGAAAGCCATTATAATGAAAGACTTCATGTCGAAAAATTTCCAGAAATACTGTCTCTCAGCATCATGTTTTTTTATACGCCCTGTATGCTTATTCACAAGTCTGCTGAACACCATGAACCAAAATACTAAAAATATGCAAGCTGAACACAAAAAATTTACCGCCGAAATGTTGGCGGCATAAGCATTAAAGCCTATCCTCGCTATGTTGAATCCTGCGGCGAACCATACGATACCCGCTATCAGAAGCAGCGCTCTGTTTTTTACCAAAATAAAACCTCCTTTGTTTGCTATATCACAAAGCTAGTATGGCAAAGTGATTCAATGAACCCTACCTTGCGGCAACGCCGAACAATATGATTATTGGGTTCATTATATCATAATGTCATAAATGTAAAGCATAATTAAATACCGCGTTAATAAACTTTGTTCATTTTGAGTCAAAAAATTAACGCTTTGAAGAACTCCTTGACTCAATTCAATAAATGCAGTTTTCTATCATTTTTATCAGAGATATGCAGTCCCTGCGTCCTTCCAAAAGGAGTGCAATCAGCAAAGTAAATACATGGTCTGTAAATTCTTTTGCTGAAAATCCGTCTGTAAATATATTTTCCCTGACATTTTCGTCCGCTTCCAAAGCAGAGAGCATCTTATCTTTCAGAAATTTAAAGTATCTCTCCATCAATTGCCTGCTCTCAGCTTTGTCTTCAGAGGCGAAAGATGCAAAACTCAGGGAGTGCATACTGAAAAAGCTTCTGTATTTTTCACTTCCCTCACTTATGGCACCAAATATATTCTGCACAAAGCAGGCAAAATTTCCGACTTGGTTAATTTCTTCCAGCGGTCTGAATATCTCTTTCCAGACGCTTTCGACAGTAAGCCTTATAAGCTCAGTCTTGGACGGAAAGTAATTATAGACCGACCCAACCGAAATGCCGCACTCCGCAGCAACGGCACGCATGCTGAGAAAAGACAAGCCTTTTTCGGAAATTATCTTTCTGCTGGCTTTTAAAATATCCTCTTCAGATGTAACTGTCTTATTCATAAATTATTCTCCAAACTGAACAACGTTCATATTAAATGATAAATTATTTCTGCTGACTTGTCAAGGCACTTGTTTCCGACTTGTCAAGAATCCTGCCTCATACTATAAAGTTTTCATTATCTGTCTTGTGATTTTATAAATGCGGCCGCCTGCGCTAAGCCGGCTGTTTTATGCAAAACAGCCGACGCTTAACCTATAAATACTTCACATGCTTTATCTGCCCCGGTCTTTGCTATACGGTCTTACTTCTGTAAACTGCCCGCGCAGAATATGTCGCACCCTCATACAAAGCGGTATAAGTTTTTACTTTTCTCATTCCGCTGTATTCCGCTGTTTTTACAGTATCATCGTTCTCCTCAGGATATTCCGAGACCCACTCGCCTGTATCTATCCTGTAAATCTCCGGATCCAAGCCCAAATATTCGAGCAATACCTCCGAATACGCTTCAAACAGCGGAGTGGTCTCCGCTGGGATGAGATTATCCTCCATCTGATAATACAAGCAGTCGCTGTCTCCGTAAAATTTTCCTGTCACCGTAAAGGGTACGCAATACGCTTCAGACGTGTCTGACTCTATACTTACAAGAGTCCCGTCAACCGTTTTGCCGTTGACGGTAAAGTTGTATTTTTCCGGGATTTCCGGCTGTTTTTCATAATCTCTGTATGTCTTTTCTGCGGTGAACTCATCGACTCTGTATGTCACGTCTTCTAACACAAATACGGTGCCGTCCTCAGCTATCACAGTTTCCGGAACACTGCGCCCGGTCAAACCGTAATAATTTTTTATAATCTCATTTTCAGCGGTTTCCGTCTCAGCTTCCGTCTTGGTTTTCGTCTCGGCCTCTGCCTCAGCTTCCGTCTCGTCTTCTTTTTCAGCCTCGGCGAGCTTTTTAGCAGCTTCCGGCTCATTATAGCTGGCCGGTGAACCAATATTTGACAGCATCTTGGCCATCACAGATGTCGCTGTCACCATCGCTGCCAATAAAAAAACAGCCGCTGCGGCTGCTGTCGCTTTTCTCTTCATTTTTCATTCCTCCCATATTTAAAATGATGATATTCTGACTGCTGAATTATTTCTTATCTTTTCTTCTTTTAGATGAAAAAAATCCCATTCTCCATGCTGCGGTAATTGCTCCGCTTGCTGAAATTATAATCAAAGCCAGCCACAGAGGTATCTTTATTTCGTCTCCTGTTTTTACCGGCATGCATAGTTCTTCTTCCGTCATTTCAATGTCGTGTAAAAATCTCACATATCCGATCTTCGGAGCGTTGGCTGCCTCTATCTCTATGATTTGGCCGTCTTCTTCGATAAGAACTTCGTGGATCTCATCGGAAAGCAGATATCCTCTCGGAGACGCTATCTCTCTAATCAGCCAGCTCCCCTTAGGGATATCTGAAAACTCGAAGTATCCCTTCTCGTCGGTTTCTGTAAGCTTCAAGGCGTTTTCCGCTGTGAATTCTTCTTCATCTTGCTTAAATAGTCCGAATACAGCGCCTCCAAGCGGCTTGTCTTTGTCCCCTGTCTTAAGGCCTATTATCTTACCTCTTATCAGGTCGTTCTCTATTGCCTCGCCGTCGTTTACGTCGATGTCAATTATTGCCATGTCCTGCCCCTGGTATGAAAACTCTATCGGGTATTCAGTATCGTTTATGACGTACTGCCCGTTGGCTGCCAGTTCTTTGACGTATAGCCTGGCGAATGGAATATCTGTTCCAAATTCGCCGGTATATTCGGTATATTGGGCAGTATTTTCTTCGGACTCTTCGGACTCTTCTGATTCTTCGGGCTCTTCTGATTCTTCGGGCTCGCTGCTGCCGGCTTCTGTTCCTGGCTCTTCATCGGCGCCAGGCGCTTCTCCAGCTATCGCTTCCCCGCGGTTTTCTCCATCATCGCTCCCGCGCAAAGGCTGAACTCCGATTACCTCTATGAGGCCGCTCTCCGGGATAGTGCTGCCATCGGCTGCCGTTATTTCCTCAGCGGCGAAGAGTCCAAACCGTATGTCTTTGTATGCTTCATCAGAATACATGCCGAATAGCTCGTCCTCTTCGATTGCCTTTGTGAGCCGTATTTTGGCCTTCTGACGGTCGTTATCAAAGTCTATGGACGTATCCGTTATTTCGGCCTCTTGCCCGGCATATTTTAATTCTACAGTGTACACGGTGTCGTCCAGTATATGGCCGTAAGGAGCTTTCGTCTCCGATATATTGAATCGGTGACTAGATTGCCGACGACTTCGCCTTTCCTTACGCGCACTGTTCCCTCAGGCGTTATGATGTCCTCGGCCGCGCTTACTTCAAATTCAGCTCCCTCCATGTCGGCAGAGCCGAATACCGGCGTATATGTTCCGTCTTCATTTTCTTTCACAGACTGGAGGATTTCGCCTGTCTTGTGCAGCTTGATTATTCCTTTCTGCGGCATGTCCTTGACTTCTATCTCCAAAGTCTCTTGTCTTCCGTCTACGGTGAATTCTATCGGTCCTGCCAGTACGTACCCCTCAGGCGCTTTTCTCTCTGTAAGTCTGTATGAGCCATAGTACAGAGGGAAAGGCAGAGCGATTTCGCCGTTTTTATCGGTTTCAAAGCAGCCGTCTTCAAAGCCGCTTTTGATCTGCTCTCCTGTCGTCAGATTGGTGAGCTCGAATTTAGTCCCTGCGAGAGGGATAGTCTTCCCTGTTTCAGAATCTTTCTTGACTATTTTTATCTTTGACTGGAGCGTTTCATTGTTTATTTTGTAGGTATATACATTATCGTGGCTGTCTGTTCCTATCGTTACCTCGAAATCCTCGATAAACTTGTGACCCTCGGCTCCCTTCGTCTGATGGACTATGTATGTCCCGTGGGGCAGGTCTTTTGTCGCAGCTTTGCCGTCTTTACCTGTGGTGATTATGTCTCTATAGTCAGCAGGCGAGGCTGCGTAGCTTCCGGCGATTTTGAGGTATACCTGAAATTCTGCTCCTGCTTCGGGCATAGTCTGGTCTGAGGCTGCGTCCGGTGATTTGGTCTTTTCTATGGCTATCTTGCCGGTGACGGTTTTGACATCGAATTTCAGCTCCATACTTATGGGCTCGATGAAGCCGGGTGCATAAGTGGCTATGTTCTGCGACTTTTCATGTTCGTATATATATGACGCGGCAGCGGACTTGTCATACTTGCAGCACCCCGCTTTCTGCAATGAATCACTGTTCATGCTGACTGATTCTATCGAACAATTTTCTGATGCTTTTACGGTTAAAGTATTTGCTCCTGCTTTATGGGAAACGGTTATTCCGCTGTCAGTATAGGAAAAAGCTTTGTAGTCTTCAAGCACGCCGTTGCTGTCGGTAACGGTTTTCGTTTCACCGGCGGCAATATCTATAGCCTTCTTGCCAGTTCCGTAATCAAAGGAAGGTTTGGTCTTCCAGTTTGATATTCTCCGGTCTATCTCTTTTTTCCACTCTCTGTACTCATTATTCAAATCGGTCGAAACAAATTTAATCGTCGCATTTCCTGAGGCTGGTACGTCAGGCAGTGACTGCCAGATATACATCTGAGTAAAGGCGTAGTCTTTATCTGTCTTGCTGCTGTCGTGCCAGCCAAGATAAGCTATCTTATTTTGAAGACTGTCGTTTTCAACTATCTCGCTTGCATCATAAATCAACTCTGCCTCATCTTCACCGCTTGGGTCAAATCCTTGTATTTTGTAACCCGATTGTATGCAGAAAGCCACCTCTCCATCGACATACAGCTTATCTGTAGACGTCGTATAAGTCATGCCGGTGGCTGATCCTACGCATGTTTTGTCGAACCCCTTCAGCGGCTTGCCTTTGATGATGATAGTCTGGCGTTCTGCAAATGCCATCGTCACAGATGACGAGCATAACGCCAATATCAACATCAATGAAATCATTTTTTTAAATCTCTCTCTTTCCATATTTACCTCCTCATGTTTTATATATAAAAAAGCGGCTGCCCGCCTTTTCATACTAACGTTTTTACTGTTGACATTTCCGGCGTCTCAAAGCATCGGTCTAGTGCGGAAAACTATGCCATGATGATAAGAAAAAAGACACTCCAGCCCATTTTATCCGTGAGCGGAATGTCTCTTATATATTGCTATTATCTATATGTTTTATATGTTGTTCTTAAGTTGTCTCCGGATTAGAACATTTTGATCTCGCCGAGAGAAATTCCCATATATCCGATAAGGGTAACTATGTCCAGTACAGGCAATCCTGTTGCTTCGCTGATTTTTCTCGCATAAGGAGGCAAATCAGTACACTCAAGTACGATACCCTTGATCGAAGGGTTCTTTTCTACTGCAGCAACGGCTGTACCAACGATTTCTTTTTCAACTGCATCCATATCTATGGAAGCTTCAGGTTCGTTGAACATCTTGCTCCATTCTTTGCAGTCTTCAAGTCCGAACACCTCAAAATTGAGATCATCAGTAAATCCGCACGCATCAAAGTGATCTTTTGTAAGAAGGGACTTGTTGGCTGTAATGATGCCGACAGTGTTCTTAGTTCCTATGATCTGCTGCATGAATGGCACCTGAAGCAGCGACGAAGTGAATACAGGAACGTCTAAAGCGTCTGCCAGGCCTTTCTGGAAGATAGCATTGAATCCACAGCTGGTGGTGAAAGCTTTTATATCTTCTTCCTCTATAAGTTTCTTTGCAAGAGCGATCATATCTTCCAAAAGCTTCTGGCTTGGATTGTACATAACGGTTTCCATGCAGGCTCCAGGTACTTGCACCATCTTTAATTCAAACGGATACGAAGCCGGGTTCGTGCTGTTTCCAGGTAAATTTTCGAGGTTGAGCAGTGCTTCAGGAACTTTTCCGCCTTCCCATCTTAGTATACATATCTTTGGTTTCTTTTCCATGGTCAAATCTCCTTATCTAAAATATAGATTCCTAATGTCAATCATAATGTACACTTTTTATACGCTTTTGTCAATTCAACACCCAGTTTTATTTTTCTTTATAATAAAGCTTGCAGCTGCAATATCCCTCGTAATTCAAGTCTTCTATCTGCATTTTGAATTCCTGGCACATGCATTTGTTCTGAGGCAGTTTCTCCGGTTTTGACGGACAGTATCCGCCGGATTCTCTAAGTTTAGCCTTGATTTCATTTACAACATTTTCATCTTCATTAAATCTCATATTCATGTTTTGCCCTCCATATTTACTTCTGCGGCATTATGCAGGCCGCTTATTTTCTCCATGTTTTAATTTATAGCTTAAAACACGTAAAATCAAGGAAAAAATCATGTTTATTCAAAAACACTATAAACATGAACTTGTAATCAAGTGAATGGATAGATAATGCAAAATTTTGTCTGTTTATCTTTCTCATCGATATTTGACATTTGCTGTAAAATGTGTTATATAGTTAATTAGCAAAGGATCGCCGCTTTTCGTCAGGCGGCTTAGTCATAAAAGTTTAGTTAAAACCGTCAAACTTATTAGTTCGGCGGTTTTGCGTTATTTGTCATTCTTTTTGCAAAGGCTGACAACGGCTATCATCAATAACGAGAGCTGAACAAAGTCAGACAGCGTTATGTAACTCATAGCTATCACCTCCCTTCTCAGGAAGTGACCAAACCGCCAGGCGGCGACCCGATGGTGTAAATGCCCGGATTGCCGGGCGAATTACCTCGGTCAATATTAATTTCACAGGCGAATCATCTCGGTCTTATTAGGAGGCCTTGCTCTCGCTGTATTTTACTTCTCTGACATATCCGTATCCAAATTTGCCAAAAACGCAGAAAATGGACACGGTTTTTGCGATATTGGATACCGCGGTATCCAATATCGGTGTTTTTTCAGAAAATGGTTACCATTTCCCGAAATTTGGATGCGCTTCTGCTTAGTCCGGCACGGCGGCCAGCTTCTGCTCCATGTCGGCCAGCTTCTGCTCCATGTCGGCCAGCTTCTGCTCCATTCTAACTGATACCCGCCCATATCATGCATTTATATTCTTCACTGCTGCCGTTCAAGCTGAATGCAATAAAAAACCCGAGAACTCATTCTCGGGTTTTTTAATCCTAATGGATATGTTATGGAGGCGACACCCAGATTTGAACTGGGGAATAAAGGTTTTGCAGACCTCTGCCTTACCACTTGGCTATGTCGCCCCGTCAAGCCCTGATGGGCTCAACAGTATAAATTGGCTAGGGTAGCAGGATTCGAACCTGCGGATGACGGAATCAGAATCCGTTGCCTTACCACTTGGCGATACCCCAACATCATAAATTGCTCAGCTTTGGCTGAAATTTTATGGGGTGGGTAGTGGGATTCGAACCCACGTATACAGGAGCCACAACCCTGGGTCTTAACCACTTGACGATACCCACCATGCCGGCTTCCCGGTAAACATGCTCGTCTTACGCTGTCTTCCGGTAAAGATCCCTGCGATCTCCTGCATTTTTACTAAGTATATTATATGCCAAAGAATCACATTTAATCTTTTTAAATCAAAAATATTAAGTTGGCGACCTGGAACGGGCTCGAACCGTCGACCTCCAGCGTGACAGGCTGGCATTCTAACCAACTGAACTACCAGGCCGCGATGATGGTGGGAGTTATAGGGCTCGAACCTATGACCCTCTGCTTGTAAGGCAGATGCTCTCCCAGCTGAGCTAAACTCCCGACTTTTAATAAAAAAATGGTAGCGGCGAGTGGAGTCGAACCACCGACCTTCCGGGTATGAACCGGACGCTCTAGCCAACTAAGCTACACCGCCACATTTGTGACTTGAAATCACTGCAAGAGTTATATTACCAAAATGTGAGTTATATGTCAATATGTTTTTTTCTTTACCCGGCTGAAAAATTTTTTCTTTGCCGGCTGAAAATATCATTAATTTTTGTATACTCAAATAAAAAACAAGTATTTTCATCGATTTGCGCCTGTTACGGCTCAAAAAATCACCGTCATATTATCATTTAATCGCATCCCAAATCATCTTCAGAAAATTTAATGTGCGCTTTATAAAAAAAATGTTGAAATTCCCCGCCGTTTTGCTATAATTGTCCTTGCTTATTTTACGCCCTAAAAGGGCAACTGAAAGGAGAGATGATAGTTGTTCAAAATGCTCGCAAGGGAAAAAGCCGCTTTCAGCAGCAGGCGTACCCTGTTAGTTATCATTGTTGTACTTTTACTTACAGTTATTTTTACAGGCATGCTGCCTCAGGACGTATCTCAATACGGGGCTTTTTCATTGGTACCTGCGATTTTTCTTATAATATACATATTCGCTACTAAGAGAATCCTGGAAGCCTTGATCTTGTCTTCTCTCATCGGCTTCATCATGGTCTCAAGACCAGGGACGCTGGGGACGGGCGATTCATGGCTGGCCAACACCTTTTCAAATTTTAGCACAAGTATTTTAAATGTTATGATGGATGAAGACATCGCATGGCTCATAATAGTATGCGGTCTCATGGGAAGCATAATCGCTCTCATTGAACATTCAGGCGGTTCTTATGCTTTCGGCGAGTGGATCGCTAAAAAGGCCAAAACCAGAAATTCATCCCTCATGTGGACCTGGTTTCTCGGAGTAGTTATATTCATAGATGATTATCTCAATTCGCTCACAGTCGGTTCCTGCATGACTAAGCTGACCGACAGGCATAGAGTGCCGCGGGAGTTTCTCTCTTATATAGTAGATTCCACCGCCGCGCCTTTATGCGTGATAATTCCTATTTCCACCTGGGCTGTATTCGTTTCGAGAATATTGGAAAGCAACGGCTGGGCCCCTGAGGGCGAAGGCCTGATATATTTTGTGAAGACCATACCATACAATTTCTACGGCTGGATCGCGGCTGCGATAGTGCCTCTGGTAATTCTAGGCATCATACCTATTTTCGGACCTATGAAAAACGCTTTTCAGCGGGTTGAATCGGGTGGTCCGCTGGCTCCAGCCGGAAGTGAAAAGATTGATATAAGGGCCGGCAAAGATGAAGTGGTTCCGGAAAATCCCAAGATAAGCAATTTATTTTTGCCGATTCTTGTCCTTGTAGGTTCAACCATAATGATGGACTGCGATATGCAGCTGGGCGTGCTTATAACTTTAGGATTTATGTTCATACTGTATATGTGGCAGGGAGTCATGTCAGCTGAGGAATTCACCGATATCGCTCTTGAAGGTCTTAAAAATATGATCATGCCGCTCATGCTGATGGTTCTTGCTTTCCTATTCGCAGAAGTAAACGAGCAGATAAGCTTCACATATTATGTAATAACTTCAGCGACTAATTTGGTGACTCCGCAGCTGCTCCCTTTTGTAGTTTTCATAGCGCTGGCCATAACGGAATTTATTACAGGAACCAACTGGGGAATGTTCATCATAGCCCTGCCTATAGTCATTCCTCTGGCGCAGACGCTTGATTCCGACGTCACGCTGGCAGTATCGGCTGTGCTCAGTGCGGGAGTTTTCGGTTCCCACGTATGCTTCTATTCCGATGCAACGGTTATAACCTCATCGGCTACGGGATGCAACAATTTTGATCATGCTTTGACGCAAGCGCCTTATGGAATCCTTGCCGCGGTCATTTCATCATTGTTCTTCCTCGTCACGGGATTTATTATAAACTAATCGTAGCTTTTCATTCAAACATATATTTACGCACCGAAACAGCAAAACCGGTCATTCCATGCGATTGACCGGTTTATTTCTACAATTCTGTCTCTACCTGACCTGATAATTTTATCTGATCCTTCGATACGTCACATTCAAAAGCCATGACTCTGACGCCGTTTGCTGCAGCATGCCTCAAAGCGTCGCCGAAAGCCTTATGCTTTTCGTCGTTGGGTCTGAAAAGCTTCATTCCTTTCATCTGCAGCACGAATATGACAAAAGCTTCCTTATCTTCAGCGACAGCCTTTTCCAGCTCCTTAAGATGCTTTATGCCCCTCTCTGTGGGCGCATCGGGGAAAGAGGCGATTCCATCTGACTCCAGCGTAACTCCTTTTACCTCAATGAGAGCTTCAGAGCCGTTTTTTCCGCTGATTTTAAAATCCAGTCTAGAATCTCCGTACACAGCTTCAGGCTTGATCGTCAGCTCGTCTGAATTTGCTCCGAAAAATCTAAGTTTTCCCTCTTCAATAGCCTCTTTTACGATTTTATTCGGCGCCTGAGAATCTATATTTGCCAGCAGTGTTCCCAATTCAATCTGTTTTTCGACCGCTATGAGAGAGTATCTCATCTTCCTGCTCCCCATGTGCCCGAAATGATCTTCCAGATATATCTTTGCTCCCGGAACTAAAAGTTCTCCCAGCCTTCCCGTGTTCTTAACGTGCGCCTTAACAGCCTCGCTTTCCATGGCAATCGCGTCTGCCGCGCTGTCCATGCCTGATCCGCTTTCCACATATACGTCGGCAATAAATCGGTTAGGTCTCGATATGAATTTTCCTGCAACAATATTTTCATACTTCATGTTAAAAATAGTACCAAACTTTGATGACATTTGGTAGTTTTTTTTGTATAATAGTATGAAAGCTTAAAAACAATACCCGTCAAAGAACACGAAACCCTCAAAAGGTATCGTATCAATACACAAAAGGAGATTTGAGATGAGAGCACCTGATCCGGTAGCGTTCAGCATTTTTGGCCTGGACATAATGTGGTACGGCCTTCTCATAGGCATAGGCTTTATGCTGGCCGTAATTATTTCTTACATGCGCGCGCCTAAGTACGGAATCGATCCTGATTTTATACTTACCCTCACTATATGGATAATTCCCTCGGCAGTCATCGGCGCAAGGCTTTACTATGTAATATTCAGCTGGGATGATTTTTCCGGCAACCTGTCTGAAATTTTCAATATCAGAAACGGCGGGCTAGCAGTCCACGGCGGCTTGATATTATGCTTTATCGTCAGCTACTTCGTATGCAGACATTATAAAGTCAAATTCCTGGATGCGGCAGACCTCATTGCGCCCGTTATACCACTGGCTCAGGCGATCGGCCGCTGGGGCAATTTTTTCAACGAAGAGGCCCACGGAGGGCCTACTGACCTGCCATGGGCTCAGATAATCGACGGAACGGGCTACCATCCCACTTTCCTGTACGAATCTATCTGGTGTTTCCTGCTGTTCATATTTTTGATGTACTTTTCTAAAAATAACCGCAGGTTTCCGGGACAAATCGTTTGCTTATATGGGATCCTATATTCCGTTGAAAGATTCTTCGTCGAGGGTCTGAGAACAGACAGCCTCATGATAGGTCCGCTGCGCCAGGCTCAAGTATTAAGCCTCGCTTTGATAGCAGGCTGCGCGGTAATATATGTTTTCCTGCGCAGACAGGCTTTACGCTCAGACAACATGCAAAACAAATAAATTTAAACAAAGGAGAACTTCCATGAGACTAGGAATCGTCGGACTTCCCAATGTGGGAAAAAGCACTTTATTCAACGCAATAACAAAGGCAGGCGCAGAGGCCGCAAATTATCCTTTCTGCACTATAGAGCCCAATGTAGGCGTTGTGACCGTTCCTGATGAACGCCTCAAAGTGCTGCACGATATGTACAACTCAAAGAAAACCATATACACCACCATCGAGTTCTGCGACATAGCAGGGCTTGTAAAAGGCGCCTCTAAAGGCGAGGGCCTCGGCAACAAATTTCTCGGCCATATACGCGAAGTGGACGCTATAGTCCATGTAGTCAGATGCTTTGAAAACGACAACATCGTCCACGTGGGAGGCCACATAGACCCCGTTTCCGACATCGAAACCATAAATACCGAGCTGCTCCTATCCGATATGGAAATGCTGGAAAGGCGTATACAAAAAGCAGCTAAAGCGGCTAAAGCCGATAAAAAGCTGCAGGGCGAGCTCGATCTTTTAAACAGAATTTATTCCTGGCTGGGCGAAGGTAAGAATGCACGCGCCATGAACCTGGAGGAAGATGAAGCCTCCTTTGTAAAAACCCTCGACTTGCTTTCATATAAGCCTATAATTTACGTCGCCAATGTATCCGACAGCGAAGTCTCCTCGGGAGACAATGAATATGTCAAAAAAGTTCGCGAAATAGCCGCTTCAGAAAACGCTGAGGTCACCGTAATATGTGCTGAAATCGAGGCCGAAGTCGCGGAACTGGATGACGATGAAAGAGCGCTTTTCCTGCAGGAACTGGGCATAGAAGAATCAGGTCTCGACCAGCTCATAAAAGCGTCTTATTCTCTTCTGGATCTAATTTCCTTCCTTACGGCAGGCGAGCCTGAAGTAAGGGCCTGGACCATAAGGCGCGGAACCAAGGCTCCCGGCGCTGCCGGCAAAATACACTCCGATTTTGAAAAGGGGTTCATACGTGCGGAAACCATCGCTTATGAAAAGCTCATCGAATGCGGCGGAAACTTAGCTACAGCTAAAGAAAAAGGCCTCGTCCGTTCCGAAGGCAAGGACTATGTGGTCAAGGACGGAGATGTGATGCATTTCCTCTTCAATGTATGATTATCCGCCTCTGCCAGATATAATTACAAAAGTCCGGTATCTAGATACCAGACTTTTTATTTTTACTTCACTGCATTTTAATTTTCTGCACTGCTTGCCGCATATTTCAGCAGTTCTTCCTCCTCTTCCCCGCTCAGCTTCATTATTTTGCTTATCCTCAATATCGTTTCTTCATCGAAAGCAAAATTTTCTTCTGTGCAAAGCCTGGTAAAGTCTGTTTTACTTATTCCAAGCTGCGAAAAGGTTATCGTCCCGTCTGAAATCTTTCTGTCATATAATCGGAAAAACATTCGTTTAAAATTCATTTCTTCTGCGTTTCAACCTCCTGTAAATCAACTGGAGCGCGATTATCTGAACGATCGCCAGCACAATTATCATTATCCCGCAGTGCATAAAGAACTGCTCCGGCAGGATATTTATGACAGGGTCTGTTTTCGCGTCGAAGATCCAAAAATCATTTCTGAAAAAAACTTTATGCATCGTCGTAAACGCCCAGTTCCAATCTATCAGCACTGCGGCTCCCACCGCTGCCACAACTATGGCAACCACTGCTCCGGTGAGCTTCATCCATTGAAAGGCTGCGCTTTTTCTCTTTGCATAAACGACGATCCATGCGGTCAGGAGAATAAGCGCTATAATAGATATAATCTGCATGGAAATGAAGATATCCTTCACCTCTTCAAAATGAATCTCGCCTTCACGCGACATGCTCATCGTCGGAAATACCAGCTCAGAAGGCCCTCCCAGCAGGTTATAATCTATCAGAGCGTCGTAGTTGGCTTTTATCACTTCTTCAGAAATCCCGGAATATTCGGAAATATTCAGATATCCCATGTCAAAATAGTAAAGCGGCCTGAACAAAACGGTGACCGTTACAGATATACATATAACGGCAGCTGCCGCAAAGACAGCAGCTGCCAGATTCATCACTCCGCAAAATTTATTTTTCATATTCACCTATACGGGCTTCAGGCAGCATTTATCGGCAAGCGCCGTGCCTATAGCAGTCCCGTATTCTCCATCCTCGGGTATTATAAAATTAACATCCGGATACATGAGCTTTATCATGTCGCACACTCTCCAGCACTCCGGGAAATTTATCAGATTTCCTATCAGTACGAAATCCTTTATGTTGTTTCCGTTGGCTATGAGAACTGCCGTCTGGCATATGGTCTCGATCACCATATGGACTATGCCGGCTGCCTTATCTTCACTGCTGGCTCTTGACGAAGCCTTTCCAAAGTTTGAAGCCGTGATCTCAAGGTCGAGTCCTGGCAGAGGGTTTTTAGATATATCGCCTATCCTGAGGTCTATATTTCCTATCTTGCCCTCAGCAGCCATCTCCCGTATCTTATCTACGTCGTCAGTATTGAGCATAAGCTTGGAAAGCCCCGTTATGGTTCCTCCTCCTATGCCTATACCGCCGAGATGCGTAGGAATATTATTCTGAACTCTCACGTAGGAGGTTCCCGTTCCCATGCTGACGACCATGAAATCGTTCTTTCCTCCGGCAAAATATCCTCCGCCTACGCCGTTGGCTGAAAACTCGTCCACTTTATATGTCGGCAGCCCGTAAATCTTTTGCGTGATATTGCTGCTTCCAACGCCGGTCAGGTTGACTTGATCTATCTCTGAAAGCTCAAGATTATTGTCGTATAAAAATTTGCCGAACGCCCCGAACAGAGACGCCACAGCGCTGTTTGCCGAAATTTGTACCGGCACCAACATCCTGCTTCCGTCAAATCCCGCAATTTTGGTAGTGCTTCCTCCTATATCAATTCCTACGACGATTCCCATATCATTTCCTTTCGTGCAAAGTCTGCGGACATTATACCACAAAACAAGTCTGGCAAAGTGATTCAATGAACCCTACCTTGCGGCAACGCCGAACAATACAATGTTGGGTTCATTATACCACAAAACAGGTGTGACCACTGTAATTCGACTGACACTTTTGCCGTATAAATCATCACAAAATCTTTATTTCATTGAAAAGAACAGCTTGCAAAACAGGCGAAGCCGCATATGTTTTCAGCTTGGAATCAAAATCTTTTTGAGCCCGGAGGCTATTTTCATGCCGCTGGCCACGCCAACTGTGAGCCGTGTTCTTCAAAAGAAGCGGCGAGTTATTTTGATTTCCTGAAAACAGAGCTGTGAGCCGTCGTTTTGCCTGTTCTTTGAAAGAAATAACAGTTTTGCGGTAATTTATTATAACACAACCTGTCTGATATGTTAACCTTATTTTGCTCTCTTTTGATTGTTTGACGTTTATTTAACAATTCATCCGTTAAGCCATGGACTATAAAAAACATACATATCTGCCTATAAGCTGCCTGGAAAATTGCTTCCACGCTAAAGCCCGGCAGACAGCAGCATCCGCACTGCCAAGCCGGGCTTATGTTTAACATGTGAACTAAGTTTAATTATTTCGCCATTTTTCTCTGCACCAGTTTTACTATCTCAACGATAGGAATTATACAGAATGCCAGGCCTATAGCGATTGCATATTCCATCAGGCTTATGTGCTCAAACTCAAAGGCTTCCGAGAGGAACGGCACATATATAACAAGAGATGTGCAAATGAAGCTGGCAATACCTGCCCAAGTAAGAGATGGGTTCCAGTGCTTAATGCTGAATATGCTTCCTCTCTGCGAACGCATGTTGAAGCTGTGGAATATTTCAGCCATGGAAAGAGTCAGGAACGCCATCGTGGTTCCATCTGGACTTGTAGCTATTTCCCATACACCTGACTCAATGTAATGGCCTACGAAGTATGCTATCAGTGTGAGTCCTGCGAGGATAACGCCCTGATATACCATGTCTACACCCAGTCCGCCTGAGAAAACTCCGTCGCTGGTTTTTCTCGGCTTTCTCTTCATTATATCCGCTTCAGGCCTTTCTACGCCGAGGGCCAGTGCAGGGAAGCAGTCTGTAACCAGATTTATCCACAGCAGATGAACAGGATGCAGAATTGTAAATCCAAGCATCGTTGCAGTAAATATACTTATAACTTCACTCATATTTGAAGCCAGCAGGAACTGAATGGCCTTACGTATGTTGTCGTAGATTCGTCTTCCTTCCGCAACTGCTCCGACTATGGTAGCAAAGTTATCGTCAGCGAGAACCATATCGGCGACATTCTTTGTTACGTCCGTTCCGGTAATACCCATTCCCACGCCTATGTCTGCTGACTTTATGCTAGGCGCGTCATTGACTCCGTCACCGGTCATGGCGGTAACGTATCCCTTCTTCTTCCACATATTTACGATTCTGACCTTATGTTCAGGCTGAACACGGGCATATACGCCTATGCTCTCGATTTCCTTTTCAAAGGTTTCATCGTCCATCTCATTAAGCATGGCTCCTGTTATGGCTTTTCTACCGCCTGACAAGATGCCGAGTTCTCTTCCTATGGCTGCTGCCGTATCTACGTGGTCGCCCGTTATCATTACAGGAGTTATTCCTGCGCTGTCACATTCTTCTATCGCCGCTTTGACTTCAGGTCTTACCGGGTCTATCATTCCCACGAGTCCGAGGAAACAGAGATCATTCTCGACTGCTTCCGCGCTTACCTTATCAGGTACAGCGTCATATATCTTCTGCGACGCCATGAGAACTCTGAGGGCCTTGTCGGCCATGTTTTTATTGGCCTTGAGAATATTATCTTTGTCTTCCTGAGTTATCGGTCTTGCAGTCCCACCGTCCAGGATCATAGTACATTTCTTGAGGACTTCGTCAGGAGCACCCTTGGTATATTGTATCACTTTACCGGAAGCTACGTCTGAATGGATGGTAGTCATCATCTTTCTGCTGCTGTCAAAAGGCACTTCTTCCACTCTAGGCAGTTTTTCTTCAACAGCTTTCTTATCTATATCCAATTTGAACGCATAATTTACGAGAGCACATTCGGTAGGTTCTCCTGTCGCTTCCGTATCTCCCTGCTCTATTTTAGCGTCGCAGCACAATGCCATGGCCTGAGCTAAAAGTTTTTCATCATCACCGTAATAATCTACTACAGTCATCTTGTTCTGCGTCAGCGTTCCCGTCTTGTCTGAACATATTATCTGAGCACAGCCCAGTGTTTCAACGGCCGTCAGCTTGCGTATTATAGCGTTTCTCTTGCTCATATTGGTAACGCCTATGGAAAGAACTATGGTCACAACGGCCGCAAGTCCTTCAGGTATGGCTGCGACAGCTAAGCTTACCGCCACCATAAATACGTCGAGAATTACTTCTCCGTTAAGCGAGTCAGCTCTGAGCAGGCTTACTCCGAATATCACGGCGCATATCACGAGAACCAGAACTGTCAGTACTTTGCTCAACTGGCTCAGTTTGATCTGCAGCGGTGTTTTACCTTCTTTAGCCTGAGCCAAAGCGTCTGCGATCTTTCCCATTTCTGTATTCATGCCTGTCTCGCATACGACAGCGGCTCCTCTTCCGTACACCACCGTGCTGCCCATATATACCATGTTTTTTCTATCTCCCAGAGGGATTTCTTTCTCTCCGGCAAGTTCAAGAGTTTCTTCTGTCTTATCTACAGGCACGCTTTCTCCCGTGAGCGCGGCCTCCTCAATTTTCATGCTGGCACACTGGATTATTCTTCCGTCCGCCGGAACAGCGTCTCCGGCTTCCAGAATGACTATATCTCCTTTTACCAGGTCTTCACTCTTGACTGTAGTAATTTTTCCGTCTCTGTAAACTTTGCTCGTAGCAGAGGCCATTTCCTGCAAAGCTTCTATAGCTTTTTCAGCCTTGCTTTCCTGATACACTCCAAGGATGGCGTTTATAACTACTACAAACAGTATTATGATAACGTCTGCAAAGCTTTCACCTGAGTAGAACGAAGTCACTCCTGATATGGCCGCCGCTACGATAAGTATTATAATCATTGGATCGGCAAACTGCTGCATAAGCTTTTTAAACAGAGAATCTTTTTCCGGTTCTTTCAGCTTGTTCTTGCCATCAGCAGAAAGCCGCTTCTCCGCTTCTGACGACATCAAGCCCTCCGTACTGGAGTCGACTTCTTTTAAAGCTTCTTCAGTTGATTTTAAATAGTATTGCATTTTTCTTCTTCCTTTCTGGGCAAAAGTCGTAAAAAAAGACTCCTACCATATAATCTTATTATATACGGTAAAAGTCTTACTATTTAAGATATCAGCGAATCAATTTAATGATCGTCTTGACGCAGTATATCACATCATAAAGATGCCAGTTACTCCCTTTTACGAAGAAATATTTTATACCATATGAAAAAAAATGTCAAGTTGAAACTTGTTCAACATGGTCATCAATATTAGAATCCCCAGGGTGATTATAATGTTCTTCATTGCTCTGCCTTTATAGTTTTTTTATATATGACTTTATTGTCCTCATCAGATATCCCAAGAAGCTTTCCGCAGGCTATAACGTCTCTTACCGGAGCGCTCACTGTATATGTACCGTCTGCTCCGGTTTCTAGGCGCACCTCTGCGTTGCTGCATCCCAAAACAGAAGTGAGATTTCTTTTGAGCTCTCTCTGCGCCTCTTCGCTGTTTTCTGCAGCAAGGCTATCTGCATATTTTTCTACAATGACATCAGAAAAGGCGAACTTGCTTACCAGCGCCTGGTTTGAGGCAAACTGCAGAATAAATATCATAAGTATCGTTATTGAACCTATAGAGGTTATTAAATCTTTCAACTCATCACTCCCTGTCCTCATAAACAGACAAAGTCTCTCTCATGACCTTTTCCGCCGCGGCCTTGAGCGTGTCTTCTCCGTCTCCCACCATCATATTGAATATCAATGCTCCCAAGACGACGGTTCCTATTATGATTATCAAATTTTTCATGCCGCACTGGTTCCGGTCAGTCACGCTGTTCCGGTCATTCTGCCGAAATCGAGGTATTCCGATATCGTTTCAGTGCCGTTTTCAACGATATCGCCAGCCGTACTTTTCAGTGAGTTTTCATCCCCCAGAATCATCGTATTGACGATCACCGCTCCAAGTACGATGGTACCTATTATGATTATTAAGTTCTTCATATATTTCCCCTTTCCGTTCTTTTCTTTCTTTCAGACAAAGATGCTGTTCAGGACATCTATGGTATCCATAAATATTACTACGACTGTAAAATTTATCAGCAGCGCGAATATAGACATAGACGCGCAGACAGTTATTACAGCCCCGTTTCTCTGGGTTCTTTTCATAGCCGCTGTCACAGCCTTTTCCGTCATCATTTCCTGAAATATCTCCATCTGCCCTGCCAGCTGCACCGGATTCATTTTGTCAATTTTAGACAATATGTACGCAAAATTTTTCGCAGATTTAGTCCCTATTTCTGCAGCAACTATATTAAAGGCTTCTTCATCGTGTCCTGTCCTGTACAACGTCAGCATGCGGCTGAAAACAGGTTTCAATTTTCCTCCATTCTCTACCAGTTTCTCATACATATAGTCTGCTGAAATCGGTGCTTCTCTCCTGACGATTGAAAGATTCTTCAGAGTAACGCTGCTGCTGAAAAGTTCCCTTTCCAGACTGCCGGCTTTATGTTTTGCTGTCATCACCATTATGCTGTTTTTCAGTTCTTTCTTCTTCTGTCTCAGTTCATCTCCGGGCAGCAGAAATTTCAATTCTTTTCTGTATATGCAGACATTGACACACATCAACGCTGCTAAAACAGCCATATAAATGTTTATCCCCATATTTGCCTCCCTCTTCCCCCGCAAATCATCATACGCAAATCATCATATATCAAGTTTGCTTCGCGACAAAAAGCTTCTTGCTGCTATGCCTAAGCAATACGTAAGTGCCGCTATTATGAACCACGCCATTCCCGTTTCCGTCATAAACTGGTACTTTACGAATTCTTCAGGTGAAAGTCCGAAATATTTTATTCCGGCCGCAACTGTCAGCAGATAGCAGCAAGGGGCCATGTACTTCAGCATAAGTCTTCCTTCGTTGCTCTCTCTTCTGGCAAATTCTTCGATTTTTCTCGCCTTTTCAACAGTCTTTATCAAGTCTTCCATGGCTTCTGTGATTCGTATTCCTGATACGAGGGCAAAATACATGTTATCAGCCATGACTCCTGCCCATGAGGTGCCTATGGAAAACCTGAATTCATCCAAGAGCTTCTTTATTTCGTATTTGTCAGAGGCGGTATTAAGGCCTTTAGACAGATTAAAAAGAAGCTTCCTTGACCGCGGAGCTTCTTTGATATTTAAGGCTGTCATTTCTATGGCCTGCTGCATATTGAAATAATTCATCTTGTAATTATCAAGAAGCTCCGTTATCATCACATCTCCTTCTTTTGAATTTTCCACACGTATTGATTGAAGTCTGCATAGGAGCATGAGAAATGGAGCAGAAAGTGCCGACAACCCAGCTGCGAAAGCAAGAAGCGGCGTTACTTTATATCTCAAAAGATAAAATACTGCTAAACCGGCCGCCACTGACAAAGCAATGAATCCAGCGGCTGTCTTCTTTCCTCTGAAGCCAAGCGTAGCCTGAAGCAATCTGCTTACGGATTCCATCAGCGTAAATTCTTTCGCGTCACCCAATTCATCTGAGATTTCAGCCGCCTTTTTCTTTTCTTTACGCTTTATTCTGACATCCTCAGAGCGGAGATATAGCAGACCTTTTATCTTTCTCAATAATGCTTTAATTTCTTCGAGATAAAAAATCACCAATCCCGCGAAGGCTGCCAAAGTCAAGAAAATTTCAGTGAACATCATGTTCTCCTATTTCCGGCCTGTAATATCTCGGATATATGACGGTATTCTCCATAAGAGGATTCCTCTCCTCCAGCATCTTAAGCATGTTGCTCATCTTCTTAAATTCTTCAGGATACAGCTTACCCATTTTTTCTTTATCCTCCCCTATATCGCTTTTCCAAAGCCATTTGCCTGTTTCCCGGTCAAATTTGCAGATATAATGAATAGATACTCTGTCCGTATTTATATCATACCTGTATTCGCTTATGGAGAGCAGCTTTTTCATATTTCTGCTTTCCGGTACTTGGCAGAATTCCATTACATAGTTAAAGTTCCTGAAAATCTGCGAAATTATACCTTTAAAGCTTCCGCCGTACCTGCCGACTATCGCCGCAGCCATCTTAAAAGGAATATCCTGAGGATCACCTGCATGGATCGTCGCCTTGCTTCTGGCCGTGCCTGAAGAGGTGATGTCCAGCGCCATTTTAAAGGCGCCGGCATCTCTCATCTCTTCTAAAAGTATATAGTCGCAGTCTCCCCTGAGAAGAAACCGGTAAAGGTGATCAAGCTCATCACCGTCAGCTACGAGCTGCATTATCGGAGCGTCCGGCATGATCAGATGCCACGGAGTTTCAGGATCTGTCGCGATGGCCAGCCCCTCCAGAGAGCGGTCCTCATATCTCTGCCACACCTGCATAAACGTTGTCTTTCCCGAGCGGACTTGTCCGGTAAACAACATGTTGAAGCCAATTTTGACCATCACCTTGAAAAGCTCTACAGAGTCAGATGATATGGTGCCAAGACCGGCCAACTTTTCAAAAGTCAGCTCCCTCAGCAGGTATTTTCTGAATACCATTATATCCTCTCCCTCTTTAGTCCTGTCTCCGGAATATATGGTTATTCTGATTCCGTTGTGGAGGTAAACCTCGTGAAAACCCGCTTCCAGCCTCTCTTTAGGTGTTGCCATCAGCAGAGCGCGTTTCAGTTGTTCTCTTCTCCCTGCGGAAATCCTCTGAGGCTGAAGTTCTGACTTGCCGTCTATCAAGCAATAAAGCCTGTCCCCGATAAGTTTAGCGGACGAAGAGTTTTTATATGCCTCGGTCCTGCCGTATGCCCATGGTTCCAGGCCGGCAAGTCCGTATAATTCGGCAAACACCCCTTCTGAAAGTCTGCCGTACCAGGGAGGAAAGGATATGTCTTTCCAGTGTAATGAGCTTTCAAGCACCTCTTCTATTCGTCTCTTGTAATATTCAGTTTCCTCCTGATAGCCCATTATGGCTTTCTTCTCCCTTTCCAGCCTTATTTCTTTTTCCCATTCGTCCGCTTCTTTCCACTCCTTGTCAAAGTGTTCCCCTATGACCCTGCAAAGTTTGTAAAAATCTTTGAATTGTTCTGTCTGTTCCATTCTCCCCCCTGTAATTGCCGTCTGGCAACGCACCTCCTAACCGGTTGTTCTATAGCCGCATATCAACAGCTCAGCAGTACGTCAGCGTAAATTTCTTCCCCTCGCCTGCAAGCCGGGAAAGTTCTACCAAGTCGTTCCTATGCCCTATTATCTCTATGTGCTGAACTGTTGATGTTCCGTTGAGCCTGTCCTTGTCGGACGAAAGAACCTCCTGATTGCTTCCGTCTTTGGCATAGGCCACCACCGCTGTCATGACCTTGATCTTATCGTTATAAAACGTAACTTTATCACCGCGCCGTATCGTCTGCGGCAGCGACAGCAGCCAGTCTGCAGGAACGGAAAGTATTTCTTTTTCCGTTTCCTCCCCTGTGGCAAACTGAGACTGTCTGAAATACTCCATGTAAAGAGGAGAATCCTCAGCTACGAACTGCGCCGTCTCCATACCGATTATCTTCTTCTCTTCCCCTGCCCTCAAAGCGTTTTGAGGCGGGTTCTCTGATTTTTTTGTTTCGATATCTTTCTCTTCTACAACTGTATTGGCCGGCAGATCACCCCGCACCACAAGGATTTCTTTATATGAAAAATTCTCTCTGCCCCATAGTTCCCAAACTCCCATGGCCAGCAGCGCAGCGGCGATTATCACAAAGCCGGCTATTTTTTTGTTCAAGACACATCTCCTTTCCTGAATTCGTGCGCCCGAATTATGTAATTTTTTTACAATATCATATTATCACTTTGTTTTATCTTTTTCAGCACAATCCGCAATTTTCTTAGCACTTTTTATTGACATTTTTCGACAAACAGCTCTGGATACGGTCTGATTTCATCTGAAATAGCATGTCCAGATACTATAAATAGCATGTCCAGATACTGTATGTTTTTAGCTTCAATACAACCCTAGGTTTTTCGCCGCATGATAAATGTATATCTGCTGCCATTTTTTCCACGTGTTGGCATGAAAATCGTCGCTGTATTTTACTCCCTCGGTCAGCTTCAGCCTTATGCCCTCCCTGTATTTGTGCGGTATTTGAAAAAAAGCGTCTTCTATAGCCTGTATCTTCACCGACGTCATAGCTCTCTCCACGGCGCTCTGCCCTGTAAAATCCTTGTCAGCCCACGTTTTACCGCTGCTTCCCCCGTTTTCAGCCACCAGAGAAGTTTGCGGCAGATCACCTTCCGAGCAAAGCGATCTTTCCAGAATCTCTTTAAGTCTAGGTAAATCCTTGACAGCCCAGAGAGCCTGCCTGTAAACGGCTTCCGGCAATACGTAGGACTTCATCGATCTTTGTTGATATTCTCTCATGAGATCACACACCTTTCTCTTTTTTTAGAGTATATGTAACATTTTCCGACACTCCTAACAACATTTTTTCGCAAAAATGCCAAATTTAGTGACGTAATTGCGGGTTTTAAGGATTTAATTGAATTTTGTACTTTCTGCTCTGAACGATTTCACCCTGAGGCGAAGTTATAATTCCGATATTTTTGCAAAATAAAAAGCCCCCTGGCAAAACTTTCATATACAGAAAATTCTGCCGGAGGCGCATGAGTGAAATCATATATTAAGTTGGCATGCCGGGCGTTTCATATCTCCATTTCAAAGACACGCAAGCCCTCGCAGATTGCCAGTCTTACAAACTGCTGTCCGGCAAGCACACTGACCTACCGGCTCAAAAGAGCGTGTATCCTCTCGCTGAGCATTTCCAGGGCAACCACATTAAATCCGCCCTCCGGAACTATTATATCAGCATATTTCTTGCTGGGTTCGACGAACTGTTCGTGCATTATCTTCACGCTGGAAAGATACTGGTCTATCACCGATTCCAGCGTTCTGCCCCTTTCCCTGACGTCTCTCAGTATTCTCCTGATAATCCTCACGTCAGCGTCGGTGTCGATGAAGACCTTTATGTCGAACAAATCCATAAGTTCTTTATTTTCAAATATGAGTATTCCCTCGACCACAACTACTTTCGACGGACGAATCCGAACTGTCTCGTCAGTGCGATTGTAAATGGTGAAGTCATACACAGGTCTGTCCACTGGCTGCCAATTTTTGAGCGTTTTCAGATGACTTATCATCAAGTCTGTGTCGAAAGCAGCCGGGTGGTCGTAGTTGAGCCTGCGTCTCTCGTCAAGGGAAAGCTCGTCGTGGCGCTTATAGTAAAAATCATGGCTCAGGATAGTTATCACGTCACCGAATTCTTCCTTTATCTTGTTGATCATCGTGCTCTTTCCCGAGCCGGTTCCGCCTGCGATTCCTATTACGATTACTTGAGGATTTTCCATTTTCAACTCCTGTTAGTCCTGAGGCTGGCTGCGGACCCGCAAATACTGCAAGCCCCGGCTGGATTTTACTCCAGCTTCTTTCCGCCCCCCGCGGTCTATCGACCTATCGACTCATTGACTTATTGGCTTATTGACTTATTGACTTATTGCTCGCTGAGCGGACGCATGTCTCTGTCCTCGGCAGTTATCGAAGAGCCGAGATTTACCGACGCTTTTTCGATTTCCAGGATCAGATTGTTTATCTGCTGGAGTTTTTCGGCAGACGGACGTTTTTTCATGACTTCTTCAGTGTCGGAAAGTATTTGATCCAGTTCTTCCTTAATATCGGAAATCTTGTCCTTAAGTTCCTCGATGCCCTCGTCGTCCATCACGTCTGTTATGACGTCCTCCTTGCTCAAAAGTTCTCCTGTTTCAAGCTCAAATTCCGAATTCTGCATTATCACTACAGGCTCATAACCCAGTTTATCGTGTATGAGCTTGGCAAAATCCAGCTTTGAATCTGTTTCGCCGTGAACCAGAAAGACCTGTTTAGGCTTCTTTTGAAAGCCGCTGAGCCAGTCCAAAAGGCCGTCTCTGTCTGCGTGGCCGGAAAACCCTTCCAGATTATGTATCTGAGCGCTCACCATTATGGTCTCGCCGAACAGCTTTACTTCCTTGGCGCCTTCGATCAGCATTCTTCCCAAAGTTCCCTCAGCCTGATAGCCTACGAAAACAATGCTGTTTCTGCTGTCCCACAGATTGTGCTTGAGATGGTGCCTTATTCTTCCCGCCTCGCACATTCCGCTGGCAGAAATTATGATCTTCGGCGACTTATCGTTGTTCAGCATCTGGGAATCTGCCGTATTTCTAGTGAATTTCAGGTTTTTAAAATCTAAAGGATTATCTCCTTTCAGAATATATTCCCTCGTCTCATCATCAAAGACCTGGGCATTTTTCTTGAACACTTCCGTGGCGGTCGTGGCCATCGGACTGTCGATGTATACGTTTACGTCCTCCAGATACTTCTTGTATTCAGGATGGTTTTCATAGAACATGTTGAACTGATATATCAGTTCCTGCGTTCTTCCCACGGCGAAAGACGGAATTATGACGCTTCCGCCTCTCTTGACTGTATCTATGGTTATCTTGATGAGCTGATCTATGCTTGTGGAGTTTGCTTCATGGACGCGGTTGCCGTAGGTCGTCTCCATTATCACATAGTCGGCTTTCTTTATTTTCGTAGGATTTCTCAGTATAGGCCTGTCCATCACGCCCAGATCGCCGGAAAAGACGATCTTTGAAGTGCTCTCGCCCTCGGTTATCCAAAGCTCTGTTATCGCTGAGCCGAGTATATGTCCTGCGTCGTTGAAAACTATTTTGATTTCCGGATTGAGTTCTATCAGCTGGTCGTAGAGCACAGGTTTCACCAGTTTAAGAGCCTCCTCAGCGTCCTGGATGGTATAAAGGGGTTCTACGGCAGGCTTGCCTGTCCTGGCGTTTTTTCTGCTCTGCATTTCCGCGTCCTTTTCATGGATATACGCACTGTCTCTGAGCATAACGTCCAGCAGATCAGCTGTAGCGTCTGTGCAGTATATATTTCCTTTGAAGCCTCGCTTCACCAGCAGGGGAAGCCTTCCGCAGTGATCGATATGAGCGTGGCTCAGTACGACACACTCAACCTCCTCCGGCACAAAAGGAAACGCTTCGCTGTTCATCGCCTCCATCGTTTTTCCGCCCTGGAACTGTCCGCAGTCCAGCAAAATCTTATGCTTGTCCGTAGTTATCAGGTGGCATGAACCTGTCACGCCCTGTGAAGCTCCGCAAAATTTAATTTTCATCTCTACTCCCCTACTTTCTTAAAATTATTCGTCAGCTTTGTCCGTCGTCATCTATAGTTCCAAAATTATCTGTAGTTCCAAAGTTCTCTGTTGGCCGTGGAAACTGCCGTAGCCCCCGCTTCTATCGCCGCGTCGACCTCTTCCTTAAGCTCTATAAGGCCTCCTACCAATATCTCCATGGATACTTTCTCTGTAAATTCTCTTATCTTTTTTTCCACCACTCCCGGCATTATCTCCACCACATCAGGCTTGGCTATGCGGATAGATTCCACCGCAGTATCGACGGAATGGGAATCGACGATAAAGAATCTCTGAACGGTGATGAGGCCGCAGTCTTTGGCCGGGCGTATCATGTTGGTCTTGGTAGTAAGTATACCGTCGGCTCCCACCGACTTTACAAATTCCATTCCGGCGCGGTCTTTTCCCACTCCCTCTACAAAATCCATGTGTATGAAAATCTTCTTTCCCGCGTCATGGGCTTTTTTGACGTATGCTTCTATATTCATGATGCTGGAATAAAGCAAGAATATCACATCGACTTTTGAAGTTATGGAAATATCGAAATCCTCTTTCGTTCTTACAGCCGCTGCTACTCTCCTGCTGCTGAATACTGACATAATCGCTCTTCTCCTTTTATCGTAAACTCTATCTGCTGACTTTATTATAATCTCTCCGCCATCACTTGGCAACGCCATAATAAATCACGCATTGCTGAAAATAAAACGCGCGCCGCAGGAAAATCCTCTTTGACGCGCATATTGCTTATATAACGATGCCCTTTTATCCCATAATTTTCTGCGTATCAGGCGCTACCTACCGTGAAAATCCGAGCCCTCTGTTACATGAAGATGATATTTGGACGCCATGCTTATGAAGTACAGCCTTTCCTCATCGCTATGGGTAGGATATATGCACTCAAGTCCTTTAAGTCCGGCCTTTTTTAACCCGGCCAGCAGCATCCCAAAATTTCTCCGAAATTCCTCGCTTTCACGCTGTCCTATGCCTTTTATCTTGCATGGGTGGGCGAGAACGGCTATCCCTCCGGCATCTCTGATCAATTTTATAGCCTCTGCAGTTGAAAGCTTTTCTTTTTCAACAGCCCTGACTTCATCGGACTCCAGGAACTGACCGGGAGTGAACGCTTGGGATGCCTCGTCTATATATCCCTTGGCTGCTAAAGCTCTGGCAAAGTTGGGTTTTCCTATATAAGTCTGTCCCGGTCGCTGAATCAGGTCCTCTTCTTTTATGTCTATATTTTGCTGCTGCAGGGCTTTGAGAATGCCGGCGTTTCGCTTCTTTCTGATGACCGCAAGGCGCGCCAGCGCATCTTGGAGAGCAGGATTTTCCTCGTCTATATAGTATCCGAGGATATGGAGCTCTCTGCCGTCCATATCGGTAGCCAGCTCTATTCCGGGAACCACTTTTATACCCTTGCCCTTTGCGGCCTCCTGCGCCTCTCTTATGCCATCCGTCACTTCGTGATCCGTGATGGCTATAGTGCTGAATTCTTCTCCGGCATATTTTTCGACGATCTCCTCAGGGCTCATCGTTCCGTCCGAGTACCATGTATGGATATGAAAATCTATCTTAAGGCTCATCAATATAACAGCAGGTCTTTTTCCAAAGCTTCTCCTGCCTCATCTCCTTTAAAGTATTTTACTATGGCAAGGGCGAATTTCATGGCCGTCGCAGGTCCCTGGGAAGTGATGATATTGCCGTCCCTGACAACCGGAAAATCCAACGCTTCTGCGCCTTTGAGTTCCTTTTCCATGCCCGGGTAAATGGTCGCTTTCTTTCCTGTCAGAATTCCCAGAGAGCCCAGGACAAGAGGCGCGGCGCATATCGCAGCCAGACCCTTTCCCTCTTCATTGAAAAGAGCTATCCTGCGGCAGAGTCCCTTGTGATCCCTCAAATTATATGCTCCCGGAAGTCCTCCCGGCAAAACAAGCATATCGCAGCTTTCATAATCCGCTTCTTCAAACAGCAAGTCAGCTTCCACTGTTATTCCGTGGGCTCCCCTGACTTTCAGTTCGCCTGTGACGGAAACCAGCTTCGCATCAAGCCCCGCTCTCCTGGCTATATCCGCTGCAGTGATCGCTTCTACCTCTTCAAAGCCCTCGGCTAAGTGAACAAATATCATAAGTTCTCCTTTTCTGAAAAAAATCTTCTATCATAAAAATTTCAACATGAACCTTTCTCCGGCGTGAAAATCTTTCCGCCGTGAAAATTCCGTTTCAGTAAAAAATCCTGGGCGGCTTGGTCAGAACATAAGTAAGATAGGACAACGCTATCGCGGCGACGATCGTATATGCTATGACAAAGAAGCTCGACATATTGACAAAATCCTCGCTCAGTATTACGGAAAGCAGCGAATTGTCGCTCAAAGGCTCGAGCCCTATGAAAGACGCCAGCCATTTGACGCCTTTTCCGCTCATGAGCAAAAATCCCTCGAAAGCCAAAAGCACAGCCGTAACGATCCACACGGCTTTGAGCCGCTTTCTCAGGACTAGTTTAAAATCATTTTTTAAAAAATAAACATATATAGACACAGTAATAATCAGGCTGACCAAACATATTATCAAGCTTATGTCCATGGCAGTCTTAGCCTTAAGCATATTGTCGCTGTCTTTGGCGGAAAATATCCCCTGCATGTCATATCCCGTGTTTTCGTACACCTGAAATTCGTCGGGGCGCCACGAATTCATGAAGCCCGCGATTTCATCCGCCATCTGTGAACTAGTGTATTCAGCGCCAAGACTATCCACAGCTCTGGTATCGTTAAAATAGTATAGGTAAGTTCCTGATGTTCGTGCCGTTATGTTTTGTCCTGCGGTTATTATAAAGACTGATAACGTAATAACCAGCAGAAATGAACAAACGTAATTGAACTGCCTCAATATTCTTCCTCCTAAAAACACCTCTACAAGGTATATGATACACCAATTTCGGATAAAATACAATGTAATAATATCGCGGAAAGTTGGTCTTATAACTATGTATATACCTAAATCAAAAGTTTTTTCACTGAAAATTCAGATGATAGCAGGATTTATCTTCACATCCGCAGCAGGCTTTCCTCTACATTTTCTCTATGACTGGACCGGAAACAGGGCGGCCGCCGCCTTTTCTCCTGTAAATGAAAGTCCCTGGGAGCACTTGAAGCTGATTTATTTCCCTATACTATTTTTCTTAATCATACAGTTAATATACTTAAAACAGAAGAGAACTGCGATGCCCAACCTGATATGGTCTACTTCCCTGTCGGCTCTTTTGGCCGTGGGTGCAGTCACCGCAGCGTATTATACTTACAGCGGAATCATCGGCAGAAATATCATGTGGATAGACATAAGCATATTCATCTCTGCCGCGGCCTTGGCATATATTTTCAACTACCGCATGATAAAAAGCCATCCCTCAGGCATCCCGGGATCAAAGCTGGCAGGAGCGGCGCTTCTCTTAGCTCTCTGCGCTTTGCTGGTCGTTTTCACATTTTTCACGCCTCATATCCCGTGGTTTGAGGATCCGACGACTGGGCTGTACGGCCTGCCGTAAATTTTGATGTTTCAGCGGCAGTCGCATCATCGGATCATAAAGAGCTTCGCAGCTCCGCTGCTGCAGCTCGCAGAAAAAAAGACCTGCGCATAAGCGAACCCGCGCAGGTCTTATCTGCCGCTGCCGGCAGTCTTATTTGATTATAGTGCAGACGGTATCAGGTCCGCAGCCTGCTGCGTTTCCCTCGTCAGTGTCCAGATGCACTTCTCTCTCGTGCTTTGAGCCTGCTCTTACGAGAACGTTATCAAATACCAGTCCTCTCTCGCCCTCGATCTTGATGCTGACGATCTCTCCGTCCTTTACGCCGGCTTCCGCAGCCTGCTCGTCGTTTAAGTGGACGTGTCTCATGGCTACCATCACGCCGTGGTCGAGCTCGACTTCTCCGCAAGGTCCTACCAGCTTGCAGCCCGGAGTTCCGGCCAATTTTCCCGACTCTGTAACCGGAGCTTTGATTCCAATCGTTCTGGCGTCCGTCATGGCCAGCTCCACCTGAGTTTCAGGTCTTGCAGGTCCCAGAACTCTTATACCCTTGAGCGTGTTCTTAGGTCCTACTATATCGACTTTTTCTTCGCAGGCAAACTGTCCCGGCTGAACCAGGTCTTTAGTCGGAGTCAGCTGGTGACCCTTGCCGAACAGAGCCTCTACATGCTCTTCGCTTAAATGAACGTGTTTGTTTGATATTCCTATCTTTACTTCGTAAGCCATTTTATGTATCTCCTTTGCAAATTTTTTGTAACCCATATCATATGCTTCTTATCTATATATTACCCCGTTTATCCCTCGAGGTAACTTACATAAGGCAAATTTCTGTATTTCTGGTCATAGTCCAGTCCGTAGCCTATCACGAACAGGTTTTCTATGGAAAAGCCCACGTAATCGGCCTCTATATCAACGACGCGCCTTGACGGCTTGTCCAGAAGAGTGCATATTTTTATACTCTTCGGATTTCTGTCGGCCAGGTGTTCTTTGAGATGCTTGAGGGTGGTTCCCGTGTCTATGATATCCTCGATGATTATCACGTTCTTGCCGTAAATATCACCTTCAAGGTCTTTTTTGATCTTCACCACGCCGGAACTGGTGGTTCCCGAGCCATAACTTGAGGCCATGATGAAGTCTATCTCGGTATCGTTGGCAACATTTTTCATTATGTCAGCCATCCACATCACTGCCCCTCTCAAGGTGCATATCAGATAGACCGGCTCTCCGCCGTAATCCTCATATATCTGCGCGCCGATCTCGGCCGCCCTGGCTTCTATCTGCTCTCTCGTAAACAGCACTTTGCCCGTCTGATTATTGCTGCTCATTTTTTTCTTCCTCCTGGTCTACAGTAAATTCTACGCCTTCTACTATATCTTCTTTGTCAAATATCCCGGAAAAATCCTGTTCTTTTTCTCCGTCCCAGTAAAGGTCCAAGGTGTCCTTGAGCGTCCAGACTATCCAAATCCAAAGGACCAAATCGTCCAGAAAGCCGAAAGGGAACAGCACAGGAGGTATCAGGTCTATGGGCAGGAAAAGATAGATTATGCCCGCTACGACCAGAGCTTTCTTGCGCTTTGGTACAGTTTTATCGCGCATCATTGATTTTATGGCTTTGATACGCCTGATAAGTATTCTAAAACTGATAAACTGCATTTATCCCTCCAGAAGCTTTTCCATCTCTTCAAGCAGCTTGTCGTGGCCGGTCCTTTTCAATGCCGATGCAGGAATCACCTTGTCATCGGCGCTCAAATCCAGGGCTTTCCTGATGACGCTTATGCACTTCTGCGCCTCGTTGTGGGAAACCTTGTCAGCCTTAGTGGCGACCACGATGCCGTCAAGCCCGTAATGTCTGAGATATTGGTACATCTGAATATCCTGCGCCGATGGGGCGTGACGTATATCGACCAGCTGAACTACTTTTTTAAGACCTTGCCTTTTCTGGAGATATTCCTCCATCATCGGCCCCCATTCGCGACTCATCTGCTTGGAAACCTTGGCATAACCGTATCCCGGCAGATCGACTATCCTAAAATCGCCGTTGATTTTGTAGAAATTTATAGTCCTGGTTTTGCCGGGGCTTCCTGAAACTCTGGCCAGACTCTTCCTGCCGGTGAGCAGATTCAAGAGAGATGACTTTCCGACGTTGGACCTGCCGGCAAAGGCTATCTCAGCCATCGTATCTTCAGGGTACTGGCTGGCTTTTACGGCTATCGCTTCAAGTTCTGCTTCTCTTATTATCATACTACACCTTTGCGCTTTCTTCCAGTGCGTATTGAAGAGTTTCCACAGCTTTTTCCAGCAAGATAAATTTGAGCTGCTTTCTCACCGACTGCGGAATATCGTCTATGTCAGCTTTGTTGTCTGCGGGAAGCAGGATAGTCCTTATTCCTGCTCTGTGAGCGGCGAGAACCTTTTCCTTTATGCCTCCTACAGGCAGAACTTTGCCTCTCAGAGTTATCTCTCCTGTCATAGCCACGTCTTTCTTCACCGGACGGCCGGTGAGGGCGGACATGACCGATGTGAATATGGTCACTCCGGCTGACGGTCCGTCTTTAGGCACGGCGCCCTCAGGCACATGCACGTGGAGATCGTATTTCTTGTAAAAATCTTTCTCTATATTGTAGTCGCCGGCTATGGAGCGGATGTAGGTTATGGCCGTTTTGGCTGATTCCTGCATCACGTCGCCCAGCTGACCGGTCAGCTGTATGGCTCCCGTTCCAGGCACCAGAGACGTCTCGATGAACAGTGTGTCTCCGCCTACCTGAGTCCAGGCCATTCCCGTGGTGACGCCTATCTCGCTGGCGTTCTCCACCACATCGTACCTGTACCTGTGTTTGCCGAGATATTTTTCCAGCGAAGCGGAAGTTATCCTGTAAACGTCGCCTTTCTTGCTGACAATATTTCTGGCTACTTTTCTGCAGAGGCTGCCTATCTCCCTTTCTAAGTTTCTCACGCCTGATTCTCTCGTATAGAAGTTTATCAGGTCTCTCAGAGCCCTTTCTCCCATGGTGAAATTCTTCTTTTTCAGGCCGTGGGCTTTCATCTGTTTAGGGATGAGATATCTCTGGGCTATCTTCACCTTTTCCTCTTCCGTATAGCCTGACACTTCGATGACTTCCATCCTGTCCAGCAGCGGCCTTGGGATGGTGTCCGTCGAGTTGGCCGTCGTTATGAACATTACCTTTGACAGGTCGAAAGGTACTTCCAGGAAATGGTCTGTAAATTCCTTGTTCTGCTCAGGGTCCAATACTTCCAGCAGTGCAGAGGCAGGGTCGCCCTTGAAATCCGAGCCGATCTTATCCACTTCATCAAAGAGAAATACGGGGTTATTGGTGCCTGCGTCCTTGACTGCGCTTATGACTCTTCCCGGAATGGCTCCTATATAGGTCCTCCTGTGGCCTCTTATCTCCGCTTCGTCTCTGACGCCGCCCAGCGACATCCTGACAAATTCTCTGCCGGTGGCTCTGGCTATGGAACGCGCTATGGACGTCTTGCCCACGCCCGGAGGTCCTACGAGACAGATTATAGGTCCCTTGATGGTCTTTGAAAGATGTATGACGGCCAGATATTCGAGAATTCTCTCCTTCACCTTTCCGAGGCCGTAATGATCCTCATCAAGGATCCTCTCGGCCTTTCTCAGATCCTGGTTGGTCTTGGAACTGTTGTTCCAAGGCAGGCTTATGATGGTGTCCACGTAATTTCTTATTACGCCGCTTTCCGCAGAGTTGGGCATCATCTTGGTGAACTTGTTTATTTCCTTTTTCACCTTATCGGCGATCTTGTCGTCAAGCTTGAGTTCTTCCAGCTTTTCCAGCCATTTCTGAGCTTCGTCGGCCGCGTCCTCATCGGCCCCCAGCTCTGACTGTATGGCCTTAAGCTGTTCTCTGAGGTAATATTCTTTCTGGTTCTGCTTTACGTTTTGCTGAACTTTTTCGCCCAGCTCACGCTCCAGCCTCAATATCTCGTTTTCTTTGAATATCAGGGTGTTTATCAGCATGAGCCTCTGCTTTATATCAAAGGTCTCCAGTATTTCCTGCTTGTCTTCCGTATCCAGGTCCAGCTGCACCGCCACCGTATCAGCGAAAACCTCGGCGTCCTTGAATGCCACCGCCATATCGTAAGTATCGGTTCTGGCGCCTGGATTGAGGTTCAGATATTCGTCAAAGGAATTTAAAACCAGCCGTTTTAGGGCTTCAGTCTCAAAGTCGTCCTCTGAAACGTGGTTTCTTGGTACTTCCTCAACATCCACCGTTATGTACGGCTCCTCCTGAACTACTTGTTTTATGACCGCGCGGTAAAGGCCCTCTACCAGCACTCTCACGGAATCGCCCTGTATCTTGAGCATCTGCTTGATCTTGACGACGGTTCCTACTTTATAATAATCTTCCTCCGTGGGAATAAGAATATTCTCATCTTTCTGGGAGGATACGAAGAGAATTTTATCTTTTTTCATGACGGCTTCGAGAGCTTTTACAGACTTTTCCCTGCCCACGTCAAAATGACTTACAGTCTGCGGAAACACAAAGGGTCCTCTCAGCGGTATACATGGCATGACAAGTCTTTCATCTTCTTCGCCCGGAATTAAAATGTCTTTTTCTTCTGCTGCTGTCATAGCTTCCTCCTTCCTCATTTTTAGAAAACAAGGCGACCTGAGCCGCCTTGTTATGAAGCATTAGCTTCGCGTTCTTCCAAAAGTTTGCCGTTTTCCAGCACCAAAGATGGTTTTGCTTTATTTTCAACGGTTTCTTTTGAAACTATGCATCTCTTAACGTCTTCTCTCGACGGAATTTCATACATGATCTCCGTCATCATACCTTCCATTATACTCCTTAAGCCTCTGGCGCCTGTCCTGCGCTCTATGGCCTGCTTGGCCACAGCTCTGACGGCCTGGTCGTCCATCTCCAGTTCCACTCCGTCCATCGCCAGCAGTTTTTTGTACTGCTTGAGCAGAGCGTTCTTAGGCTCTTTTATTATCCTTACCAGCGCCTCCTCTGAAAGCTCCTCCAGCGTTACCATCACAGGAAGCCTGCCGATAAACTCAGGGATCAGGCCGAACTTCAGCAAATCCTCAGGCTGGACTTTTGCCAGAAGATTTTCCTCTTCGATCTTATCCGTCTTTATCTCGGAATTGAATCCGATTACCTTGTCGCCCATGCGGCGCTTGATGATCTTGTCGAGACCGTCGAAAGCTCCTCCGCATATAAACAGTACGTTGGTGGTGTCAAACTGGATGAATTCCTGATGAGGATGCTTCCTGCCTCCCTGCGGCGGAACGTTGGCGACAGTGCCTTCGAGGATCTTCAGCAGAGCCTGCTGCACGCCCTCGCCGCTGACGTCTCTCGTTATGGACGGATTTTCCGATTTTCTGGAAATCTTATCTATCTCGTCCACATAGATTATTCCTTTCTGCGCTTTCTCGACGTCGTAGTCAGCCGCCTGAAGCAGCTTGAGAAGGATGTTCTCCACGTCTTCACCCACATAGCCTGCCTCTGTCAGCGCCGTGGCGTCGGCTATGGCGAAAGGAACGTCGAGTATCTTGGCCAGAGTCTGGGCCAGCAAAGTCTTGCCGGAACCCGTAGGCCCTATCATCACGATATTGCTCTTCTGCAGTTCAACGTCGTCGTCTTTGGACTGCCTAGTCTCGTTTATTCTCTTGTAATGATTGTAAACGGCTACCGCCAGGGCTTTCTTTGCCCTGTCCTGTTCTATGACATATTCGGAAAGGATTTCAGTTATCTCTTTTGGCTTAGGCAGCTTGTATGCTGCTTCTGTCCCTGCGTTTTTTTCTTCTTTTATTCCCTCGTCCAATATGTCTGTGCATATACGTATGCACTCGTCGCATATATAGACTCCGGGGCCTGCCACCAGTCTGTTTACCTGGCTCTGAGGCTTTCCGCAGAAAGAACATTTGAGCTGTTTATTTTCATCATATTTGCTCATACCTTATTTATTCCCCCTAAAATCATCTGGACTGGATCACTTTATCTATGAGGCCGTAGCCAGCGGCTTCTTCCGCACTCATAAAGTTATCTCTGTCCGTATCTTTTTCAACTCTCTCCAGAGCCTGGCCTGTGTTTGCAGCCAGGATCCTGTTGAGTTTTTCTCTAGTCTTCAGTATCCAGTCCGCATGGATCTTTATATCCTCTGCCTGACCTTTTACCCCGCCCAGAGGCTGATGAATCATTATTTCCGCGTTAGGCAGCGCCATTCTCTTTCCCTTTGTTCCTGATGAAAGGAGGAAAGCCCCCATGCTGGCTGCCAGACCCACGCATATAGTCGACACGTCAGGCTTGATGTACTGCATCGTATCATAGATAGCCATTCCTGCCGTCACCGAGCCTCCCGGACTGTTGATGTATATGCAGATATCCTTTTCAGGGTCTTCCGCCTCAAGAAACAGCAGCTGAGCGACCACAAGGCTGGCCACATGGTCGTCTATCTCTTCTCCCAGGAATATTATCCTGTCCTTTAAAAGTCTGGAATAGATATCGTACGCCCTCTCTCCTCTGCTGGTCTGTTCGATTACGTATGGTACTAATGCCATTTTCATGCCCCTTTCTCTTTGCGCTTTTTGTAATGCGCGGCGCCATTTCAGCCGCTCGGCCGCACGGCCGGACTGCCGTATCGCTCTGGCCGGACTATCGTCCGGCCCAGATGCTCTCCCGATGTCCTTCTGGCCGCACTTATTTTATCACCGCGTTGTCGTAGATAAACTTGATGGCTTTCTTGACCTTGATGTCTTTCTGCAGATAAGTCAGATTTTCTACGCCGATCATTTCCTTTATCTTGTCGGCCGTGGTCTGATACTGCTCTGCCATAACGCTGATCTCTTCTTCCATTTCCTCATCGGAAACTTCTATCTTTTCTGCGTCAACTATGCTGTTGAGTATGATCCTTGTCTTTACCTGTCTTTCAGCGTCAGGCTTTATCTCGTCTCTGAAAGCTGCCATGTCCTTGCCGGTGAATTCCATGTACTGGCCAAGATTGAGTCCCTGATAGCGAAGCTGCTGATCCAGTTCCTGCATCATTCTGCTCATCTCATCCTCTATCATGACGACCGGTACTTCCACTTCGTTGGCTTCCACGACTTTGACCAAAGCCGCGTCCTGCATCTTAGTCTCTGCGCCTGCTTTTGCGTACTTTTCTAGTCTTTCCCTGGTTGCCTTTTTTAATTCCTCAAGAGTGTCATATTCGCTGACATCTTTTACGAATTCATCGTCTATCTCAGGCAGCTGTTCTTCTTTTACTTCGTGGACAGTGCAGTGGAAAACAGCTTCTTTGCCTGCCAGATTTTCAGCGTGGTATTCTTCCGGGAAAGTAACGTTCACGTCTTTTTTATCTCCCGGTTTAGCTCCTACAAGCTGTTCTTCAAATCCAGGTATGAACATGCCTGATCCCAGCTTGAGCTCCTGTCTCTCTGCAGTGCCGCCTTCAAACTGTTCTTCACCTACAAATCCGGCGTAGTCGAGAACAACGGTATCGCCTTCCTTGGCTTCTCTCTCGACGCTGACTACTCTGGCGTTTCTCTTCTGCAGAGCTTCTATATCTTTATCGACGTCCTCGTCTTTTACTTCCTGTTCTACCTTTTCAATTTCTACTCCCTTGTAGTCCTTGACTTCAACTACAGGATAGCAAGGAACTGTTATAGTTGCCGTAAAGCCCTCTCCTTTGGCTATTTTGCTGAATTCAGCCGCAGGGCTGTCGATGACCTCAAGTTCCAGTTCCGCGAGAGCCTTGGCGTAGTGCTCGCTGAAAAGCAGATCGATGGCATCTTCAAAAAAGATTCCCTCTCCGTAGCGCTTTTCTATTATGCTTCTCGGAGCTTTGCCCTTTCTGAAACCGTCTATCTGAAATTTGTTCTTATTCTGCTGGTAAGCTTTGATCTGGGCGTTTTCAAACTCTTCCGCCGTGAATTCCATTGTAAATTTAACATCGTTTTTTTCTCTTGAAATAAATGTTGCTTTCATTAAAATCTATCCTCCTAAGTTCCGTCAGACAACGTACGATCTGTGTCTCGTCAAATAACGGACAATTGCATAATATTATACCGCGAAACTGCGATAAAGTAAAGTATATACACGGTCAAATTTTGTATTTTCCGCCGTTATTGCAAATTATCTTCGTTATTTCAATGCAAAACTGATATTTTTCTTTGGTTTTCTTCCCGATTACCTGTGAAACGAGGCTTTGATCTCCGATAACCGGCCCATTGGCATATGTTTCTTGTAGTTTACATGCTGATTGAAGGTCAAATATCCGGCAGATGAGGTCATATTGACGGCAGATGAAGTCATATTGACGACAGTCGGGGTCATATTGACGGCAGCGTCGACAATTTAGCCGGCCGTCCAATTGAAAGAGGACGTTTCTTTCACGCCTGATAAATGTCACGGCTTTTAGAACGTCCTCCGTTTTTATTATTTTTATGGCTGTATGGCCTATTCATCGCGGATTTTCTGATGATTTATCCGCCGCATTATTCACCGCAGGTTTCTCCGGCTCCCAGCAGCGCCAGGCCTCTCTGGAATTTGCTCACATTGCTTTCCTTAAGGTTATATTTTGAAGCCAGCTTTCTCCCCATCTTGATCATATCGTCTCTGTCCCCTGAGTAAAGCTCTACTTCCAGTTCGGAAATATCCGAACTCCCCCCGGAAGTTATCACCTGACCTACGTCAAGAGAGACCATGCTTATGGACTTTCCTGTGTCGACCATCATCTGTCTGCGGAGACATTCGACTTCCATCAGCGGTATCAGTTCCTTATCTCCTGCAAGCTCAAGCAGTTCGCCGTATATTTCACTTCCCTTAAAAATGCTTAAGTTCGGCGACTCCATGAACGCTTCCTCCACGTGGACGTTCAGCTCACCTCTGATGTGAAGTCCGTTTTCACTGCTTCCGCCCCACTTCAGAGTCGCTATCGGCTTGCCGTTTTCAAACCTGACTCTGAGAGCCATCTTATTTCTGCACAGATCCATATCCTTCGTGTCAAAATACGTGGCGTTCATCCGGATCTCTTCTCTCGAGCCCTCATGCATCATCTCTTCGAGGTAATTGTCCTGCAAAATTCTGTCTCTGGCCAGCTTGTCTTCGACCAGGAATTTCAGTTCTACTTCCATATTTTTCTCCAATGTCAGTTATCTTTTGTCGTGTCTTGAATATTTTTAGCATATTTTTCAAATTTAGTCAACTGAAAAGTCCCCAAAACCGCTCGCAAGCCCCTGAATCAAAACCCTAAAAGCCGCTCGCCGCCCCCCCCTGCAGCAAACCCCCAAAAACCTCTCGTCAGCTCTGTATTCCAAGCATTCTTTTGCCCTCTTCTAAAGCCCCGCTGGCGAAAATTTTCTTTGAATAAGCCGTATGAGTTATCTCGATGACTTCATCCTCCAGTGCAAAATACACCTTATGTTTTCCGAAAACCGTTCCCAGCCTCAGTGAAACGGCCTTTTCCTCGGGCACTCCGAGCACGGAGCACAAAGTCTTGGCAGTTCCGCTGGGCGCGTCTATTTTTCTGTTATGATGTATTTCTTCAACCGATATGTCGCAGCCGCCGCAGTCCTCTGTCAGCCTTTTACCCTCCCCGGCCAGCTTATTCATTACGGCTATGCCTCTTGAAAAGTTAGTCTTTCTGCAGATAGGGCATATCTTCTCGAGAAGCCTGATGATCTCCTCGTCGTCTTCCGTATGCCCTGTGGTGCCTATGACTACAGGTATATTTCCTCCTTGTTCTCTGGCGTATTCATATATGCCCTGTATGGCTTTCGGGTGGCTGAAATCTATTATAAGGTCGGCTCTTTCTGCAGGCCATTTTTTATCCAGAGGTTCTATCATTTCGATTTTGTCGAATGTTCCGTCTTCTTCGGCGCATTTTCTTATGATATTTCCCATAACCCCTGTTCCAACGATTATTAAAAACATAATAAATCTCCTTTCATATTCTACCTAACAGGATATGCGGAGAAATGACTTTATGATTACATATTTTTGCCGCTTTGGCGGAAATTGATACTTTCATTTTTTCTGTGCGAAAAAACCCGCCCTGTTGATCGCGTCGCAATCGCATCACAAAAGGGCGGACTTATTTCCGTTTATGAAACCGGCCGCAGCCATCAGCCGGCGGCCGTCAGCAGGGCGCAAGACCCAGCGCATGTGGTTTTAGCCTTATTTTTGTTTTAACCTTATTTTTTCTTTGCCAGCTCCAATATTTCGCCGTATTTTGATATGATGTAGTCATACCCTTTCGGACTGTGGGGTATCAGGCAGTCTGAACAGTCCTTTATCCCGCCGTCCAGATATTTGAAATTGCCGCCGCATTTATCCCCCAGCGCATAAAGCGGACAGTAGCAGAAGAGACAATTGAAGTTCTCCTTGTTGCTGGTCTTGTGGCAAGGAAAATATTCGCACTCTTTGTGCTGAAAAAACTTAAAATTCTCACTCATATGCTTATACCTTCCTGTTATCTTTTAGCGCGCGCCGTATTTTTCATTCAGTATCCTGGCTGCATACACTCCGCTGGCCGAAGCCTGTGAAAGCGAGTGGGTGACTCCTGAACCGTCTCCGAGAACGTAAAGCCCGTCGACTTCTGTCTGAAGATTATTATCCACGTCCACTTTCATATTGTAGAACTTGACCTCCACGCCGTAAAGCAGAGTATCTTCATTGGCCGTTCCCGGCGCGATCTTGTCTAAAGCATATATCATCTCTATTATATCGTCAAGCTGCCTCTTAGGTATGACCAGACTCAAATCCCCGGCTGTAGCTTTGAGGGTCGGCCTTGTGAAGCATTTTTCCATTCGTCTCTCGCTCGATCTTCTTCCTTTGACCAAGTCACCAAAGCGCTGAAGAAGCACGCCTCCGCCCAGCATATTGGAAAGCTTGGCGATAGACTCTCCGTACTCGTTACTGTCTTCAAAAGGCTCGGTGAAAGTGTTGGAAACCAGCAGTGCAAAGTTGGTGTTCTCAGTCCTCAGCGCCGGATCGGCGTAGCTGTGTCCGTTGACGGTGACGATGCCGTTGGTGTTTTCCGATACCACCTCGCCGTAAGGGTTCATGCAGAAAGTTCTCACCAGATCGTTGTATTTATCGGTCTGGTACACGAATTTGCTTTCATATACGTCGTCGGTTATATGCTTGAAAATTTCGGCAGGCAGCTCCACTCTGACACCTATGTCCACTCTGTTTTTCTTCTGCTTGATGCCGAGACTGTCGCAGACTGAGCTTATCCACTTTGATCCTGAGCGTCCGGCTGCCAGCACCAAATTTCTGCAGAGGAATTCTTCGCCTTTGTCTGTGATGACTTTGAAGGTTCCGTCGCTGAGCTTTTCCACCTTGTCCAAAGTCGTATAGAATTTCGTATCTATGCCAGAAGATATATAGTCGAATATTCTGCCTAGGATCTCGACGTTTCTGTCGGTTCCGAGATGACGCACCTTGGCCTCGAGAAGATGAAGATCGTAGTGGAGCGCTTTCGTTTTAAGCTCTCTGCTGGTCTCGTAAAGCTTGGCGTCTTTTCCGCCCATGCTGCACAGCACGCTGTCCACATACTCCATCAGAGACATGGCTTCCTCCGTACCTACATATTTGTGCAGGTCTCCGCCGAACTGAGTAGTTATATTGTACTTTCCGTCGGAAAGAGTTCCGGCCCCTCCGTATCCGTTCATTATATGGCACGGACTGCATTTGACGCATGTAGGCGTCAAGCCTTTCTTTATGGGACACTGTCTCTTTTCAAGGGGCGCGCCTTTATCTACCATCAGGACTTTGGCGCCGCAGCCCAGCTTAGTCAGCTCGTAAGCCATGAAGACGCCGCTGGCTCCTGCTCCGGCAATTATTATATCATACCTTTCCACTATGCTACCTCCGTAAAAGAGGACCCTGTCTTTTGGGCCCTCCTGTAAAAATTATTCTTCTTCCATTATTTTATCGAATTCAGCTACGACCTTTTCAAACTCAGCGTCGTCTTCGATGTCGACAAGCTCGAACTCGTCGTCGCCGACTTCTTTGTATCCGTAGATGTAAACATCATCTGTATCGTCGTCCGGAATCAGGGCTATATATTCTTTTCCTTCAAAGTCGAACACTCCCATGATCTCACATTCTACTTCAGCTCCGTCGTCAAATTCGAGAGTTATAAAATCAGCCTCTTCGATTTCAGGTGCTTTTTTATCTTGTGCCATTCTTTGTTCCTCCATAAATTTATTTTATAAATGTTATATACAAATACATGCAAATTGGCGCGCGTATCAACCCGCGGCGCCGCCGCAAGGTCAGTATATCACAGATACGGTAATTTTATCAACTAAAATATTGCTTTATGGCTTCAGCATTGGCTCTGGTTATGCCGTCGACCTCCATCAGCTCATCCACATCAGCTTTTTTGATCTCGTCTATCGAGTTGAAATATGCCAGAAGAGCGTTTCTCTTGATCGGTCCTATGCCGCTTATATTATCGAGGGCTGAACCTATGGAGTTCCTGTTTCTCAGACCTCTGTGATATTCTATGGCGAAGCGGTGAACCTCCTCCTGTATGCGCCCGCAGTACCTGAACATCATCGGCTCCTCTGTCAGCACCAGCTCATGGCCTCTGCCGTTTACAAGCGCCCTCGTCCTGTGGCTGTCATCTTTGGCCATTCCCAAGACGGGGATTGAAAGTTTCATGGCGGTCAGGACTTTTTCCGCGGCCGTCACCTGACCCTGGCCTCCGTCCATCAGGATCAGATCCGGAAGTTTGGCAAAGCCGGGGTCTCCTGCCGCCGCTCTCTTGAAACGCCTGTAGAGCATTTCCTGCAAGCTTGCGTAATCGTCCGGCCCCTCCACGGTTTTTATCTTAAAGCGCCTGTAGTCTTTCTTCACAGGTTTCAAATTGTTGAAAACCACCATGGCTCCGACGGTGTCCACTCCGTTGGTATTGGAAATATCGTAAGACTCGATTCTGTATAAGTCTTTCTTCACGCCCAATATAGTATAGAGCCTTGCAATCAGCTGATCCTCTTTTTCCTTTGCGCTTTTCAGCTTATCTTCCAGCATCTTTTCCATCTCCTCGGCGTCTTTTTTCGCCAGCTCGAGCAGAGCCTTCTTCGGCCCTCTCTGAGGGACTGTTATGCGGACCTTTCTGCCTGTCTCAAGGCTTTGAAGATACTCCTCTATGAGATGACTCTCCGCAAGAGGCTTGGCCAGGACTATTTCCGGCGGAATTGATGACCACTGGCTGTAATACTGTTTTATGAACTGTCCCACTATGGAATCATAGTCGTCCTCTCCCTCCGCCTGCATGGCGAAAGTCTCCCTGCCGCTGAGCTTGCCGTCCCTCACCGGGAAGAGGACAACCGACGATTCGTCTCCTTTGCCTATCGGTATTACGACGTCCAAATCCTTGCCGCTGGTCATCGTCACACGCTGAGTCTCCTTGAGAGACTTGACTCCCGCAATGTAATCCCTGAATCTGGCGGCCTCTTCAAAATCGAGAGCTTCGGCGGCTCTGTCCATCTCGCTTTTCAGGTGATCGAGGACTTTCTTCTGCTTCCCCGAAAGAAATTCCAAAACGCTGTCTATACATTCCATATACTCATCTCTGTCGGCCGTCCCTGTACATATTCCGCGGCAGTCTTTTATATGATAATTGAGGCATGGTCTCTGCCCCTGTGGAAACTTCACTGCGGAGCATCTCTTGAGCCTGAATATTTTGTTCAGCAGCTCTATTGTATCGTTGACGGCTCCGGCATCGCTGTAAGGTCCGAAGTATTTATTGCCGTCTTTTTTTACTATCCTCGTCTTGACTACGCGGGGAAATTCCTCGGAAACCGTCACCTTGATATACGGATATGTCTTGTCGTCCCTGAGCAGCACGTTATATTTGGGAGCGTATTTTTTTATCAGATTGCACTCCAAAATAAGGGCTTCCATCTCTGTCTGGCATCTTATATACTCAAACTCGGCGATGTTGGCCACCATGGAACGAACCTTGGGACTGTGGTTTGCAGAGCTCTGAAAATACTGCCGCACTCTGTTGCGCAGAGAAATGGCTTTGCCCACGTATATTACCTGCCCCAGTTTGTCCTTATGCATATAAACTCCCGGTTCATCCGGGAGTTTTTTTAAGTTTTCTTTTATGTCGAACATATTGCTGCCGGAGGCGCCGTTTAAAAGCGCCAGCCTCTCCTCTTAAGATCTTCTTCGCGTTCCAGCTGTCTCAAAGCTTCCTCTTCAAGCTTTCTCCTTCTTATCCTGGCCAGCTTTCTCTTGTTTCTTATCCTCATTGATATTATCGTCACAAATCCTATCAAAATTACGGCGAGAAAAACGCCTATCATCACGGTCTGAAAATTGCTTATTCCTATTCCGGACAGGAACCAGCCCTCCTTGATGTCTTCAGCCGCAACCAGTTCTACAGTCTTTTTCAGCTCGCCGGCTATGTACACTTCCACGACGCCTATCTTCTGTCCTTTTTTAACGGGAGCGAACAGGCTGTCGGTATACACACATTCAGTGGTCACCAGAGAGGCTGAAACTCCCTCCGGCAGATTTATGTATCCGTTATCTGCGGCGACGGCTTTAACTTTGTTTACCGCACCGCCGAGCAGCTTGACTTTGCCGAACTCGTCGCCTTTTTCAAACACAGTATATTTAGACACGTTGGCTTTGCCGTAGTCCATGAGTTCTTTGACGTCGCTGTACCGTCCCTCCAGACTGCTGCCCATGACCAACGAGTAGATTTCAAGCCCGTCTGCGGACAGCCCGGTTACCAGCGCAGCCTTATCTTCTCCGACATAGCCTGTCTTACCTCCGAATACACCATCATACTTGTCCACTTTGATTTTCTTGCCGTTTACCTCTTTATCCACTCCCTTGAGGAAATAGTTTGTATTTTCGAGATTTCTCTCTTCGTAAGCGTTGGTGGCCGGTATGGTGTGTTCTGCAGTTCCTGCTATTTTTCTCACAGTTTCATTGGAGAGAGCCTCTTTAGCGATCATCACCATATCTCTGGCCGTGGAATAATGATTCTCATCTGCCAGACCGCTGGGATTGACGAAATTAGTGTTGGTGCAGCCTATCTCCTTTGCTCTCTCGTTCATCATAGCGGCGAAATCCTCTACCGATCCTGCTGTCGCTATGGCCAGAGCTACGGCTGCATCGTTGCCGGACTCCAGCAGCAGTCCG
>UQXL01000010.1 GCA_900545135.1 uncultured Eubacteriales bacterium | reverse complement strand
AGATACTCCTAAAATTTACAACATTGCATCATTTTTATGTCTGCTTTGCCTGCGATATAGGCCGAAATGTTGTAGAACTTTATACTTTTTAAAAATTCTACAACATTCTGCTTAAGCAGGTGGCTTTCATGCGGCAACGCCGAACGATATGATGTTGGGTTCATTCTAACGCCCCCGGTCAGCCAGACGGCGTTTCAATGGCCGCCTCCTTGCGGCACAGTCGAAAATTCCTCTCGGCGGAGCCGATATAATCTTCTGCGGACATTCTATCACAACGAAAGTCCGTCAAAGTGATTCAATAAACGCTTCCTTGCAGCGAAGCTGAACATCCCAATCATTACGTTTATTATACCACAGCCCTTCCATTAAAAAAAGGTGAACTATGTGGAATCATGGTGTTGCAAGTATGAAAAATATCTGTTAAGATTTATATGTTATGTGGCTTGAAAATTCAATAATAGAAGAGGTAATTTTATGAGCAAAAAATTCAGAAGTAATGTGATGCTGTTGATCACAGCAATCATATGGGGATCGGCATTTGTGGCTCAGAAAGCTGGCACCGTGCTGGAACCGTTTACTTACAACGGTCTGCGTATGCTTATAGGAGGCATTGCGCTCATCCCTGTCATCCTGATTTTTTCAGCGAAAAACAAAGACGACGAGCAGAAAAGTATGGAAGATAAGCAGACGGAGAAAAAGACTGTCCTTATCGGCGGTATCGCCTGCGGTCTGATACTTGCACTGGCCTCATCCCTTCAGCAGTTTGGCCTTTATTTTGAAACAGACGCAGGCAAAGCAGGATTTATCACTACCCTTTACATAGTGTTCGTTCCAGTGCTCGGACTGTTTATAGGCAAAAAAGTTCGCCCTATAATATGGCTGTGCGTCCTCATCGGAGCGGTAGGGTTCTATTTCCTGACTATGGCAGGCTCCGACGCCGGATTCGGCCTGACGACGGGAGACCTGTTTGTTCTTATATGTGCCATAGCTTTTGCATGCCATATCCTGGTGATAGATCATTTTTCTCCCAAGTGTGACGGAGTGAAGATGTCCTGCGTGCAGTTCCTTGTGGCAGGAATTGTATGCCTTGTTTTGATGGCGATCTTTGAGAATCCATCTGTGACGGCTATTATAGACTGCTGGCTTCCTATACTGTACTGCGGCGTCTTTTCGTCCGGAGTAGGCTATACTCTTCAGGTCGTGGCGCAGAAATATGCAGAACCTACGGCAGCGTCCCTGATACTCAGCTTGGAGTCTGTGTTTGCAGTGATTGCCGGAGTGCTGTTTGCAGGAGAAAGCATGACAGGCTTTGAAATCTTCGGATGCGTAATAATTTTTGCAGCTGTTATTTTGGCGCAGCTGCCGACAAAAGAGGAGAGACTTAAATGATGACTAGAGATGAAGCGATTGAACTTTTGAAAAAATATAATAAGGAAGAATTCCATATCCACCATGGAGAGACAGTGGGAAAAACGATGCGATATTTCGCGGAGAAACTTGGATATGGAGATGAAGCCGATTTCTGGGAAACGGTAGGAATACTTCACGATATAGACTTTGAAATGTGGCCTGAGGAGCATTGCAAAAAAGCTCCGGAGCTGCTCAGCGAAGCGGGAGTAGACGAGAGATTGATACATGCAGTGGTCTCCCACGGTTATGGTCTGTGCTCTGACGTAGAGCCTGAACACCAGATGGAAAAAATCCTCTTTGCCTGTGATGAGCTGACAGGGCTTATCGGGGCCGCCGCTCTGATGAGACCGTCCAAGAGCTGTCAGGATATGGAGCTTAAATCCTTGAAGAAGAAATTCAAAGATAAGCGTTTCGCTGCAGGTTGTGACAGAGATGTGATCGCCAAAGGCGCGGAAATGCTGGGCTGGGAGCTGGATCAGCTGCTGGATGAGACTCTTCAGGCGATGAAAGCATGCGAGTAGGTTTGTGGATTTGCAGGAGATAGCGGAGTCCTTTGCCGGCAGACCCAGCGGTCTTTATGAGTAATGGGCAGGGGGTATCGATTTGCTTCGGTGAGATTTCCGCGGCTCAATAAAGAATAAAATTAAACAGCGAACTTTAGAGATAGGGTTCTAGGGTTCGCGTGTTTTATTTTTGTTATTTCAATTTTAAGTTTTAGCAGGAAAGGAAACAATCAATGGACAAGTTTTTCAAAATCTCCGAGCACGGCTCGAATGTAAAGACCGAGATAATCGCCGGCTTTACGACATTTTTCGCGATGGCCTACATCGTATTTGTAAACCCTAATCAGGTTACAGGCTTTACGGAGGGTCTGGACAATATGTGGAACGCAGTATATGTGGCGTCCATATTGGCTGCGACCATAGGCACTCTGCTCATGTCCCTTTATGCGAGAAAGCCGTTCGCTCAGGCTTGCGGAATGGGACTGAACTCATTCTTCTTTGTAAGCTTTGTATTGCCGCAGGTCATCTCAGGAGGCGACGCGGTCGCCGGTTATCAGGCCGGACTGGTCATAATCCTCATCTCCGGCGTAATCTTCTTGCTGCTCTCAGTTACAGGCGCAAGACAGTACATCGCAAGAGCAATGCCAGAGTGCTTGAAAAAAGCCATTCCCGCAGGTATAGGCCTGTTTATAACATACATAGGCTTCCAGAACGTCGGAATCATTCAGACCAACCAGTACACTCTGACGCAGTTTGTCGACATACACGGCGCGATAAACGGAGACGGACTTATGACAGTGGCCCCTGCGCTCCTTGCTCTTCTGGGATTCCTGATCATAGTGGTTCTTCAGAAATTCAACGTTAAGGGAAACGTTATCATCGGAATCGTGGCTACCACTGTCATCTATTATATTGTGACAGGCTCAGCGCCGTCTTTCGATATGGCTCAGATCGGCCAGTCTTTCAGAGACTTTGCCGATATAGGAATAACCGGCGTATTCAGTGCGGAATCATGGAAGCATGCTTTCAGCCCTGCTTTCGTAGGCGGAGTTTTCAGCGCTATCATGTATATAATAACTTTCTGTCTGGTCGATATGTTTGACACCATCGGAACACTTTACGGAACTGCTTCGCAGGCCGGAATGCTGGATGAAAACGGAGACCCTGAAGACCTTGATAAGTGCATGACATGCGATTCTATAGCTACCGTAGCCGGTGCTGTGATGGGAACTTCCACATGTACCACTTTCGTAGAATCTGCTTCTGGAGTTGCCGCAGGAGGAAGAACAGGTCTGACAAGCCTGATCGTATCGGGATGCTTCTTCGTGTGCTTGTTCTTAAGCCCTCTGGCCAGCATTGTACCGAGCTGCGCCACTGCTCCTGCCTTGATTTATGTAGGAGTATTGATGCTTGGAAACTTCAAGCAGGTGGACATGTCAGACATGAGATCAGCAGCGCCTGCTTTCCTGACGCTCATCATGATGCCGCTGACTTACTCGATTGCCAACGGCATAGGAATCGGCTCCATCGCTTATACGCTTATAAGCATCTTCACAGGAAAGTTTGAAAAGAAAGACATCATGGTCGCTGTCATCGGCGCGCTGTTCTGCCTGAAGTTCATATTTATAACGATGTAATTTCTTGGGAAGTATAACCTGACAAATAAAAAACGGAAGCTGGCGGGCATCAGTCAAATGCCTGCGGCTTCCGTTTTGTGCATATTTGCATGCGTTGGCGCATATGAGAATGGAATGTGATTTCACAGCTGTTCCATGCCCGAGCTTACATCGTGCTTTACGCGGTCATGCTCTTCAGCGGCTTTGGCGCTGTTCCACTGATCCATGGTTCCTACGAGATAACCGGTGATCCTGCGGATTCTCTCGAAAGGAACATGCTCAAATTCGTAATTCAGATCGGCAAAATCGCCGTCGATCTTGATATCGAGAGATTTCAGCTTTCTGTTATATTTGCTTTCCAGATAATCTACGTAGGCCTGACTTTCTGCAGCCGGTGCGTTTCCTGTAATATTTATACTCATATCGTGACCCTCCTTCTGTGTCCGTTAATTTTTGCGACTAAGTCTATTATACACACATATATTGTGGATTTAAACCATAAAAATAAAAAAATATACAATAATTAGTTGTTTTTGTTTTTGCTGCGGCAAATCTGCAAGTCTCTTTTGCATAGGAATGGAGAATGTTTCATATAATTTACTGGGAGGTCATGACATGAACGGACAATATTTTATGCAGCTTTTGAATCAGCTTATGAAAAAGAACAATCAGGGGATTTTCGCAATGGACGAGACGAAAAGCAAGTGGCATAAGGAGACCAACGTAGAGATACTGCAGAAATTTTGCAGGGAAGGCTATCCTATGGCGAAAAAATACGGCCATTTTTTAATAGGGAACAGTCAGGAAAAGAGCTTTATAGGTATTCCGGGAAGATTTATGCTGGAGGAACAGCCGGCGGGAGGAAGCACCGGCTTTACGCTCTGGCAGCCTTTGAGAGGCGGTGAAGAGATGTACCGCAGCCTTGAAGATATGGACGAGGAGACGGCGGAACTGGTTTACGGCTACTGGATAGCGTGCATAGACAACGAAACCTTGCGCATCAGCGAGGCTTAAAAAGGCGGAGATGCTTCGCCGCCCGCCGGTTGACTGACGATTTCAGAAGCGCACACATATTTACATTCGCTTCGGTTTTATATAATTTATGAACCTGTCAAGCACCTGCTTAAAATACGATACAGAAAATACCGATGCCTTTTCTTGGTTTTGGCTGCCTGCCGCTTCTATGGCCCATGTCATGAGGAGCTGCTGGCAGTCTTTCTTATCATCGTTTTCCGCACGCAGATAAATATATGAACCGTCAGGCTGAAGCAGCCGCCCTTTGGCGTTATCGCCGAGACAGCAGTCGAGTATGTTCCTTATCTTGTCTCTGCATTCCTTGTCGAAGACAGGACATGCGACCTCGACGCGCCTGCTGGTATTTCTCGTCATGAAATCGGCTGAGGAAATATACATTTTCTCGTCGCTGCCGCTGCCGAAGCAATAGACGCGCGAATGTTCGAGAAATCTGCCAACGATGCTCTTTATCTCTATGTTCTCTGTCTTGCCCGGGATTCCCGGAAGTATGCAGCAGATCCCCCTGACTATCATCTGGATTTTAACCCCTGCGCAGGAAGCCTGCTTGAGCTTTTCGATTATGTCGATATCGGTGATGGAGTTGAGCTTAAGTGTTATTCTTCCGGCAGAGCCCTTGGAAATTTCCCTGTTTATCAGATCAATTACGGCGGATTTCAGGGAATTGGGCGAAACCAGCAGCTGGTCGTAGCGTGCGTTCAAGTTGCCTATGGCCATGTTCTTGAAGAACAGAGCGGCGTCGCTGCCTATCTGCTGATTGGCGGTTATAAGGGAAAGGTCAGTATATTGTTTGGCGGTCTTTTCGTTATAGTTGCCGGTGCCTATCTGAGTTATATAGTGTATTCCGCTCCTGTCATTCAAAGTTATCTGGCATATCTTGGAGTGGACCTTGTAGTCCTCAAAGCCGTAGATCAGGCGGCAGCCTGCTTCTTCCAATCTTTCTGACCAGTCTATGTTGTTCTGTTCGTCGAAGCGGGCGCGCAGCTCGATTATGACAGTCACTTCTTTGCCGTTTTCCGCAGCCTGACAGAGATATTCGACTATTTTAGCCTGGCTCGCCAGCCTGTAAATGGTTATTTTTACTGAGACCACGGCAGGGTTAACGGCCGCTTCCTTAAGGAGCAGGATGAACGGTTCCATGGATTCAAAAGGATACGAAAGGAGCACGTCTTTCTGCCGTATCTGTTTTATGAGGCTCTGAGAAAGGCTGAGCTGCGGATTTTGCTGCGGATCAAATCTGCTGTATGAAAGGGCCAGAGCCTTGTCTTTGGACAGCTGACCGGTGAGACCGAAAGCGTAATCCATCTTGAAAGGAAGGCCGGTGAGGTATACTTGCTGAGGCATAAGCCCGATTTTTTCCATCAGATATTTTAAAAATTTTTCGCTGATTTCCTCGGAAATTTCCAGACGGACTGCGCCGAGACGACATCTCTGCTTCAGGACCTTTTTCATTTTTTTGCGGAAATCTTCTCCGAAGTCGAATTCTTCGTCTCCCGGATTGATGTCGGCGTTCCGCGTCACGCAGAAGCTGACTTTTTCCTTGACCTTATAATCCGAAAATATTTCGCCAAGATGTGCTGTAATCAGCTCTTCCACGCGGATATATCTGCAGTCGTCGCCTTTCAGATAGATGATGGCGGGTACGATGGCAGGCACGGGAATGACGGAGAATACCTCTCGGTTTTTGATTTCCAGCATTGCACCGATATGGACCGTTTTGTTGGCCAGATGAGGAAAAGGATGGTGTTCGTCTACTATCTGAGGGGAAAGCACAGGCTCTATGTATTCGCTGAAATACTTTTTGAGCTGTTTCTTTTCACTGTCATCGAGTTCCCTGTATGAAAGGTTGCAGATACCGTGTACCCTCAGCTGACGTTCCAGATCGCCGTATATTTTATCCCTCTTTTTATAAAGAACTTTCACGGCGTCATAGATCGCTGCCAGCTGCTGGCTTGCGTCCATGCCCGATTTGTTGTCTATGGAGCTTTCCTTGAGATGCATAAGCTCAGTCAGGCTGCCCACGCGGATCATGAAAAATTCGTCCAGATTGCTGGTAAAAATAGAGACAAATTTAAGACGTTCCAGTAGAGGAACTGTCTCGTCTTCCGCCTCTTCCAGAACTCTTTCATTGAACTTGAGCCAGGAAAGCTCTCTGTTTTGAGTATATTCTTTAGCCATTGAGAACACCTGCCTTTTCCAGTTGATATTGAATATAGCCCTCCCTTACTCCATAAGGGCAAGTGATGATTTCTTTGCCTCCGAAATATTTGGCGGCAGTATACAAAACCGCAGCTCCGGGCAGAAGAGTGTGTATCCTTTCGGGAGCAACTTTCAAGATGAGCTGGCTTATCTGTTTTTTCTCCCATTTGAAATCGAGCAGGTCTTTGAGAAAACAACGCTTGTAAACGTCGTTTGACCGCTCTTTCTCATAGAGGACGTTATATAATTTGAGTGCAGCTCTGGCTGTTCCGCCCACTGCGCAGATGACCGGCCTCTCTTCTTTGCTGTCTTTAAACTGAGCGAAAGGCAGAGTCTGGAGCTGCCTCTTTGCTGTCAGACATATTTCATGCAGTTCTTCTCTCGTGGGAATTATCTTTTCGACATGCTCGTTATACAGATTGAGAGAACCGATGGGAACGGACTCTGATGCGCGGGCCAGGCCGTCCTTGTAGCTGACGATTTCCGTGCTGCCGCCTCCTATGTCGATCAGGATTCCCTCGCCGGATTCCATGGTCTGCGAAGCGCCGTAATAGTCAAAGAAAGCCTCTTCCTTTCCCATGAGAAGCTGAATTTGAAATCCGCATCTTTGATTTATTTCTTCGATGACTTCTTTAGAATTGGTTATATTCCTCAGAGACGCCGTGGCGAAAGGAAATATTCCGTCGAAGCTGAAAGAGTCCGCAGCGATGCGTATCTCAGAGAGAATGTCTGCGCAGAGCTCTATGCCCTGGCGGCTCATGCTGCCGTCCTCGTTTACGTAACCGGCAAGACCTGCGGAATATTTTCTGTTCATGACAGGCAGCGGACGGCCGCCGCTTATGTGAAAAACCACTGCTCTTATGGTGTTGGAGCCTATGTCGATAACTAAATACATTCTGAAAATCCTTTCCTATATAAATATAAAATCATTCTAACTAAAATATGTAAAATCCATTATTATGTTTCCGTAAAACTCTTGTAAATATTACAAAGAAATATGTTATAATTTGAGAAAATGGGCTGAAATCAAATTTAATGAATCATTCGGAAAGGAAACCTTGATATGCTGAGACAGTATGTAGAGCAACTGCTTAATATATACAATTATATAGACGGAATAATGGTGACAGACGAACGGGGCTATGTGGAATTCTACAAGAATTACAGACCTAATCTCAACAATCTCAAGGAAAGCGACGTTCTCCACAGACATGTGACAGATGTATATCCCAGCCTGACGGAAGAAACCAGCAGCATAATGCGCGTGCTGAAGAGCGGAAAGAGCATTTCCAACGAATTTCAGACTCTGGACAGCTATAAAGGCCAGAGCATAAACGCCATAAACACCACATTTCCAATAAAGGAAAACGGCAGGATAGTGGGGGCGGTAGACGTCTCCAGATACCTGGATACTCCTTACAGAAGGGAAGACATCGTTTTGTCGGCCAGGGACAATTCTTACCACGGCTCGCTGTATACTTTGGAGGACATCATAACGTGCTCCCGCAGTATGGAAATAATCAAAGAGAGGATTCCCATGATAGCGGACACCGATTCATCCGTATTGATTTACGGAGAGACGGGAACGGGAAAAGAAATGGTTGCTCAGGCGATTCATACGTCGAGCAAGAGAAGAAATAAAAAATTCATATCACAAAACTGCGCGGCGATACCGCCCAATTTGCTGGAGAGCATGCTTTTCGGAACGGTCAAAGGTAGCTATACGGGAGCTGAAAACAAGCCGGGCCTTTTTGAGGTGGCAAACGGCGGCACACTGTTTCTCGACGAGATAAATTCCATGGAAGTGGGTATTCAGTCCAAGCTGCTCAAAGCGATAGATGAAAAACAGGTGACGCGCCTTGGCGGATACGAACCGGTGAAAATAGACGTGAAGATAATTTCCGCTTTTAACGAAGAACCGTTTAAATGTGTTGAAGAAGGGCGGATAAGGAGCGACTTGTTTTACAGGCTGAGCGTCGTGCAGCTCAACATACCGCCTCTCAGAGAACGCAAAGACGATTTGCTTTATCTGGCGAATTATTTTATCGGTGCATATAACCGGAGCATGGGCAGGGAAATAATAGGCCTGAGCCAAGAGGCTGAAGCTATTTTCAGAAATTATGACTGGCCCGGAAACATAAGGGAACTGAAAAATGTCATAGAGGGCGCGTTTAACATCGTATCTTCTAATTGCATACAGGCAGAGGAGCTCCCGGCATATCTGACCAGGAGAGAAAGACTGTTCCCGGCGGAGGCAATGAGCGAAGGAATCTTTGCCGGGGGGGGGGCACAGCTTTAACAAGTGTTTTTGGAGCCGGCGAGGACAGAGACCGGCTGAAGCCGCTTGATGAAGCCGTGGAGGAATATGAAAAATCGCTGATAACGGCGGCCGTTGAGACGGCTCCCAGTCTGGTGGAAGCGGCTCGTCTGCTGGGTATCACAAAACAGAACTTAAATTATAAGATGAAAAAATTTAAAATAAAGCGGCGGTGAGGCTTTGACAGCAGAACCAGCCGGACGCGGCACAGACAGAAAGTAAAGGGAGGCTTTACCTTATTGGTAAAGCCTCCCTTTACTTGTCAGGATTTCTTTACCCAGAAAACGGCTTGAGACAAGTAAAATCAACGATTCTGACTATGGCACCATTTTTGCAATATACTTATGCAAACTTTAGGAAAGGAGAAAGTATATGGCAATAGAAAGAGATATAGACGCTTTGCCGGGAGAACGGTGGTTTCCAAAAGAGAGTACTATTGAAGAGGACATGAAAGCTCTGTGGGGAGACTGGGGCGTGTGCTCCGAAGTGGATACCCTGAGGGATGTGCTCATGCACAGGCCGGGAAAGGAAATTGAGAATTTCGATTGGCAGGCGGCGCGGTTCAGGGCTCCCATAGATCCGGAAGCTTTCAGAGCAGAGCATGACGCGTTGGCAGACGTTTACCGCGAGCATGGTGCCAGAGTTCATTACGTGGAGGATATACCGGAGAACAGGCCCAACGCGCTGTTCTGCCGGGATCTGGTGTTTATGACCCCCGAGGGAGCCATAGTGACCAGGCCTGCCACAGAATCAAGGCGCGGCGAAGAACGCTATGCAGCCAAGAAGCTTGCCGAGCTGGGCGTTCCAATCATAAGGACTATATGCGGAGGCGCGACGTTCGAGGGCGCCATGGCAATGTGGATAGACAGGCGCACGGTGGTCCTGGCCTCCGGCGTGAGAACCAACCGCGCAGGATATGAAATGGTGGAATCAGAGCTTAAACGCATGGGCGTCACCGATATTCTGCACATGCAGATACCTTACGGACATGCCCACATCGACGGACTTTTGAATATGGCCGCGGAAGACGTGGCTATGATACACGCTTCCCAGGTGCCTTACGACGTATGCGACGCTCTGAAAAAGAAAGGCATAAAGCTGCTCGAATGTCCGTCAAGAGTAGAAGCCAAGGAAAAGCTGGCTATCAATTTTGTGGCTCTTGAACCCGGACTCATCGTTATGCCTGCGGGCTGCCCTCGTTCGCAGGAGCTGCTGGAAAACAACGGCATCAGAGTTATCCCGCTGTGCCTTGATCAAATCCTGAGAGGCTTCGGCGCTATGCACTGCTGTTCCGCTTTTCTCAAGAGGGGCTAGCAAGGAGAAAAGAGTTTAATTAAGGAAGTGATAAAAATGGATTTTTATGAGAGGTTAAAGAGTGAAATATCTCTGGACAACATTTACCGCGACATGACGTATCTGGTGGAAGAAGTGGGCGAGAGGCTCTCCGGAACTGCTGAGATGAAGAAGGCGACGGAATATATACGTTCGCGCCTTGAAGAAAACGGGGTAGAAGCCCGTATCGACCATTTTCCGATGTATCAGAGCTATCCTAAAGACGCGCATCTTGTTCTGCTTTCTCCTGAAGAACGCAAAATTGAAGCCAGACCTGTATGTCATATAGATTCCACGCCTGAGGGCGGCATCGACGGCGAACTGATATATCTCGGCTCAGGAAGGTACGAGGATTATGAGGGCATAGACGTAAAGGACAAGATCGTGCTTACAAATATGAACTGGAGTCCGGGACGTCCGGAGAAAGCCCGCATTGCCTGGGAAATGGGAGCTAAGGCGCTGATAATCATGAACTGGGGAGAATCGGACAGCGACCTGATACAGATGGGCGCAGTCAAAGCTCAGTGGGGTAATCCAACTCCTGAGACAGTCAAGGATATAGTCAGGCTCACGGTCATAAGCGTTTCCAGAAAAGACGGAGAATATCTCGCCTCGCTGTGCGAAAAGGCCAAAGGACAGGTCAGGGTTCATCTTGATGCTGCCGCCACCCGCGAATGGATAACGGCGGATCAGCCGGTGGGATTTCTGAAAGGCAAGAGAGATGACAAATATGTTCTCGTAGGAAGCCATGTCGACGCATGGGGAAAATCGGCAATATGCAACGCCTCGGGAAACGCGCTCAACCTTGAGATGGCGCGAATCTTCGCAAAATATAAGGACGAGCTTGACGGCAGCTTGGTATTTGCTTTCTGGGACGGACACGAAATCGCCGAAGGAGGCGGTTCCACATGGTACGCTGACAATTACTGGGGCGATATGACGCAGCGCTGCGTAGGCTATGTCAACATAGATAATCTGGCCATCAAAGGCACAACTATTCCCGGAGTCGAAGGACAGCCTGAGCTGAAAGAAATGCTCATGGAAGCCATCAAGACTGTCTTCGGTGAAGAGGGAGTATGGCACCGAGCCTACAAGGGCGGGGGAGACTCGTCATTCTTCGGCATCGGCGTTCCTTATTCTTCCTTTGCCACAGAATATACGGAAGAAAAGCTGGAAGAGCTTAACTATGCATTTTACAGCCCTTGGCTGCACACGGACGACGACACTGTCGACAAGATAGATAAGGAGCTGATGAAAAAACATGTGGAATATTTCATCTGCATTACAGAGAAACTGCTGAATTCGCCGGTATTCCCTTACGATTTTGAAGCTCTTGCAGACGACGTGCAGCAGCAGTGGAATCAGATCATGGACGTTGCCGGCCGCGCGAAAGAAATGCTCGAAACGGTGACTCCGAAAATCGGCCAATATGCCGCTGCGCTGAAAGATTTTTATAAATCCGGAGAGAATCTCAGCGGCACGCAGAGGAAGCTTTACGACAAAGCGGCCGTTATATGCGAGAGACATACTGCCATGTTCAGGTGCTATTCCGGACGGTACGGACAGGATTCCTGCTGCGCCGTAGCGACGGAGAATCCAATACCTGCGCTGAAGAAAACCCTGGACAAATACAACAAAGCAGAGCTCGGCTCCGAGGAATTTTATCTCTGGGAGACCATGGTTCTGAGAGTGCGCAACATGGTATTCGACGCTGTATGCGTGCCTCTTGACGTGCTCCAGCTGACAAGCGCGGCGATGGACCGCTGAAAACAACATTTATTCCTTTAATGGAGGGAAAAGAAAATGACTAAGAAAATATCAACGCGCAGATGGTTCATTGCAGCCTTACTGGTAGCGATTACCATCATTGCGACAAACATCGTCTTCGCAGAAAGCGAAACGGGAGAAGAAGCTTCCGCTCATTTCGGACTTCTTTCTCTGGCAACACCTTTTCTAGCTATAGTTTTGTCTTTTATAACTAAGCAAGTAGTTTTATCCCTGGCGACAGCTATATTTGTAGGAGCGATCATCCTCGACGGAGGAAACGTCTTTACAGCCTTTTTAAGGACTTGCGACACATACATAGTCGGCACTGTCACCGACAGCTGGAACGCCACGCTTCTCGTATTCATCCTCGCCGTCGGCGGCCTCATAGCCATAATGAGCAAGATGGGCGGAATGCAGGCCATGGCCATAGCCATGTCGAAAAAGGCAAAGAACGCTAAAAACTCATTGCTTATCACCTGGATAATGGGTCTGATAATCTTTTTCGAGGATTACGCCAACTCCCTAGTCGTAGGACCTACAATGAGACCTGCCACCGACAGGGAAAGGATCTCAAGAGAAAAGCTTTCTTACGTAATCGACTCCACCGCCGGCCCTGTAACTGACCTTGCACCGATTTCATCGTGGACGGCTTACGAGATAGGCATGATAGCCATAGCCTTTTCATCGGTAGGATATGACGGCAATGCTTACGGAACGTTCATTCAAACCTTACCTTACAGATTTTACAACATCTTCGCCATCTTCATGGTGCTGATAGTAATACTCATGCAGAGAGACTACGGTCCTATGTACAGAGCTGAAAAGCGCGCGCGTCTTCAGGGAAAACTTTATGAAGACAACGCCAAGCCTATGATGAGCAAGGAACTGGACGCCATGAACGTGAAGGAGGGAGCGCCTCTTCGCATGTGCAACGCAGTAGTTCCTATCGTGGTATTCACAGTAGTAACTATTCTGGCTCTGTGGTACACAGGCGGCGGAGTAGACGAGCCGTTTAATTTCACAGGCATACAGAATGCTCTCGGCAACGCTGACGCAGCTACCAGTATTTTGTATTCCGTCATATTCACGTCGATTCTTTCCATAATAATGGCGGTGGCACAGAGAATAATGTCGCTGAAAGAATGTATCGACGTGTGGCTGGGCGGCTGCAAAGAACTGCTTCTCACCGATACCATACTGGTGCTGGCCTGGGCTTCGGGCACAGTGATGGATAACTTGGGAACAGGAAACTATATCTCTCATGTCGTAGGCGACGCTATCCCTGGAATCCTCATTCCTGTAGTATTGTTCCTGGTATCCTGCCTCGTAGCATTTGCCACAGGTACTTCCTACGGAACGACGGCCATCATGATCCCTATAGCTTTCCCTCTTGCCTGGGGAGTAACAGGAGGCGAAATGGGAGAACTGTGTGTAGTCACCATCGCGGCCTGCACCTGCGGCTCAATCTTCGGAGACCACTGCTCGCCTATTTCCGACACGACGATCATGTCGTCCATGGGCTCGGCCGCAGACCTGATGGATCATGCCAGAACGCAGATACCTTATGCCATCGTCGCCGCAGTCGTAGCCGGTGCGATAGGATTTATCCCTGCGGCGGCCGGAGTATCTCCTATAATCATTATTCCTGTAGGCATAGCCGTCATAGCGGTATTTGTCAGACTTGTGGGCAAGAGCACCAAGCTAGAGGACTTGCAGCGTGAAGCCGCAGCTGAAAGCGGAGGTGCAAGCGGAAGCAGCTCTGGGGAAAATCCGGCCTAAGGAGAGAGCCTCGGAGGACAGAAAATACAGCCGAATATTCGACGCGATAACCTAAAGCGAGACTGATATAAATATGAGGGAGGCATTAACGGATTTTACCGTTAATGCCTTCTTTTAATACTTCAGAGCAGCCTCTGCGGTGCATTCTCCTATGCAATAAACTCCTTGAATCTTGCACCTTGTATGCAAAATGCAGTTGAACTCATGAAAAGAATGTGTTAATATTAAAAGGTATATGGAAAAGTTTATGTTGGAAGCTCTAGAAGAAGCCAAAAAAGCAGGTGAACTGGGCGAAGTTCCCATAGGAGCCGTAGTGGTAAAAGACGGCGCCGTGATAGGAAGAGGCCATAACCTGACCGAATCCGCAAAGGATCCCACAGCTCACGCGGAGATGATTGCCATAAGACAGGCAGCTTCATTTCTCGGAGGGTGGAGACTGTCAGGCTGCGACATGTATGTGACAGCTGAGCCGTGCGCCATGTGCGCCGGAGCCATAGTCTGGGCCAGAATAGAGAATCTTTATATAGGAACGATGGATCCGAAGGCAGGAGCGTGCGGGTCTGTGTTCAATATTCCCCAGGAAGAACGACTCAATCACAGAGTAAATATACAGACAGGGCTGATGCAGGAAGAATGCAGCAAAATCCTGAAAGATTTTTTCAGAGCCCTTAGGAAAACAAAAGAACAGAAACCGGAGGACACAGAACAATGAAAAAAATTGGTGCTATCCTTACTTTAGCAGCACTTTTAGTAACATTATCAGCTTCTGTCTGCTTTGCTGACAGCGGTAAGCTCGAGCTGAGCGACTCATATCCTAAAGACGGCTCCACAGGCGCATCCATAGAAAACCTGGGAGTTAAGCTCTACTTCGACGGAGACATGTCAGAGGAAAAAGCAGGAAAGACCAATAAAGATATATTTCAGCTTTATGACAGCAAGGGCAAGGAACTTCCGACAAGAGTAATATATAACTCCAAGGAAAAAGGAGTAGTCCTCGTTCTTCTGGATATGAACTCAGATGAAAAAGTAACCGTTGAGAGCAACAGCGAATATACGCTGAAAATCTCCGGAGACCTGGTAGATGACAATGGCAAGCAGCTCGGCGAGGATATGGAGATATCCTTTACGACCCTCAACCAGAAGACCAATATGCTGATAAGTATGGGAATGATGGTCATCATGTTCGGAGGCATGATAGTCGCCACATCGAGAGCCGCCAAGAAAACCGTTGAAGAAGAAAGAAAGAAACAGGATAAAGTAAATCCATACAAAGAAGCTAAAAAGACGGGCAAATCCGTTGAAGAGATAGTAGAAAAAGACCAGAAACGAAAAGCCAAGGAGGCGGAAAAAGCCGCCAAGAGGGCAGCTGAGATGGAAGAGGACGAAGAGGAAGAAAACGATAACTATAGAGTAAAAGCAAGACATTCCGCCTCAGAAGCGGGAAGCAGATACGTAGCAGCCAAGCGCGCTGCCGCCGAAGAAGAAAGAGCCAAGGCGGCAAAGAGAAAGGCTGCTGCTAAGAAGAAAAAGAAATAAACAGCAGTTAAATAGAAAAATGAGAGGCTCACCTCTCATTTTTCGCTAAGGTGGGAAAATGGCAGAAGAAATCATAAAATCTTACGGCAAAATCAACCTATCCCTGAATATCAGCGGCGTAAGAGACGACGGATATCATTCGGTAGAAACGGTGATGCAGAAGATATCTCTCTGTGACACTGTTTCGGTAAAATGGACGCCGGCAGAAAGCCGCTCCATAGAGATAAGTCTTGACAGCAACAAGATTTTTCTGCCGAAAGACGAAAGGAACATAGCGTATAAGGCGGCCGCTTTGATGGCTGAAAAATTTTCGGAAAAAATCGGCGGCGGCAAAATAGAAATATACCTTGATAAGCATATACCGGTATCAGCAGGACTGGCTGGCGGCAGCGGCAACGGAGCGGCGGTGCTCACAGCCCTCAACAAACTTTGGGGCGTCAAGCTGAGCACGAGAGCTCTCTGCAGGCTGGGAGCCGGACTGGGAGCTGACGTACCGTTTTGCGTGCTTACACAAAACAGCAAATACGGCTGTGCTCTGGGGGAAGGCACAGGAGCCGAACTTACCGCAGTCAAGAGCAGATTCAAACGTGCGCTATTACTGGTCAAACCGGCTTTCGGAGTTTCGACCAAAGAAGTGTATCAAGGCATAGACGGCTGTGTTATAAGTGAGAGGCCGGATACAAGCAAACTGACCGACTCGCTCAGAAACGGAGACGTGAAAGCTATTTACGAGCAGATGATAAACGTGCTTGAAGTCTACACTCTTGACAAGTATGAAGAAGTTAGAAATATAAAAAGAGAAATTGAAAAGGAAACTGCTGCGGAAAAAGTACTTATGACCGGCAGCGGTCCTACGGTTTTCGGGCTGTTTTCAAACACCGAAGAGGCCAAGGAGGCCTGTGGGTATATGAGAGGAAAAGGTTACGAAGCTTATTGGGCAAAGACTCTGTAAGATAGGTTACAGGAGATGGAGGAGAAAGATGATAAATTTCGATCTGCAAAATCACAGACCATTGCGGGAAATAGTTTATGAAGAACTGAAAAGAGAAATCCTTGTGGGAGAAATCGCCCCCGGAACAAGAATGATGGAGATTGAACTGGCGGAAGAGATGGGCGTCAGCAGGACTCCGGTAAGAGAGGCAATCCGGAAGCTTGAGAAGGAGGGCCTGGTTACGATCGAGCCGCGAAAAGGGGCGTACGCTTCAGACGTTTCCATCAAAGATATGGTGGGCGTTCTTGAGGTGCGCGAAGCACTGGAAGCTATGGCGACAGCTATGGCGGCGCAGAAAGTGAACGAAGAAGAAAAAGAACTCATCAAAAAAGCCACGCTGGAATATAAAGAGGCTGTCGAGTCAGAGAAGACCGAGGAGATAATAAGATGTGATGAAAAATTCCATCAGCTGATAGTTAACTGCAGCGGAAACAAGACTTTGATCCAGCTGTTTTCACAAGTTCAGGAAATGGCCCTGCGTTTCAGATATCTCTATTACGATGATTTTTCCAGATATGAGCGCATGCCTATGGAACACAGGGAAATAGAAAAAGCTATATTGAGCGGAAACTTTGAGAAAGCCAAAGACGCCGCAGGGGAACATGTCAGAAAGCTGAAACAATTCGTAATAGACGAAGGGGAAAACATTTTTCAGGGAGCAGCAAACAGATAGAAACAGGGGATAAGGATGAAATTTGTAAAGAGATTATTGACGTTACTGCTGGCAGTAGCTGTCTTGGCAGCAGGGTATGTGGTATACGGGGGCTATAAGATGTATAAGGAAGTCACCGACGCCGTCCCTGTCGCGGAAAAAGTGGAAGAAATCCGCAGCCAGGATCATTATACCGAGTATGGGGAATTAAGCGATACGTACATAAATGCCGTCATAGCAGGGGAGGACAGACGCTTCAGAAAGCACGGCGGATTTGACATAATATCTACGGGAAGAGCTCTGCTGCATAACATAAAGGCCGGCGAGCTGGAGCAGGGCGGCAGCACGATAACACAGCAGCTGGCCCGGAACATGTATTTTGAGCAGAATAAAAAACTTACGCGCAAAGTAGCGGAGGTACTGGTTGCCTTTGAAATAGAGAAGGAATATGACAAAGATGAAATCCTCGAGTTATATGTGAATACCATATACTTCGGCTCAGGATACTATAATATATACGACGCCAGCCTGGGATATTTCGGCAAGACGCCGTCGCAGCTTTCGGACTACGAAGCGACAATGCTGGCAGGAATTCCAAACGCTCCGTCAGTCTATGATCTGAACGTTAATCCTGACCTGGCCGAACAGCGCCGCCAACAGGTGGTTGACTGCATGGTCGATGAAGGTTACATAGAAGAAGGCGAGATAGCATAAGAAAAGAGAGCTTTAAAAAGGGCGCTGAAAAGCGCCCGCAGTTTTAAGCTCTCTTTTTGGTTACGTCATTACGCGAGTGTTTAGGATCCCAGTGAACGTTCTGAATATATTCCTGAGCTCCTCGTGCGTCTTTTTCTTCGAAATATTTCAGGATTTCACGATGCTCATCATTGCTTTCTTTCAGGACATTTATATAATCCTTGCCGAAACTCATCTTATACATCTTTCTTAAAAATTTAGCTCGAAGCCGTGTGATCATCGCGCTCATCTCTTCATTATCGCACAGGTCAATATAAGTCATGTGGAATTGTTCTTCCTGAGTGAAGTACATATCCACATTATTGCTTTCTATAGCCAGATCCATTGCACCTATATGAAAACGCATATTGTTTATTTCTTTCTCTGTCAGTTTGCCACAAGTCAAATAAGCCGCAAAACCGTCGAGTGCACCTAAGATCAGATAGGCGTCTCTGGCCTCTTTCAGCGTGAGTGTCTTGATCACATAACCGCGTTTAGGCGATTTTTCAAGCAGACCATCATGTTCAAGCTGTATAAGAGCTTCTCTTACAGGAGTACGGCTCACGTCGAGCTCGGTGCTTATATTGTGCTCGTTCAGCTTTTCTCCAGGGGCAATATTTCCGTCGCTTATTTTATCTAGAATATATTTGTAGGCATAATCTTTCAGAGATGATGTATGTTTGTTCATTCACTTAATTCCCTTTCTCTATGCTAGAATTATATACATTTACGGAAAATTTGTCAATTATGCGAAATGTTTTTATGTATACAAAAAATATTATTAGTATACCATTGACATAATTTAATATTGTATTATAATATACTAAAACGTATGTTAGTATACAATAAAACATTTTGAGGAGGTCATTAGTTATGTTTAAGCATTGTATCGTAAGAAAACCTTGTAAAGCACTTGTTGACGGTATCACCAGCGGCCTGTATCCCGGCAAGCCTGACTACGAGTTGGCGTGTAGGCAGCATGCCCACTATATAGAATGCTTGAAACAGACAGGAGTGGATGTAGAAGTTCTGGAACCTCTGGAACAGTATCCTGATTCAGTGTTTGTAGAAGACCCGGCAGTAGTTACAAGAGCGTGCGCGATCATCGCCAATCCTGGAGCAGCTTCAAGGAACGGTGAAAAAAAAGAAATTCTTCCTGCAATAAAGAAATTTTACAGCGAAGACAAGATTCATTTTATTACTGATCCTGGACATTTGGACGGCGGTGATGTAATGATGGTAGGAGACCATTTTTATGTAGGTCTTTCTGCTAGAACTAATGAAGAGGGAATAAGGCAATTCGGCGAGATTTTGGCTAAGTATGGAATGACTTGCTCGCAGGTTCCTCTTGAAGAAGTTCTTCATCTTAAGACCGGTGTAAATTATATTGAAAACGGTATAATGCTTGTGTCAGGCGAATTCATAGATAAACCTGATTTTGCTAAATACAAAAAAATCATCATACCGGAGGGAGAGGAGTACGCGGCCAACTGCATCTGGATGAACGGAAAAGTGATAGTACCTGAGGGATATCCTGGAGTTGCCAAGCTGGTTGAAGAAGCCGGATACGAAGTTATACTTTGCGATACTTCTGAATTCAGAAAACTTGACGGTGGATTGAGCTGCATGTCACTGAGATTTTAAGATTTTTTTAAAGAGGTAGAAAAATGAAAAGTCCTTATATCGCAAAACGCCACTGGGAGTTTGAAGAAGCTTCTTTGAGCAAGACTAACGAAATGGTAAAGAGGTACGATGATGTAATCGATCTCAGCATAGGTGATCCTGATTATCCGGCAGACAAAGGAATTATTGAAGCCATTTACAGAGCCGGTCTTGAGGGACATACCCGCTATACGGAATTCCTTGGAGATGAGGACTTGAGGAGAGCCACCATGAAAGCTTACAAGGAAGATTACGATTATGATTTCAAAGAAGACGAGATCATAATCACTGCAGGAGGAACCCACGCCATGTATTTGACCATGGAAGCCATTTTGGACGAGGGTGATGAAGTTATTGCGGTGGCTCCGTATTACATTTACTATAAGCCTCAGATCGAAATGCCCAAAGGCAAACTGGTGGTATATAACACGAGAAGCGAAGACAATTTTGATATCAGGCTTGATGAACTTGAAAAGCTGATCACCAGCAGAACCAAGGCAATTATCATCAATTCGCCGTGCAATCCAAGCGGCAAGGTTTACAGCGAGGGAAATATCAAAGGTGTTCTTGCTTTGGCTGAAAAATATGATTTTCTCGTAATAGCCGACGACATATATCAGGCATTGAATTATACAGAAAACAAAAAGCCGATATGCGCTTATGAGGGAAACCCAGATAGAGTTATAACCATATATACATATTCCAAGGATTTTTCCATGACAGGCCTGAGACTTGGCCATATAATAGCGCGGGAAGAATTGATCGCCACCATGCGCAGAGTCAACGAGGCCGTGGCATTCACTGTAAATTCCATGTCACAGCGTGGAGGCATCTATGCTATTGAGCATCGCAAGGAAATTCAGACAGGATTATATGATGAGTATTATAAACGCGCCATGTATATATATGAGAGAGCACAAAACATCAAAAACATGTCCTGCAACAAACCAGAAGGAACTTTCTACGTATTTATCAATATCAAGGATACAGGCTATACATCGGAAGAAATCTGGGAAAAGATTCTGGATGAAGCTCATATACTGGTACTTCCTGGTTCAGGCTTCGGCGAAGCAGGAGAGGGTTTTATCAGGATAGCGGCTACGGTAGGAATTGAAGTCTTGAAAGAAGCCTTTGACAGGATTGAACAAATGAATATTTTTAAATAACCCTTATTGTTAATCAGCTATTACTCCATGATGCAAATGTAATAATAGGAGGCGCAAAATGGGAGCCGTAGATATTATCATTATAGTTGTTTACATGCTAGCGATGGTGGGCGTGGGGATTTACGCCAATACAAAAATCAAAACAAAAGAGGATTTTATCCTCGGGGGAAGACGGTTCGGTACTGTTTCGCTGGTCGGAACCATTATGGCTACCATGATGGGAAGCGGAATGGTCATAGGAATGATTTCCAATGTCTATAACAATGGTATCGCAGGAAGTATCGTGTGGCAGTATGGTGGAATGGCAGTAGGTATGTTTGCCATTGCCATATGCGCTCACAAGATAAGAGAGACTGATTCTATGACATTTGCTGAGATCATAGGAAAAGCCTTTGGCAAAAACGCAAGAATGGTCGCAGCAATAGTTGTAGTTCTGTACACAATAGGTATTTTGTCCTTAACTGTAGCAGGTTTGCGGACAGTCATAATTACCATCTTCGGTGACAGTCTGGCGATGTCTGATGTCACTCTTACGATATTGGCAACCTGCATAGCTATAGCATATACATTCTTCGGTGGCTTTTACGCCGTAGTATGGACTGATGTAGTTCAATATTTTATAATAGTAGGATTCATCTTTATCCTGGGATCTATTTTAGGCGTTTCACAGGCAGGCGGCCTGGAAAATATCTCAGCTGCTATAGAGGCGAAAGGCGGTTCGATGACTACGCCTGTATTTACTCCGGCATTTTTAGGACTGGCAATTTCATATTTTCTGGCTACTCCGGGAGACCCTACGCTTCCACAGAGAGCGTTGGCGGCAAGAAATACCAAGTCAGCTAGAAAAGCATTTGCTATTTCGGGAGCCATGTCAGTTGTGATCATTATATGCCTGCTGCTTTTAGGAGGATCTATCGCCGTCATACTTCCTGATTTGGCAAATCCGGACGCAGCGATTTCTGCTTATGTGCTGAATTCTTTTCCACCGGTGATTAAAGGTATGACCATAGCCGCGCTGCTGGCGGCAATAATGTCAACCTTTGACTCTTTCCTCGTACTTGGTACGACGCATCTTACTTATGATATCTTAGGCACAATAAAGAAAGAAGTCAGTGATAAAGACGAAAACAGAGTGCAGAGAATTGCTGTGCTGGGGTTCGGAGCGGCCACTGTTATCATAGCTATTTATATTTCGTCTATTTTAGGAGCGCTGAACGTGATCTTTTCCGTGCTTGGAGCGGTAACAATGCCGGCGCTTGTGGCAGCTCTTTGGTTTAAGGATAAAGCTTCGAGAGTTGGAGTCATAGCGGGAATGATAACAGGCTGCCTAGTCCCGATATATCTTTTCGCGACCAGAGGCTATGATGTATTCTTGGGAGACCCGATCGTTCTTGGCTTGATTTCTTCCGTCGCCGTGCTGGTTCTCGGCTCTGTATTCTTTAAAGATAAAAAGGTAGAATCATGATTTATAAACTACCGTCTAATGTGCTTTATGGGAATGAAGCTATTTCACTTGAGATGCCGGAACACTGGGAAGTGCATATTTCACAAATAAAAGGATTCCGCGCGCCGGCACTTACGCGTGAGCAGATTTTGAGCAGAATAAACAGCCCTATAGGGGCAGAACCAATTTGCAGAGGCGCCAGAGGAAAAAAGAGCGCGGTGATAATCATCGACGATATAACGAGACCCACCCCTTGCAGAGAAATTGCGGAGACAGTGCTTTCCCAGCTGAGCGAGGCAGGAGTACCAAAAAACAATATATGGTTCATAGCTGCATTGGGAGCTCACGGGACGATGTATCGAGAGGATTTTATCAGAAAATTAGGGGAAAAAATCGTAGAAGAATATGAGGTTTATAACCATAACGCCTTTTATAACCATGATTTCTTAGGCGTCACCGATAATGGGATTCCTATAGAGATAAACAGCGACGTAATGCGGGCAGAATATAAGATTGCAATTGGAACAATGATGCCCCACAGCTTTTATGGATTCAGTGGCGGAGCCAAGTCTATCCTGCCAGGTATCGCTTCTATCAAGACGATAGTAGAAAATCACAAGTTTACTTCTCCCAAAGAATTCAATATGGGTAATCGGAAGACTCTCATCAGGGAAGACGCTGAACAGGCGGCCAGGATGATGGGACTGGACTATAAAATAGATGTGATTTTAAACGGAAAAGCTGAAATGGCAGAGTTATATTGCGGTGATTTTGAAGAGGAGGCTAAAGAGGCAAGACTTTTCGCTTCACGTCATTACATGGCTGAATTTGTACCTGACTGCGACATAGTGATATCCAACAGTTATTTCAAACCCTTGGAAGCGGGCTGTGCGTATACTCCTGAAACGATAGAATCTCTAAAACAAGGAGGAAGCTATGTGCTTGCGGCTAATTCGCCTTACGGTGTATGCGTTCATTATCTTTATGATAAATGGGGGCACACAGCTCCCGGCGGCGTTCTGTATGCGGGGCTTTATGAGCCGTCAGAGAAAATGGATGAGATGATTGTGTTTTCACAATATACTGTGAAAGGCATGAGAGATTCCTGGTTTATCGATGAGTCAAAAGGAGCAAAATATTGCAGTCGATGGAGAGATGTCCTCGTGCTGCTCGATGACGGCAGGGAAAAAAAGGTTGCAGTATACCCAATGGCAGATAGCCAGATACTTGATAATTCCCTAAAGTACTATACGAGTATGGGCTGAATTTTTAAGATAGTTTATTATGGAGGAAAGTATGAAGATATGTTTGATAGACGCGGGCATTTACATTGATAAGCCGGAATTGCTGGGGGCGCTTGAGGCTATTGGCGAGGTTTCCGTATATGAGGGTCTGCCGACTTCGGTTGACGAAGTGGTAGAACGCGCAGGGGACGCTGACGTCATAGCTTTCGGCCTCATGCAGTTCACCAATGAAATGCTTGATAAGCTTCCGAAGCTTAAAGTTTTGCAATTCATAGGAACAGGCGTATGGAACTTTGTAGATGTAAAATACGCGGAAAAAAAAGGTATTAAAGTTCTCAACATAGACGGCTATGGTAGCAATGCAGTCGCAGAATTTGCAGTGTCAATGGCGATGGCTCTGTCAAAAAAGCTGACTATGGCAAACAGCGTTCTAAAAGAAAAAAGATGGTCCATAGAGGGGCTCATGGGAAAAGAAATCGCTGGCTGTACCGTAGGCGTAGTGGGAACAGGAAACATAGGCCGCCTGACAGCAGAAAAATTTATCGCTTTAGGGGCGGAAGTGATCGCCTGCGACATATTTGAAAGCGACTATTTGAAAGAAAAATATAATGTAAAATATGTGTCTATGAAAGAACTGTTTGAAAAGTCAGATATAGTAACTCTGCACATGAAAGTTACGCCGGAAAATGAAAGGACGATAGACACCGGGTATTTCAACATTATGAAAGACGGAGCACTTCTGGTCAATGTCGCCAGAGCAGAACTGGTAAATACGAAAGATCTGGCCGAGGCGCTGAAAAAGGGAAAGCCGGCAGCAGCGGCAATAGACGTTTACGACAGTGAGCCTCCCAGGGAGGCAGATATGGCTCTTGCCGGACTTGAAAATGTGATTGCAACGCCGCATATTGCCTACAACACGCAGGAAGCGGTGGACAAATCCATAATCATGACAGTTGAGTCGATTATAAAAGCAGTAAGCTGATATGAATTGAAAGGACGTATAAATTAGTGAGCATAATAGTTGTACGTCCTTTTAAATTTATTAAAATAATGTTATTATATTTGATACAAATATAATAATGAACCTGTGACAACATGGAAAGGAATTCGAAATGGAAAGAATAAGGAGAGAAATAGAAAAAATAGACATAGCGAGCCTCATAGCCGATATGATCAAAATCCCCAGCTATTCGTTCATGGAAGAACAGGAAAAAGAAATCGCTTTTTATATAAAGGATTTCTTTGATAAAGAAGGCATACCTTGCACTGTTACGGAGATAGCCGAAGGCAGATACAATGTGAGCGCTGTGCTCAAAGGAAGCGGCGGCGGAAAATCTCTCATGCTCACAGGCCACATGGACACCGTTCCTGCATACGACATGGAAGAACCTTTTTCCGGACGCATCGAAGATGGCAGAATATTCGGCAGAGGAGCGTGCGATATGAAAGGCCCTCTCGCCTCTATGATGGCTGCCATGGCAGCTTTTAAACGGAGCGGAGTCCAGCTCAGAGGTGATTTGCATTTTGTGGGAGTAGCTGACGAGGAAGAAAAAGGAATCGGAACGGCATACCTGATAAAAAACGGCCCTGCAGCCGACGGCGTCATAGTCGGAGAACCGACTTCCCTCGCTGTAGCTCCGGGACATAAGGGGCTCGAGTGGATAGAGGTGGCCTTTGAGGGGAAGAAAGTTCACGGAGGCCGTCAGAAAGAGGGCATAAACGCCATCGAAATGGCCGCCCGTTTCATAAATAAAATATACAAAGAATATGTTCCTGTACTGGAATCTCGTACGTATCCTGTTCTCGGCGATCCGACCATAAATATCGGTACGATATCAGGAGGCGATCAGCCGAGTACCGTGCCCGACAAGTGCGTCATCACTCTTGACAGGCGTATGGTGCCGACTGAGACCATAAAACAGGTTTATGAGGAACTCGAAGCCATAGGCAGGGAACTTCACGAAGAGGATCCCCGTTTTAACTGCACTGTAAGAGACGTGTTCGAGGGAACCGGAATCCTGCCGCACATACCGTTTGTCACTGATGAAAGCGATCCGTTGATGATTGCGATAAAGGAGTCCTGCGAAGAAAACGGTGTAACGGTAAAGACTGAGCCTTTCCCGGCATGGACGGACGCGGGGTTTATCTGTGACGGAACGAATTCAAAATGCGTGGTTCTCGGACCGGGTGCCCTTGCTGTGGCTCATTCGGTCGATGAGTACATAGATATTTCCGAGGCGTTTAAAGCAGCGGAAATATACGCGCTGTGCGCTTTAAAATACTGCGAAGAAACATAAAAATATCATTTATAATAAAATAAGAGCGTCAGTTAGCGCTCTTATTTTTATAGCATCCTTATCCTTTCCACCAACTTCCTGAAATCCTCAGAATTCCAGAAGACAGGCGTCGGATAGAGAGGGTTGGCCTCTTCTTCTGCCCAGCGTATGATTTGCGGGATATCCTCGTCTTTTATAACGCTGAAACCAGAGGGGATGCCCATCTTATTGTTCATTGATTCTATCCAGCTTATAAATTTTTCTGCTTTTTCGGCATCGCTGTTTGCTTTCTCTGTTCGGCTTTCGCCGCAGCTGTTTGCCTCCATGCCGCATACTTCCGACAGCCGGGCAAGTCGTTCGTGTACGGCAGGACCGAACTGGCGTATTACGTGGGGAAGAATTACTGCCATGGCAAGTCCGTGAGAAAGACCGTAAAGGCCGCTGAGAGTGTGGCCGACAGCGTGAACATAGCCGACGCAGCCCCTGGTGAAAGCCCGGCCAGCATAGAAAGCCGCTTTTTGCATAGCCCGGCGGGCTTCCTTGTCATGGCCGTCAGTGTAAGCTCTGTATAAATAATGATATATGAGAAAGACTGCATCTTCAGCCGCCTGATTTTCTGCTTTTGTATTGTAGGTTTGATTGGTATAGGCTTCGACTGCATGAGTCAGAGCGTCCATTCCTGTCGCTGCAGTAAGCTCGGGGGACATAGTTTCGGTGAGGAGGCTGTCGAGGACTGCGATTTTGGGAATCAGCCTCGGGTCGCTTATCGAAACTTTTTGGCTTGTCGCCTCGTCAGTGATGACGGCGGCAATGGTGGTTTCCGAGCCGGTGCCCGCCGTCGTGGGCACCGCGAATATTTCAGGCGCTCCTTTTCCTACTTTTAAGAGGCCGCTGAGCTGTCTTATCGTTTTTCCTTTTCTTGTCGAAACGGCGGCTATGCCTTTGCAGCAATCCATCGGAGAACCTCCGCCAAAAGCAACCAAGGCTTCGCATCCGTTTTCCTCAAAAATTCTCAATCCATCAAATACCTCTGTATCAGTAGGGTTGGGATGAATTCCGTCGTATATGACGTAATCCAGCCCGATATTTTCCATAGCTTTGAGCATGTCGCTGAAGAGAGCCGCGCGCGAAACTTTGCTTCCAGTCACGATGAGAACTTTTTTGTGTCCCCGGGCCTTTATCGCGGACGGCAGTTTGACGACGCAGCCGTCTCCCTCGATAACTTCAGGCATTTTGAGAGGCATATGGCGTATGCCCAGCTTGATGACATTCTGAAAGACTCTTGCGTTGAGTTTGTTCATGATTACCTCCGCATTTCTTCTGCGTTTCCTGTGCAGCTGTATTTTAAAGCTTTATGATATTATTGGCTGTAAAAATCAATATAATTATATCATTTTTTAATTATTTTCTGCAATTTATTATAAAAAGGGATTGCATGACGCCTCCGCAGCATATTTTATACTAAAAGGGAGGTGTATATGATGATAGTAAACGGGTATACGTACCCATCCATAGGTGAAGAAACTCTTGATTGGTGGCTGGAACGGCTGACATGGGTGTCCAATTTCAGCTATGGCCTTAAAGAAGACGGCAGCCTGACCAATCTCGACGATGAAAGGATAATAGAAGAAGCTGACGACGAGGGTGTAAGGCCCATGATGGTCATAACTTCAATGGACGAAGAAGGGATGTTCAACGAAGGCCCGGCTGTAAGCGTTTTTACGAACAGACAGGCACGGGAAAATCTCATAAATAATATTTGTTTGACTATAGAAAGAAAAGGTCTGGGCGGCGTAGACTTTGATTTTGAATACATATCCGGGGAATATGCAGACGATTACGTGGATCTCGTGCGCGAAACGAGAAGAAGACTTGCTCCGTGGGGATATTTGACCACAGTTGCTCTGGCCCCCAAGACCAGCGATGACCAGCCGGGGCAGATATATGAGGGTCACGACTACGAAGGAATGGGGCAGGCCGCGGACTACTGTCTTCTGATGACTTATGAATGGGGCTATGCGTACGGAGAGCCTATGGCCGTTTCTCCGATGAAAAATGTCCGCCAAGTGGTGGAATATGCATTGACGAGAATCCCTGCGGAAAAGATTTTGCTCGGGCTTAATAATTATGGATATGACTGGATATTGCCGTTTAAACAAGGACAACGGGCAGAAACTTTACTGACCAGGCAGGCCGCAAAAAGAGCCAGGCAGTATGGCGCGCAGGTAATCTTTGATGAAACGGCAAGAGCACCATTTTTTGAGTATAGAGATTCGCAGGGCAGAGACCGCATAGTCTGGTTTGAAAATGAAAAAAGCTGGTCTGAACGAATTGCCCTGGTATATGAATACGGCCTTGCAGGCGTCGGTATATGGAATATAATGGACATATTTCCGGGAAGAGTTCCGCTTCCTGAGCTGAGATGATAAAGTTTGGCTCAGCTGCAAGGGGCAATGTAAAGACAGACTGAGAGTGAGCCGCTGTATGGCATGGATATTGAAGTTTGGGAGCGGTCTGAGGCGGATGGCATGAGTCAGATGACTGGGGGGAGCGGTCTGAGGCGGATAGTTATAATCAATGACGCTTTTGAACTTTGGTCGTTGCTAATAGTGATGTCATGCGGCGAAAATTATAAGATTTTGAATGGGCCTACATGTGAGGCGCATCGCAAATCATCGAAAGGTTTTTGATTTCAGATATTGTATTTTATATCATGTTGTGATATATTTAGGTCAAGAGGAAGCCGCTAAAAACGGCTAACCTGTAGGGTTAAAAAATAACCGCTTAAGTTGCAAGCAGAGCGGTTATTTTTTTATGTAAATCGTGATACGAATTTTCTTAAATGTAATAGTAATTCTTATCATATTTACCACCTTCCTTAAAATCCAAAATCCCTTTTGAATCTCGGAAGGCTAACCGCTTTTATGAGCTTGTCATCTTGACAGTTATATTGTATCATCTTTTAGATGTAAATGCTATTGATTATTTAGTCTTCCGCTCCTATTTTGAAGTACATTGAATTATAAAAACCGGAATATTTCAACCGAGATCTTTTCATAAAATATCTTACAATACCCGATTTAACCCACACGGTTTGCGCCGTGTGTGGTAGTCTTTCGCACGAAAAAGGCGACTTCGTTAGGTGCCTTAATCGTTGAAATTTCAATTTTCTGGTGCGGATAAAAGAATTCGACCGCCTGCTTCGCTTCACTCGCAGCCTACGTCCTCGGCGGCCTCAAGACCGCCTTCAGACCGCTCGCTACCGGAAGCTCCACCGGAGCTTCTGCCTTTACGCTCGCGCCCTTTGAGACCTAACCTCGCGAAGTATGAGCGATAGGTAGGTCCAATGTCAGGAGCGCAGTGCTTCAGCACGTGGCGCTCTACGGCCTCAGGTTCGAATCCTCTTGAATATCAACAAAAAAGAAGAGCGTCTCCTTTACAGGAGACGCTCTTCTTTCTGGTGCGGATAAAAGGATTCGAACCTTCATGAAGGAACCTTCACACGGACCTGAACCGTGCGCGTCTGCCAATTCCGCCATATCCGCATATTAACTTTCGACATTCCTACTATACACTAATTTAAAGTAAATTTCAATAGAAAATTTTCATTTTAGAAATCTTTTTCATAAAAAATAAAAATTATGATTTAAGACTGCTTTCGAACACCGTGCTTGTGCTTCAGAGAAGAAGCATGGCAGAGTCTGGACTGGTTCATGGCTGTGACATGAGGAAAGCTCTATATACAAACGGTTATATAAAGGAAAAAGTTATTTCATGATTTATAAAGGAGTGCGTGGAGCAGGACAGCGTTAAGCTTCATGTAAGAAAACCGCCAATTCAATTCAGCCGGAAAACTGCGGCCCTCAGCCATTGAAAAAAGAAAAATTATATGATATAATAAAAGTCAAATATCGGACTATTGGCCGTCTGCCCAATTGCGGAAAACGTTCGCCAAAATCACGTAAGCCCTGGAAACAGAAGGAAGAACATCATGAAACGCGAAGACGTCAGGAATTTTGTAAACAAGTACTGCATGCTGAGGGACATTCAGTTTGCTGCATATGAAATGTATGCCAGAAAACACGATCTTACGGCGAAAGAATTATTTGTACTGGATATAATTTGGTTTGCCGAGGACGGCTGTATGCAGTCCGAAATCTGCAGCCGCCTGTCAGCGACCAAGCAGACCATAAGCGCCATAATTAAAAAATTTCTCGAAAAGAGATATGTTACACTGACGGAATCTGAAACAGACCGCCGCAATAAGATAATTCGTCTTACAGAAAAAGGAAAGACATATGCGGGAAAGATCATAGTCCCGGCCGCGAATGCGGAAATAGATGCAATGGCAGAACTGTCTGACCGTGATATAGCAGAGCTGGTGCGGATTACAGATTTGTTTTCCGCCCTAATGAAAAATGAGTTTGAAAAAATAAAAGATGAGGAGGGCGGCAGCGATGTCTGAACCGATTATCAAGCAAATCCAGGTGAGTAATATTTTAAGCAGATCCAATCTTCCTGTGTGCGAATATTCTGTCAACCCTTATGTGGGCTGCACTCACGGCTGCAAATATTGCTATGCATCTTTTATGAAACGATTTACAGGCCATATGGAGGAATGGGGAACATTTTTAGACGTGAAAAATTGGCCCGAAATCAAAAATCCTGAAAGGTATGCCGGAAAAGAATTGTTCATAGGCTCCGTTACCGATCCCTATTTGCCACAGGAGGAAACATACCGGCGCACGCGCGCTTTACTCACTCAGCTTCAGGGCAGCGGGGCGAAGATCAGTATAGCTACGAAAAGCGATCTGGTGCTGCGGGATTTGGATTTGATAAAAACTTTCCCGGATGCTCGCGTATCTTGGTCCGTCAACACGCTGGACGAGTCCTTTCGTCAGGATATGGATGGCGCCGTCTCCATCGAGCGCCGTCTGGAAGCGATGAAAATTTTCCATAATGCAGGAGTACGCACAACGTGCTTTATTTCGCCCTTTTTTCCGGGCATTACCGATGTAAAAGAAATCATCGAGCGAGCTAAAGATCAGTGCAATCTGATTTGGCTGGAAAATCTAAATCTGCGGGGCAGCTACAAAACCAGGATTATCAGATACATAAATGAAAAATATCCTCACCTGCAGCAGCTTTACCATGAAATTTACAGCAAAAGAGACAATGGATACTGGGAAATGATGGATATGGAACTGAAGGCTTATGCAGAAGAGATAGGGTTGGATTACGTGACCAATGACGACAGCATTAAAAGGCCATTTGATGCGCCGCCGGTTATAGTAAATTATTTTTATCACGAAAAAATCAAAAAAAGCGCTGGAAAGGAGAAAAAATATGCCGGAACTGCCAGAAGTTGAAACCGTAAAAAGAGTCATAGGGCCGCAGATAAAAGGCCGTTTGATAGAAAACGTAATAGTAAACCGCCCGGAAGTTATATCCCATCCCGGTGCAGAGGAATTTTGCTCAAAGATTAAAGGGCAGACTATTTCCGGTATGGAACGCAGAGGAAAATTTTTGATGATTTTCCTGGACAGCGGCGATCAAATAATCGTTCATCTGCGTATGACAGGATGCTTGCTGCTTGCAGCTCCCGAAATTGAGGCAGAAAAACACACTCATGTGGTATTTTACCTGAACGACGGCAATGAACTGCGGTTTTCCGACACGCGCAGGTTCGGCCGGCTGTGGCTTATAGGAAAGGACGAAGAGGACATATACAGCGGTATCAAAAAATTAGGCGCAGAGCCGCTGGAACAAGGTTTTTCCGCTGGGTATCTGAAAGAACGTCTAAAGGCAAGAAAAAGGGCCATCAAGGAATGTCTTTTGGATCAGAACGCTGTGGCCGGAATCGGCAATATCTATTCGGATGAAATATTATTTACGGCAAAGATTCATCCGGTACGGCCTGCATGCAGTCTTACGGAAGAAGAATGGGAGCGCCTCGCGGCAGCGATCAGAGAGCGGCTTGCTTACTTTATTGAAAAAAACCAGATAACGCCTGAAGAATACCTGGAAACAAAGGGTAAAGATTATAGAAATACGCCTTTTCTGCAAGTTTACGGGCATGAAAACGAGCCGTGTCCTGTATGCGGCAAAACGCTTCGCCGCATTGTGATCGGAGGCAGGAGCAGTGTGTTCTGCCCGGGATGTCAGAGATAAGATAGAAAGAATGTCAGAGGCAAATATGGTTAGGATTGCGATCCCACGACCAGGAACGGAGTGACGAAAAAAGTCGTAAAATAACGGTGGACGGCACGCCTGGTAAGGATCACCATTTCTTCCGGGAAATTCAGAATAACCATTTACATAAAAAAATAACTGCCTTTGCGCCTGCAATCTTAGGCAGTTATTCATAACTCTACAGGCCAGCCGTTTTTGACGGTTTCCTTTTGACCTAAATATAGCAAAATCGGGAACTGGCTTCAACAGTTTTCAGTCTAATTCTGCGAATCCTTTGAATTGCCCCAATTGCCTGAATTCCCCGAATATAAAAGCTGCGGCGAATATGCCATAGCAGCAGAACGCCGGCGCATCACAAAATCTCATCTATTCCCTTGATTACATCGAAGAAATCCTCGTAAGGTTTATAAGTTCTGCCTATCTTATTCAAATACTGAGCCAGTACGTCCCTGGCAAAGCAGCAGTCCACAGCCTGAGCCATGTTCTTGTCTGTAAAGCTGTCGCCTATGCCGATAGAATAACTGTATTCGTATTTGGCCATTATATCGGTCTTTTTCAGCAATTCGTTGCCGTCATCATGCTGAGAAATCAACTTTATTTTATCGCCGTCTACCGTCATTTCCACGGCGTGAAGAGCCGTCAGTTTATCCATGTATGGAGCCAGCTTTCTTTCCGAGAACTGACGAAAACCGCCGGAAATTACGACAACGGGGATGGCTTTTTCTTTCATTTTATTCAGAAATTCCTCAAACCCGGGACGAATTTTTACGCTGTCGATATATTTAAGCATATCCGGGATCCAGGAGGCCGGCCTGCCGTCATAAGCGTAGCGAACCACCTGGCTCAGCGTTATCTCGCCGCGTTCAAGTTTTCCGGCATATTCAATGAATTCCGCTTTGTCCACAAAGGGCAGTATGGCGCCAGTCAGGGTATCTTCCGTCGTGATGGTTCCGTCAAAATCAATAAAAATTATATTCTGATACACTCGTTTACCTCTCTTTGAAAATTACGGCTGCCGACAAAAGCCGGCAGCCTTTTTGCGCGTAATATTGAATTACATCAGCAATATTGGAATTACATCATCAAGTCGAAGTTCTTCTTGAGTTCAGGATTCAGGAAGCCGAGCATTCTTGCCAGTTCCTTGTGATCCTTGGCGTATTCGGTAACAGGGATTCCCTGCATTGCGGCGTCAATGGCCTGACGCATGGATTTGGCTCCGGCTTCGCTGCCGTCCGGATGACCGTGAACTCCGCCGCCTGCGGCCAGCATAACGTCGGTTCCTACTTCCTTGACTATCTTTTCCACAGCCATCTGAGTAGTACCGCCTGAGCAAGCGTACATCATAGGCTTTATGTTCCACCAAGGCTGAGTGAAGAACTTGAAGCAGCGGTAGAATACTTTGTGGGATACAGGGAATTTGCCGAAAGGATGTCCGTTGATCTGGAAGTCTCCGCCTGCCAGACGTGTCAGCTTTCCGACAAGAAGCGGAGCGGCGATTCCTGTATAAGTGGAAGCGGCCATGGTTCCGGCAAAGTTTACGTGAGCCAGGATAGGCACGTTGATGTTAGGGTCGTCGGCCAGCATTTTCAGCGTGTCGTGGCCTGTGGTGTATACGTTCACCATCAGACAGTTTCCGCCGGCTTCAAGAGCCCTGTAAGCGTTTTCCTTGACTTTGCCTGTGCTGTCTGAAATGTTTACGGCATAAAGGCTGTGTTCGCCTGTTTCTTCATAAACTTTCTTTTCCATGGCCATAAACTTGGAAACTCTTTCTTCGAGCGGGCAGAAAGGTCCGTCGGCCAGCATGAGCTCGTCGTCCTTGATAACGTCTACGCCGCCTTTGCAGGCACGATAGAACAGTTCCGCGCCTTCGTCAGGAGTCCAGCCGATGTTTGGCTTGATCATGGCATTGAGCAGAGGTCTGTCCTTTACTCCGAGAACTTCTCTCATTCCCTCTACGCCGAACTTAGGACCCTGGAATTTTTCGATGAATTTCTTAGGGAAAGCAACGTCGATGAGGCGAATCATTCCGGAAGCGGAAATGTTTCCGAAGAGAATCGTCTGAATCGCTGACATGCTTGTGGAGAAGTTTTCCATAGGATAAGCCACCTGAATGACGTACATAGGCGGTTCGTCTGACTGGTAGTCGCAGCCGATATCAGGAACTTCATACAGAGCTACCAGCTTTGAACCGAAGCGCTTGGTCTTTTCGATGGAATCGGCGCCTACCTTGATCCATGTTCCCGTGGTCTGCTCGTCAGCAATGGCCATGGCCAGCTTTTCAATGTTTGAGGTCTGTACCTTGGCCTGATAAGTAGCTATCACATAATCCTCGGAAAAAGCTACTTCCGGGAATGCGTAAGTCAAGTTTTCCATGTCTAATTTACGAATCATAATTTACCTCCTTGTAGTTGCGTGCCGCGAACTTTGCCTGCCTCGGGGTGCGAGTTCGCAGTACCGCGCGGCGATGCGGCGTTATTTTTCAATATTTGAGAATACTTCTTCAAAGGCGGCCAGAGTCTGAGCGATGGTCTCGTCGTTGTCGGCCATGCTGGTATAGATTCTGCTTCCTGCCAGAGTGATGACTCCGTTGGCGGTCAGAGCTGCGCCGAATTCTTCGATGTACTGCTGACGTTCAGGAATCTTCTTGAAGATGTCAGGGTCGGTCACGCTCAGGTACATTACGCCTGAAACTTCAAAGTGGACGATGGAGCCGGTATTCCATGTCACGAACGGCAGCTCGTATTTGTCGATAAGCTTTTGTATGCCGTCGCACAGTTTGTCGCCGTTTTCGCCTGCTTTTTTTGCGGCGTCCTGCTTGATTATTTCGTCGATGGCAAAATATCCGGCTGCACATGAAAGCGGATTGGCTGTGAGAGTTCCGCCTACATAAGCTTTCTTTTTTCCGGCCTTTACACCTGCTGCTATGCAGGACATGATTTCCTCGCTGCCGCCTACGCCTCCTGCCATAGGATATCCGCCGGCTACTATCTTGCCGAATACGGTCAGATCAGGTTTTACGTTGAAGAATCCCTGAGCTCCACCAGGGCCAACGCGGAAAGCGGTGACGACTTCGTCGAAGATGAGCAGAGCGTTGAATTCGTCACAGAGCTCGCGCACCTTTGCTGCGAAATCCATCGCAACAGGACGTGTGCCGCTTTCAGGGCCGAACGGCTCGATGATAACGGCTGCAGTACCGCCGTTCTTCTCGTTTTCCTCGAGGACTTTGCGAAGTCCTGCAACATCTCCAGGGAAAAATTCTTTGGTGTTTGCGGAAGCTTCTTTAGGGATTCCGTGCGCCTCAAAGGTCTGAGTATAAGGAATGTGCAGCGAATAAACCAGCTGATCGCTCCAGCCGTGATATGCGCCGCCGACCTTGATTATGTTCTGCTTGCCTGTATATGTGCGGGCAATTCTGATGGCCACCATATCGGCTTCTGTGCCGCTGGCCAGACATCTGTACATTTCTACCCATGGCATACATTCGCGGATTTTCTCCGCCAGCTTCATTTCATAAGGGTGGAAAAGTCCGGTGACGGGGCCTGACTCTTTTACTACTTCCCAGACTTTCCGGTTTACGGGTTCATAATTGCTTCCTAAAAGAGTAGGGCCTCCGGCCTGCAGATAATCGACGTAGCGGTTTCCGTCTATATCGTATAGATAAGCTCCTTCGGCTTTTTCCACTACCAGCGGGAACGGATAATTGAATGCCAGGTTGTGCTGGACGCCTCCCGGAATTACTTTTTTTGCCTGCTCGATCATGGCCTTTGAGCCTTTGCATTTTTCTTCAAAATACTTCATGTATTTTGACATGGCTTCGGGCTTGATGTGGCGAAGCGGCTGATTTACCAGCCTTTCCATTTTTTCAAATACTTCTTTTTCATCTGGCCATCTTGATACGCCGTAGCTTGCATTCATTTGATTTACCTCCTGTTTGTGTTTGTCTCGGATTTTAACCTATTCCATGCTTTAATAATTCTATCCTTCGCCGTTGAGAGCGGCGAACGCCTTCTTATTGTTTTTATAAAGATCTTTAAATACGGGCAGTAGTTTTTGATATACCGCGTGATTTTCTTGATTAGGATGATAAGTCGCGCTGACTTTGATGATTTTCTTTATGTCTTTGATATCGTCCAGCATGCCGAAGCTTACAGCCATCAGGGCAGCGGCTCCCATTGCGCCTACTTGCCTTGGGTTTTCTATTGTTTCAACGTCTCTTCCCAGAACGTCGGCCATGACCTGGCATATGAAAGGAGAAATGGCGCTTCCGCCGGAAAATCTGACGACGGGGTTGGTCTTAAATGTCTTCTCAGTAGCCTGAAGCAGCCACAGCATGTGCATGCACACACCCTCGATAACAGATTTCATCAGGTCGCTTCCCTTGGTGGTGATGTCCAGATTGAAAAATACGCCTCTTGAGTTGGCGTCGTCGAACGGACAGCGGTTTCCATGCATCCACGGTGAGAAAATGACGCCGTTGCTGCCGGCAGGAGTATCTTTGATATAATCTATCATCTGGTCGTAATCAATTTCCAGCTGGTCGATGCGGTCCTTTACCCATTCGATACACTTGCCGGAAGTTTCTACTTCTGCGATGTAGTTGTAAGTGTTCGGGTCTGCGCCTACTAAGGCTCCTATGATGTTGCTCAGGTCAAGGTGCAGTCTGTCTACTGTTGTCGCGACCCAGCCGCTGGTTCCGGAATATACCAGCACGTCGCCGACTTCAGTGCAGCCGGCTCCCACTGAACATAGACTTACGTCGCTGCCGCCTGAAATGACCGATGTTCCAGGAGTAAGTCCCAGCTCTTCAGCAGGCTCGGGAAGCAGCTTGCCTACTTCATCGGTAGACTTGCAAAGTTCCGGAAGATGCTTTTTTTCAATTTTGAGCATTTTGCAGAGCGTGTCGCTCCAACACTGGTTATGTACGTCGTAGAGGAAGGTGCCGCCTGCGTCGTCTATGCTGGCGATCATCTTTCCCGTGGCGCGGCATGTCAGATATTCTTTGGCGTCAAGCCATTTATATGTTTTTGCAAAGATCTCCGGTTCGTTTTCTTTTATCCATAGATATTTCCACGCCGGGTCCTTGGCGCTGGCCGACACTGCACCGGTGATCTTGAGGTATTTAAGCACTTTTATTATATTCAGCCCCTTGACCTTGATACCGGTGCTCATGCAGTCCTTGAACTGCTTGTCGGCACGGCTGTCCATGCAGCTCATGCCGCGGTGAAGAGGCTTTCCGTTCTTGTCTACCATGACTACGGTCTGGAATTGGGAGCAGAAAGAAATTCCTTTGATTTCTTCCTTGGCAACTCCGGTTTTTTCCAGTAGTTTTTTAGTGGCTTTAGCCATAGCCTGCCACCAGTCGTCCGGTTCCTACTCGACCCCTCCGTTTTTTAGGACGTGAAGTTCGTAGCTCTCAGTTTCTCCCGCTATATAGCGCACGCTTTCCTCGGTGGAAATGTCGAACATGCAGGCCTTCATGCCGGTGGTTCCGACATCGTAAGTGATTACTTTCACTGCCATTTTGATACCTCCTGGTAGTTTTGCCCTGCAGACCAGGTGAACGCAAGGCGAGTTGCTTATATCCTAATCCCTCTCCGGGATAAGACCATCCTCGTTCCGGGAAGATTTCAGCCGTTGATATATGAGCCGCGGTTGTTGGAGCCGCCCTTGTTGGAGCCGCCCTTGTTGGAGCCGCCGTCGTTATATGAGCAGAATGCGCTCAGGGTACTTTAAATTATTAAGTCGATCATTTTTCTCATTTCTTTTTTCATCTTTTTTCCGTCAAAGGGCTGATTATATAAACGATAGTGATTTATCAGTCCATAATACGCGCCCATGAGGAGCATGGTGGTCTGGCCGTCAGCGTCATCATCGAGATTTTTAGCAATGAGAGCCTCGATCATCTGCAGAGGATTTTTTTCCCCGCCGTTCATTATGGTGCTGTAGATTATTTGTGTGACCAGCTGAGGGTATCTGGCTGTGTCGTCGATGAAAGTGTCGAAGATCACGATTATACCCTCTTTTCCTGTGCATCCGCTCGTAAGATAAGCTTTTTCCAAGTCGTCTATTTCCTGCCCGCAGAGGGCTGTCAGGAGCTCACTGCTGCCGGAAAAATGATTAAATACCGTGCTTCGTGAAACCCCCGCGGCTTCTGCTATGTCGCGGAAATTAGTGTTTTCTATTCCTTTTGCTTCGTAGACGCATCTGGCTGCGTGCATTATGGCGCGTCTTGTGGCTTCTTTTTTTCCGCCAAGTTCTTTTTTTTCGCCAAGTTCTTTCTTTTCACTTGTCATCGGTGCGTCCTGCCTTTCTGTGGTTGTCCTTCGTTTTTCTGATTCGATAATTGGGAAGGAAATTTGAACTGCAGTCCAATTGGACTATAGTCTAATTATCTCATTTTTGGCGTATTTGTCAATCAAAATTGGAAAGTTTTCATATATGTATACAGTGTATTTCGTGAATTATTATATTTTTGATTTATATTTCTGCTGCAGACAGATATGTTTATGAAGAAGAATTGAAATGCCGCGAAAAAATTAAGCGGAAAAGATACATGTCCTTTTCCGCTCAATTATCTCTGTTGAAATCAGCTTGTCTTATCTGCTGCTACGCTGATTCTTATCGCTGCTCTGGTTTTTCTGATTTTTCTGGCTTTTCTGGCTTCTTTCACGCTTGTTTTCGTTTGAGTTCTTTTCAGAAGTATACTTGTTATCGGATACTCTGTTCATATTTTTATTGGTTTCTTTCATTTTTCTCTCCTCCTCAAAGAATATTTTGCGCACATCATGTAAAACTATAAGAGGTAAAAAGAGGTTTACAGCCGATAATTTTTTGTATTTGAGGATTATTTTAGTTTTTTGCGGCTGATGGTCTGGCACTGGTGGCCTGAAAACGGGCGTGCCGGTATTACTGAAGCGGCATAGATCTTTTAAAGAGCTTAAGGCAGACAGAACTTGCAGAGATAATTTTAAATAAACGAACTGTAAAAAGAGGCTAAAAAAGATTTGTTTTCGCAAAATGTATTTTTTTGTTGACAAGGCCTTAAGAAAATGCTAACATGTTTAATGTGTCAAATGACAATAACTTTATATGCATCTTTAGCTCAGCTGGCAGAGCACCTGACTCTTAATCAGGGTGTCCAGGGTTCGAACCCCTGAAGATGCACCAAGCAAATAAAAATACGCCCAATGGGCGTGTTTTTATTTGTTTTTTGACAAAAAGGGTTCGAACCCGAGAGGGCGCGAGCGTGAGCTTGAAGCCTCTGTGAGGCTTAAAGCAGCGAGCGGTCCGAAGGCGTTCGGAAAGAGCGCCACGTGCTGAAGCACTGCGCTCCTGACATTGGACCTACCTATCGCTCATACTTCGCGAGGTTGGGGCTCAAAGGGCGCGGCTGTTGTTTTAATGCTTTGGAGCGCCGCATGCTTCAGAAACTGTCATCACAGATATCTGTCAAATTCCACATATATTTTCCCTTTGCGTGAAACGCCGCAGCTTCCCCTGTATATGGCCTTTCCCTTGCCACGCAGGACGACTTTTTCTCCGCCTTTGAGCGTAAAGTCCGGCTTCCTGTTTTCAACGCTGTTGACGAATACGAGCCCGGAGGTTATAGCCTCGCAAGCAGATTTTCTGGAAACTCCGAAAACTGCGGAAACCGCGTTATCCAGCCTCGGCGAAGCCAAAGTCAATTTTATATGCTCCATTTTTATCTCTGAAATTTTGAGTTTGTCGATTCCGACGACAGAGGCAGAAATCGGAGCTCTTCCGGCCTGCGTATAATTTTCCGCCAGATAAGAGGCGATTTCCGCAGCAACGATTATCTGAGCGCCATCGTCAAATACCAAAATGTCTCCTGTTTTCTCGCGCTTTATCCCAAGAGAAAGCAGTGAACCGAGGTAATCCGAGTGTCTGAGAGTTTTGCCCTTAGCGAGGACTTTAACGTCCAGTACGCTGAGAGGACATAGTTCAGGCGAAGCGGCGAAAAAGTCCGTCAGCTCGCTTTCACAGGAAACGTCGAAGTAGTCGGGAACGAATACAATCTTTTTTCTTTCCGCTCCGCTGTATCCTCCATATAGAAAAACGCCATCTCCGCCGTGGCTTTTCAGAAAGCCCGCTGAAGCGGACTGCTGCGCCAGATCGAGAAAGTCTGTGGAGGTCATCGCATAATCTTTTTGAAATTTGCGGTACTTATCTTCAATTATGTTTAGCAGTAATTTGTTTTCCATGGTATAATAGTAATGTTACAGGCCTTTGCGCTGTATTTTGGTTCACCTGTTCTATCCGAGAGACAAAGCCTTGTTGTGCTTTGCCATATATATCAGGCGATAAAAAACTAAAAATATAAAGTTAAAAATGATTTGCTGTTTTTGATGTTGGCAAAAACTAAGGATGCTTTTAAATTGCCAACATTTTGTGAAAGGAATTCACGATTTTAGATGTTTTGGGGCGTCGAATTATGTCGATGTTGTACATTTTTTGGTTTTATGGTAATTTTGGCAACATATTTTTCAAAAAATGTTGTCAAAAGTTCAGATATTCCCCAATCTGCCAACATTTGCTCGGCTTCGTTGTTGATTAGACAAATATCGACGTGGTTAAACATAAAAATGTTGTCAAAAATCAGCTAAAACAGAAAATAGTACAACATTTACCATAATATTACAAATAATGTAGCGCCGTAGACATAATGCCATTATGGCGGCTTCCTCTGGGTATGGCAACGCCTAACAATATAATTTTGGGTTCATTATACCACAAAACAAGTCTAGCAAAGTGATTCAATGAACCCTACCTTGCGGCAACGCCGAACAATACGATTTTGGGTTCATTATACCACATCAACGACTAACTTTGAAAGACTAACTATTAAAAGTCAAGCCCCAATCTGAGGACAATGTAGAAAAAGTCGCTACTGCAAAAACGGTATGGCAAGTAGAACGTCGGTGACGGCGCTCTGAGAAAAGATTCCGGAAATGGTTATGCTGCGGGTCTGTATGGCTGCCGGGTCTTCTCCATGGCGTAGATCAGCCGAACAAGCTTTTTGGCGGCGTGAGATATGGCAACGTTATAGTGTTTGCCTTCAGCCCTCTTCTTAGCAAGATAGGCAGCGAAGGACGGATCCCAATGGCAGACATATTTTGTAGCGTTGAAAATAGCATAGCGCAGGTATCGAGAGCCCCGTTTCTCCATGTGGGAATAGCAATTTGAAAGCTGTCCCGACTGGTAGGTTGAGGGTGAAAGACCTGCATAGGCCAGAATCTTATCTGGGGAAGCGAAGTTTGAGAAGTCACCAACTTCTGCCAGAATCATGGCTCCCATGCAGTTGCCGATACCCGGGATTGTTGTAATAGGAGAATGGGCTTCGTCTATTATGGAATTGATTTCATTCTCGATTTCATCAATCTCCACATCCAATTCCCCAATGAGTCGAATGGTATGCTTAAGCTCCAGAGACTTGGCGGGCATGGTGGAACCAATGGAATTTCTGGAGGCGTTCCGAATCTCAATGGCTTTGTCGCGACCATAGCGGCCTTTGGATGCCTCGTGCAGAAGATTTGTCAGCCGTGTCAGGTGGACGGACGCAATCTGCTTTGTACCCGGAAAATTGCTGAGAAGTGCGCAAACAGATGTCATATGGAGTGTTGGAACCAACTTTTCCAGCGCTGGAAACAAAATATAGACTAGCCGGGAAACGGAGCATTTCAGCTTTGCTCGTTCCCGAGCTTTGTCAAATCTGTATCTGGTTAGTGACTTTAATTCTTCGTTGTGATATGATGCGTCTGTGTAGGACTTGAGGTTCACATCAGACATTAGCATAGTCGCAATGGTTCGTGCATCGACACGGTCAGTCTTGGTCTTTCGCAGGGTCAGACTTTTCCGGTAGAGATTGGTGTGCAAAGGGTTTATGACATAGGTTGGCAGGCTGCAATCAAGAAGAAACCCGAGAATGTTGTAGCTGTAATGTCCGGTAGCCTCAAGTCCTACTTTTATTTTGTCTGCCGGACGAGTACAGCGACGAATGGTTTGCAGCAGGGCATCAAATCCCTCTGCGTTGTTGGGGATGGTGAAGACATCTGCCAGGACTTCACTTTCCGAGCTGAGGATAAAGCAGTCGCGCTTGTCCTTGGCAATATCAATACCCACACAAATCATGATGATACCTCCGAAATGTTTATTTGATACTGGTTCCACAGGACACTTTACACTTGTAACCTTGTTCCACATAAACCGTCGGAGCGGTATCTGACTGATTAACAATCCTGTAAAGGGCTGTGGTTGGAGTCTTTCAAGAACCGTCATGCGGTAGGAGCAAAATACCAATCCACAGCATCCCTTACAGTGTAGCACATGCCCTTGGAGAGGGGCATTAAAAACTACTACTCTATAATACAAGGAGCTACTTATGCAATATTCATACAAACCGTCCAAAACTTGTTCTACAGAAATAAAGTTTGAAATAGAAGACAACAAGATCAGGAACGTTAAATTTATCGGAGGCTGTAACGGCAACCTTAAAGGAATCGCAGCCCTTGTCGAAGGAATGGACTGCGGAGAGGTGACTAAAAGACTTTCCGGCATAACGTGCGGATTTAAGCCGACTTCATGCCCTGATCAGCTGGCAAGAGCCATAAGCGAAGCAACAGCCAAGCAAGCCGATTGACAAAGCTTGTGTTTTGCTGAGACAAAGCTGTGCTTTGCCGAAGCGCTGCAAAAAAGAGCATGCGCCGCAGCATGGCTTGCTGAGGCACCGCAAAAAGAGCATGCGCCGCAGCGCCGCAGCCAAAAGCGTGTAAAAAATCTACAATAAAGATAAACCCAAAATAAACACAAAAGCCGTAATAAAACCAAGGCGATTACAAAAGCTGTAATAAAATCAAAGCAAGAACAAAACAAAAATTCATTAAAATAGGCTGCGGCGAACGAGTGGAGGTCAGCAATCCAGCATGAAATCTGACATGAAAACTAACATGCAATCCAACATGAAATCCAACATGAAATCCAACATGAAAACTAACATGCAATCCAACATGAAATCCAACATGAAAACTAACATAAAATAGAACAAGAAAAATACTGCAAAACATATGAGGTCATCATGAACGAATTTTTATTCAGAAGATTCATAAAAGATTACGAAAACGTCAAAGACAGCAAGGTCAGGGATAACTACGGAAAAATGGCGGGAATCGTCGGAATAATATCCAACTCTCTTCTCTGCATCATGAAAATCCTTATCGGATGGATTTCCGGAAGTATAGCCATAATCGCAGACGGAGTGAACAATCTGGCCGACGCTTCATCATCCGTCATAACGCTGGCCGGCTTTAAACTGGCGTCGATGCCCGAGGATGAAAAACACCCTTATGGACATGCGAGGATAGAATATCTGGCAGGAATGGCGGTTTCCGTGATGATAATTCTCGTAGGCGTAGAGCTGGGAAAGAGCTCTCTTGACAAGATCCTGCACCCATCGCCGCTGGAATTCAGCTGGACCTTGGTGATAGTGCTGCTCATAGCCGTAGCCATAAAAATCTGGCAGGCCAGGTTCAATATTTCCGCCGGAAAAAGAATAGATTCGCTGGCGCTCATGGCAACGGGAGCCGACAGCAGAAACGACGTGATTTCAACCTGCGTAGTTTTGGCAGGAATATTATTCGGACATTTTACGGGCATACAGATCGACGGTTATCTCGGTCTTTTGGTAGCTTTATTTATCTTGTGGTCGGGTATCTCCCTCGTGAGAGAAACTGTGAGCCCTCTTCTCGGAGAAGCTCCGGACTCCGAGCTTGTCAAGCAGATAGCACAGATCGCCAAGAGTCACGAAGGCGTTCTGGACATTCACGACCTCACTGTACATAATTACGGACCTGGAAAAATTTTCGCCTCTATACACATCGAAGTGGACGCGGCTGTCGACGTGATGCTCAGCCATGATCTGGTGGACAACATAGAGCATGAGATAGCAGAAAAGCTCAACATAATCGTTACTGCCCACCTCGATCCGGTGGATCTGACTGCACCGCACAGAGCCGAAATAATGAAAATCATAAACAAAACCATAGCTCCGATGGAAGGGGTCTTGAACATGCATGATCTCCGCATGGTATCAGGGCCGACTCACACCAATGTGATATTCGACATAGTTTTAGACCAGAACTGCAGGATTTCCGAAGAAGAAATAAAGTCGGAGATAGAAAAGGCCATTCATGAGGATTATCCTAATTTTTTCACGGTGGTAGATTTCGACAAAAATTACATAAGACTTTAGACGAGCCGCCTAAAGCCTGACTTGCGGCAAAGTCACGTAAAAACAAAAGAAAAACAAATTGGATTTTGTAGGAATGTGTTGCATACAGTGCGATATAGCATATATAATAATATTAAATCAACTGAAAGGGGAAGAGTTATGACAGTTTTTGGATTGCACCTTACAATACCTATACTATGGCTGGTTTTGGCAGTGATCTTTTTAATCATAGAAGCATTGACTGTAGGACTTACCACGATTTGGTTCGCCGGAGGCGCGGCGGTGGCGCTGCTGCTCTCTGTGTTTGAAGTGCCTGTCATCCCGCAGGTAATAAGCTTTTTTGCGGTGTCGATCTGTCTACTGCTGTTCACGAGAAAAATCTTCATAGAAAAACTCAGAACAGGGGCTGAAAGCACCAACATAGACTCTCTGATAGGCGAAGTGGGACAAGTGATAGCCAAGATAGAGCCCCTCGAGACAGGGCAGGTCAAACTTAAGGGTCAGGTATGGTCCGCCGTATGCGAGGAAAATCTGACGCTGGCAGAAGATACTCTCGTAAAAGTAGAAGCTATAGAGGGCGTTAAACTTATCGTTTCGCCTGTAGATGAAATTTAAGGAAAGGATATGGGATTATGGAAATTTTCAGAATTGTAATTCTATTCGCAGTTATCGCATTGATAATCTGGCTGCTGGTCTCAAATATCAGAATCGTACCGCAGGCCAGAGCTTATGTAGTAGAAAGGCTCGGCGCATATCACGGAACATGGCAGGTGGGGCTTCACTTCAAGATTCCTTTGATAGATAAGATATCAAGAAAAGTTTCGCTCAAGGAAAAAGTCATAGACTTCCCTCCGCAGCCTGTTATCACCAAGGATAATGTAACCATGGAGATAGACACGGTCGTCTATTTCCAGATCACGGACCCGAAGCTTTATACCTACGGCGTTGAAAGCCCGATGGACGCTATAGAAAACCTTACCGCTACGACCTTGAGAAACATCATTGGAGAGCTTGAGCTGGACGAATCACTGACCAGCAGAGAGCACATCAACACCAAGATTAGAATGGTTCTCGACGAAGCTACAGATCCATGGGGAATCAAAATCAACCGAGTCGAAGTTAAAAACATAACTCCGCCTAAGGACATCCAGGTTGCCATGGAAAAGCAGATGAGAGCTGAAAGAGAGAGAAGAGAAGCCATCCTCATCGCCGAGGGAGAAAAGAAATCTCAGGTTCTCATCGCGGAAGGCCAGAAAGAAGCCGCCATTCTTCAGGCAGAAGCCAACAAGCAGACAGCCATAAGAGAGGCTGAAGGTCAGGCGGAAGCGATCCTCATGATAAACAAGGCCACCGCCGACGGTCTCAAGCTGATAAAAGAAGCCGGAGCCGATGAGTCGGTAATAAGGCTGAAGAGTCTTGAGGCCTTTGAAAAAGCCGCAGACGGACAGGCAACGAAGATAATCATTCCATCCGAGATACAAGGCTTTGCCGGCCTTGCCGCATCGGTCAAGGAACTCATAAAATAGTTTAATAAGATAGTCCAATAAAATAGTCTAAAATAATTTCAGGAGAACAGCATGTTTTACGAAAATATCATCGAATCATCGGACTTCATCAGAGGAAAGATAACCGAGACGCCTAAGATAGGCGTTGTATTGGGCAGCGGCCTCGGAGCGCTGGTAGATGTAATGGAAGACAAGGAAGTCATTCCCTACTCGGAAATTCCCCATTTTCCGCAGTCGCATGTAGAGGGGCACGCAGGGAATCTCGTGTTCGGAAATATCGGAAGCCAAAGGATAGCTGCCATGCAGGGCAGATTCCACTATTATGAAGGCTTCGCCATGAAAGAGGTGACGTATCCCATATATGTCATGAAGCAGCTGGGCGTTGAGTATCTCATTGTTACCAATGCCTGCGGCGGTATCAACAAAGATTTTAAGCCGGGGGACCTGATGCTCATTACAGATTACATCAATTTCTCCGCCAACAACTCGCTTATCGGAATCAACGACGAGCGCCTGGGACCTCGTTTCCCGGATATGACAGAAGCTTTCAACAAGGAACTTATGGCAAAAGCCGAAACGGTAGCCTCAAAACTGGGCATCGACTGCAAGCACGGAGTATATAATTTCTATCCGGGACCTTGCTTTGAAACGGCCGCAGAGATAAGAGCCTTTGCTGTTTTAGGCGCTGACGCTGTGGGCATGTCCACGGTACCGGAAACCATAGCGGCCAACTATCTGGGCATGAAAGTCCTGGGAATTTCCTGCATAACCAATATGGCAACAGGAATCTCAAAGGTAAAGCACAGCCATGAAGAAGTTTTAAAGACTGCGAACATGGCCAGCGAAAACTTATGCAAGTGGGTAAAGGAGCTTATCGCCAACTGGTAAAAAGCGCCGGACCCGCATTACGCATGACACAAAATACGATAATACAAAAACACGCGGCGGCGTCAAACTGCCGCAAGACGTATAACAAAACAGCCTCCCGTTCCGGGAGGCTGTTTTGTTATGGATGGTACATAGTATGAGTTACTAATTTTAATGACAATCTCCAGAAGGCGAAAACAATTTTCTGCTGGAGTTTTGCCGGGTTTGCATTGTTATTATTTATTGTATGATTAGTGTTTAGAATTGGTTTTAAGCAACCTTGGGTTAGTCTCATCTAACTATAAATAAGTTAGCACGAACTAACTCAAATGTCAACCACTATTTTAAAAATTTTAAAATTATTTTATTTGGAGAAGAAAGCGCTTGAATCAAATAAAGCGGCAAGTATAAAACTACTTTAGCGTGCGGGGTAAAACTACTCCGGCGCGCCTTGAAAAAAATTTCTGTTTGTGGTATATTTCTAATAATGGGATATACTAGTAATAACTTTTTCAGGTTGGTGGAAGAATATGAAGATACAGGAATCAGCTGAAAATTATCTTGAAACGGTGTTGATGCTGCGTCAGCGCAAAGGATTTGTAAGATCTATAGATATTGCCAATGAAATGGGATTTTCCAAGCCCAGCGTCAGCATCGCGATGAAAAACCTCAAGGAGAACGGATATATTACAATAGATGACGGCGGGATGATTTCCCTGACTGATAAGGGCCGGGAAATCGCAGAGAAGACTTATGAAAGGCATACTTTGTTTACGGAGTGGCTTATACGTCTTGGCGTTTCACCTGACGTGGCCGCTGAGGATGCATGCCGCATGGAGCATGCTGTCAGCGAAGAAAGTTTTGCCGCAATAAAAAATTTTGTACAGCAGAATATCACAGAAGAAAAATAACGGGCAAGCCCATTTGGAGGCAGTCCCGATGATATGGCGATAGAGTGATGATAAAAAAAGAGCTTCTCATTTTTGAGAAGCTCTTTTTTTCTGATTTTTAGAATCTGACCATCTGATCCATATCCAATACGAAGATGGTCACGCCTCCGCAGTTTACATCCATAGGGATTGTAGGAGGAATGCCCATCATCGGACCGCCGGTCACGGCCGGAGTCTGATATACTGTCTCTATTCTTTCGCCGGCTTCTTCTTTAAGGATGGCCAGCAGGTCCTCAAGACGCGCTTCTTCAAGACCTATCATGATCGTGACGCTGCGTTTTTTGAGAAATCCGCCTACCGAATTAAGCAAAGTTACATAAAAACCATTTTTATTGAGTTCTCTTACGACCTGTTCATAGTCGTCGCCCTGCAAAATCGCAAAGACAAGTTTTTTCTTTGTGTTATTATCCATATAAATACACCTCCATGACTTTCGTCAATTTATCGCAATACATTGAAGTTTTGATCCAATTAAGGCGGCCGCGCGCGGCGGAAACCAAAGTTCTATTTTAAATATTATACTATATAGCTGTTGAATTCTCAACATTTATTTGTTGCGATTTGATAGAAACAGGAGCTCAAGATAAGATTTTCTAGTCAGATTTTCTCTCGGAATTCCAAAAGCGGCAAGCATATCGAGGAGCCTGTCTGCGGCCGGCTGCATTTCTTCTTCGGAATCCGCAAGGGTTTCAAATTCAACGTATTCCCCGAGTCCGGCGACGGAATCGACGCACAAAGTTATAGGAGGAATATCACCGGCATGGATTAAAGTCCATATCTGTCTGTTTTTTACGACTGTAAAAGCTTTTGAATATCCAAGGGAAATAAGCAGAGACTCCATGACGCTGAAATCTTCGACTGCTGTTTCATATTCTTTCCTTGTACTGGAACGATCGTCCAGCTTTGGGCCTTTGTAGGTGATATGGGTCTTTGAAGTGTTTGTGGTCAAATTGCGGCATATTCTCAGGCGCAGAGCCTCGTCTGTTTCCATAAAATTACGGTCGTTGCCGTTAAAATACAGGTCTGTTTCCTCAAGCGCGTCGCCTTTGACAAAGCCTTTTTGCATGGCAGATTTTTCTACAGACGTTTTGCACTGGCTTCCTATGAAAGCCTTGATTTCAACTTCCAGCATGATTTTCCTCCCTTTGATTTATATTTATACTATACGATACTTTGCTGTTTAATTCAACGCAGGCATTAAAAAACAGCCGTTAATTACAAAGAAACGGCTGTTGCGTACATTCATTACACAGCAAGAACTAATTGTTTATAAACGCCGTATAACCGCGTTTGAGCTCATACACGTCAGCTTTGCTGGCGGCTTCCCAAGGGGCGTGCATATTCAAAAGAGCGATGCCGCAGTCGACGACCTCCATGCCGTATTGGGCGAGTATGTAGGCGATGGTGCCGCCGCCGCCCAGATCTACTTTGCCGATTTCCGCGGCTTGAAAATTGATATGGTTCTCGTCAAATATACGGCGGAGATCTGCTAAAAACTCAGGGTTAGCGTCATTACCCTCGAACTTTCCGCCGGAGCCTGAAAATTTGCTGATGACAAGACCTTTGCCGAGATAAGACGCGTTGCGGCTTTCATAAGATGAAGCATACGAAGGGTCGAAAGCGCTGTTTACGTCTGAGGACAGCATTCTGCTTCGCGCAAGGCATCTGCGCAAAGTTATATCGCTGTAACAACCCATAAGCAGCATGACTTCGGCCACCGTGTTTTCAAAAAACCTGGATTGCGCTCCCGTAGCGCCGACGCTGCCTATTTCTTCCTTGTCCGTCAGGATGCAGCAAGTCGTGCGATTAAGGTCTCCTGCTTCAAGGAGAGCTTTGTATGATGAATAGGCGCATACTCTGTCGTCCTGACCGTAGCCTAAGATCATGCTTCGGTCGAGTCCGGCTTCTCTGGCAGGGCCTGCGGGGACGATCTCGATCTCTGCGGATAGGAAATCCTCTTCTTCTATGCCGTAGTTATCCTTGAGAATTTTCAAGATTTGAGCTTTTACAGGTGTTTTGTCATCATCTCCAGACTTTTCCTTTTCAGAAGCGGTATCTTTCAGGCCTTTGCTTCCGGAGCCGCCGGACTCTGAGATGGTGTTATCGAGCTTTATAGGCTTGTTGCCGGCTATTATATCTAAGAGCTCGCCTTCGATTATATCTTTGGCTTTCTTCTCCATCTGCTCCTCTGCCAGGTGAATCAAAAGGTCCGATATGAAAAATACCGGGTCGTTTTCATCTTCGCCTATGGATAAATTGATGGAACTTCCGTCTTTCTTTACGACTATGCCGTGCAGCGAAAGGGGAATGGTGACCCATTGATATTTCTTTATGCCGCCGTAATAGTGGGTGTCGAGGAGCGCAAATCCGCCGTCTTCAAAGAGGGGATTTTGCTTGAGGTCGATTCTCGGTGAATCTATATGGGCTCCAAGGATGTTCATTCCATTTTCCAGTGGTTCGCGTCCGATGTTGAAAACAGCCATGCTCTTGCCCATCTGTATGTGGTAGATTTTGTCGCCTGGCTTTAGGACTCCTTCCTCTTCTATGACGTCGTCCAAAGAACGGTATCCGTTGGAGACAAGCTCTTTCTCAATGAAACGGATACATTCGCGTTCCGTCTTGCAGCAGCTCAAAAAAGTCATGTAATCTCTGCAATATTTATCGCAGCTTTCCAAATCCTCCGGAGAATATAACTCCCACGTGTTTTTCGTCTTCAAAGTATCCCTTCTTTCTTGGTTAATTTATATTTTTCTCAGCATTTCGCCGGGGAAAGGAGCAGAATTTTACCTGCTTTTTCTCAGCATTTCACCTGCGAACCGACCGGTAAGAACACCGTCTTTTACGGCAATCTGCCCATTGACGAGCACCAATTCTGTGCCCAGCGGATCCTGCAGAGGGTTATCTTCTTCGTCAAAGCTGTGCAGAGCCTTTCTGTCCAAAATCGTTATGTCAGCAAAGTTACCTGTTTTTATTTTACCTCTATTTTTGATGTTGAATCTATCTGCCACCAAGCCGCTGGCGCGGTGAACTGCTTCCTCGAAGTTATCAAGGCAATAATGGGTGAGGAAGCGTGGAATATAGCTGATGTTGGGCGAATTGAGATAAACAGGTATTTCGTCATTTCCTGTCTGATTTAGCTCTTTTGGATAACTACATCCGTCGGAGCAGGGCATGGCACCCTCGTGATTCATCAGAATTTCAACGGCGCGGCTGAAAGACGGGGCTACCATGTCGCCTGCCATGAAAGGATCCTCGATGAAAATATTCATGAAAGCGTCCAGCTGGTCGAGTCCCATTTCATCCGCCCCTATATCGTCGAGATAATCTGAATCGAGGATCATGCCGTAAAATATTTCCTTGCCGGAAGGAGAGCTGCCGTGGCCGCAGTTTCCGGTAACCACCGTAGTAACTCCCTGCTTGAGGTAAGGCTCCATCTGCGGAGCGATGAACAGCGACATGTCCACATGGGTGTGAGGGTCAATAAACCCAGGCGTTATGGTTTTGTCGGCCACGTCAATGATCTGGCCGGCTTCGCTGCCGCGGAGAACGCCGATATATGAAATGGTGCTGCCAGTGATTCCTATATCTGCCGTATATGAGGGAGCTCCTGTACCGTCGCATATAACTCCGTTTTTGATTATTATATCAAAGGTCATTTTGTATTCCTCCTGAAATATTTCGTATGAAATACTTCTCTTTAATAAAGAGAACTCATCTTCTCTGGCTTCTCCTGTGGTCAGCGTGATCTGTCCTGTGCTGATAGTCCTTGCTGTGTTTGGCCTTGCTCCTGATTTTGTAAGAACTTCCAGAAACTGCAGATTCGCTGCTTTTGGAGCTTTTTTGACCGCTTTGTTTTTGCAGGTATGCCAAGCTTTGGGAGCGGACGCTGTGAGCAATTTGCTTCCCTTTTCGCAAACCGGGCTCGGTTGGCTGCTGCCCACTGTGATTTTTACGTCAATAGGAGCGGCCACAGGGCCAAGAGCAAGTATATCAGGCAGGAGAATAGACGTTTCCAGATAGGGGATTTTGCTTGCTGTCGGCGGCAGAAAGCTTGTTTTTTGTTATAAATAATCATAATTTTAAATTTAGTAAATCGTAATCAAGTAAATTTCGAAAAAGTTGACCATTTTATTTTTGTGGAGTATAATTAAGTAAATCGTAAACAACGAAATTCTTGCAGAGAGGTACACCTATGTTTATAGGAAGAGAAAACGAACTTGATACATTAAACAGGCTATACCATTCCGATAAATTTGAATTTGCCGTTATTTACGGACGACGCCGTGTTGGTAAAACTGCCCTTATCAACGAATTTGCGAAGGATAAAGACACCATATTTTTTACCGGTGTTGAGACAAATGCGAAGCAAAACCTTGATAACCTTTCCAGATGTATTATGGAATATAACGCGGGCATTGCGGCAGGAGCTTCCTTTAATGACTTTCAAATGGCGCTTGAATACGTTTTTAAACTTGCGAAAGCCAAGAGAATTGTGCTTGTAATCGACGAATATCCTTATGTTGCCCGTGCGTCCAAGAGCCTTGCGTCCACGCTTCAGCTCCTGATTGATAAAAATAAGGATACATCAAAACTGTTTTTGATTCTATGCGGATCTTCTATGTCATATATGGAAGACCACGTTCTTGCTTACAAAGCGCCTCTCTATGGCAGAAGAACAGCGCAGCTCAAGGTTAGACCCTTTGAGTTTTCAGAAGCCTGTCGTTATTTCAAAAATTTTTCGGATGAAGATAAAGCCTTGGCTTACGGCATTGCTGGAGGAACGCCTCAATATCTTATGCAGCTTGACGATAGGCTTTCTATTGAAGAAAATATTAAAAATACGTACTTGAATCCGACATCTTCAATATTTGAAGAACCGAACAATCTCCTAAAACAAGAGGTGCGCGAGCCTGCGATTTATAATGCGGTTATCACGGCAATAGCAACCGGCTCGTCTAAAATGCATGAAGTTTCTAATAAGATCGCTGAGGAGACAAGTGTATGCGCCACCTATATTAAAAACTTGATTGCACTTGGAATCATAAAAAAAGAATCGCCTTACGGTGAAAAAAACACCCGAAAAACAATTTATTCTATTGAGGATAATATGTTCCGTTTTTGGTATCGCTTTGTGCCGGAGAATACTTCTATAATTTCCCGCGGAGCTATTGATTTGGCATACAGCCGTATTTCACCTGAACTTCCCTCTTATATGGGCAGTGTGTTTGAAGATATTTGCAAACAATATCTTTGGAAATTGCTGATTGAAGGCAGGTGCGCGGTGAACTTCAACGATATCGGCCGTTGGTGGGGAACCAATCCCAAGACGAAGCTGCAGGAAGAAATCGACATTATGGGAGCGGATAAGGACTCTGCTTTGTTCGCAGAGTGTAAATGGACAAACGAAAAGATTGATATTGGCTTGCTTGAAAAACTTGCAGAGCGAAGCAAGTTGTTCAATTACAAGAAAACGCATTTTTATCTCTTTGCAAAAACCGGTTTTACTAAAGGCTGTATCGATAGAGCGGAGGAGATGGGAAATGTAACGCTCATTACCTATGGGGATATATTAAAGTAAATGTCGGCGAGATATTAAGACTTGAAGAACCTGCCGAAAGCAGTTGTCTTCGTCGCGAATTCGTTGCGATTAGACGCATTTTCCTTTGCATTTAGAGTTCATTTGTTATATAATAAAAAGAACTATAGAATGGAGAAAATTTATTATGCTTGAAAACCTCAGGCAATTATATGATAAAGCAGTGGATTTCTGCCGCGAACAATCTGAAGCGGTGATGATTGGAGGGGCAGTTCTTGTCATTCTTATAATCCTTATCGCGGTGATAAAGATTGCCAGAAAGGACGGAAAGCCGGACGAAGATTTGGACTTCGACGAAGAATTATATATAAAGCAGCTTCTCGCAGCCAAAGAATCCAAGGCTGAGGACAAGACCGATAAAGAGCCAGAAGAAACCGCAGCCGCTGAAACAGCCGCAGAAGACATGGCTTCGGTTCAGCCGAGAGAGCCAGACCAGCCGGAGACAACGGGCAATTCAGATGAGGCCGGCCAGCCGGAGATAACGGTAAAGCCGGAAGCATGCTGCGAGGCGGCTTGTACTGACGGAAAGAGCGAGCCGAAGGCATACGGAGAGCATGAAGAGCCTGATGCAGAAGCCGAAAAACCGGTTCTGCCGAAGGAGTGCAAGAAAAACGTAATCTTCCCTGAAGAACTCATAGAAGAAATTGCCAAGGTTTCCTCAAAGGATCTGCAGGAAGTTGAGATAAAGATACAGAGCGCTGAACTGAGAATAAGATACGCCGGATACAGAGGCGAAAACGGTCTCAAAGAAGAGGTAAAACATTTTGCCGGAACCGGCGAAGCTGAAAAGCCGCCAGCCGATGAGACCTCAGCGGCCGATAACATTTCAGCGAACAATAACATTTCAGCGAACAATAAGATTTCAGCGGCAGACGAGACTTCAGTAGCAGCGGGGACTTCGGCAGAAGTTGAAGTTTCAGCGGAAAAAGGAATTTTTTCGGAAAAAGAGCAGGAAAAGCGCAGCGAGGAAGTTCTGAAAGAAAGAATAAAGCCGGAAGAAATGCCGGCAAAGGATATTAAAAAGCCCGGCAAGTTCGGCGCTGATAACTTCAATACGACTAGGTCGGGCCGTGTATTTACGGAAGAAGAATTGGAGAAACAAATCAGAGATTAGACGGAGGAATAAAGAATGTTTTGTACAAAATGCGGCAGTAAATTGCATGACGGCGACGTCTTTTGCGCGCAATGCGGCACCAGAGTAAGAAAAGAGGAAACAGGACAAAACGAAAGCAGATATTCGGATGTCGTTTTTAATCCGCCGTTTAAGCTTGAAGCGCAGAGAAGAACAGAAGAAATTTCCCAGGGAATCAAAGAATACAGCAGCGAGCCAAAGAGAGAAAGCGTCGACTTTAACTGGAATCTGGATGGCTTCCCGGGAAACCGCCTGTCAAGAGCTGACGAAGACTTCAAGTTCAACTGGGACGACGTTATTGAAAAGAGAAACAGAAATAGAGAAGTAGACCTAGAAAAGATAGTGCCGGCAGGGGCAACTTCTGTGCAGGAGCAGAAGGGAGCTGCCGGAGATTCTGCTGAAACCGCAGAAAATACAGACGAAATAAAGAAAGAAGAGCTGGAAAAAGAAGATACAGAAAAAGGTCTTTCTATAGAAGAACTGGAGAGAGAATTATTCGGTGAAGCTCCGAGCCAAGTCTCTCAGGATGCCGAAAGAGAACTGGAGATGACGCTTCGGTACAGACGCGAGGACTTGGACGGTGCGAAGGACAAGTTCTACACATACAATGCCAAGAGAGACGCTTTTCAGGAACTTTTGGATAAAGAAAAGGCTCATATAGAGAAACTGGAGGAAGCGCGCAGTGCGCAGTGGCAGAGCCTTACTCCGGCAGAAGAGGAACCTCGTGCGAAAGAACCGCCAGCCTTTGAAGACATATTCGTAGAGCCGAAACTATTTAATGAAAATTATCTCCAGGAAGTCGGAATCGCTATGCCGCCTAAAACCGCAGCCGTTATGGCGGACGAAGAGACTGGGGAAAGAACAGAGGAACTGGCAGCTGCGGCCGCTCTGGGAGCAGCCGCTGGAGTTGTCGGAGCGGCCGGAACTGCAGGAATTGCCGAAGCAGTGACTGCTGAAAGCTCTTCCGAAAAACATGCCGCAGGAGATTCCCAGGATGCAGCAGAAAGCCGGGCCGAGCAGACAGCTGAGAGTTCGGCCGAAAAGCCGGCTGAATCGGCTGAATCGGCTGAAAATGAGGAAAAACAGAATACAGAACAAGAGATAAAGGATGGCGCAGAAACGCCTCCCTTTCAGGCAGAAAGCCAGCCCGAAGATAAAACAAGCGAAACAGACGAAACAAGCGAAACTGGTGAAACGGGAGAAGAACACGGGAATGAAGATCACGAGAACGAAGAGCACAAGGAGAAAGCAAAGCTCAGATTCTCAGACGTATTTCCCCGTGACGCTGTTGACATTGACAGCGGCGCTGGTGATGGCAGCGATGCTACTGCCGGAAAAGAAGAAAAAGCCGCAAAGGGACAGCCGGTAGATATTGGCGAAGACGAAGATGACGACGAAGAAGAGCGCCGCAGACCGGTTTTAAAATTCGTTATAATACTTCTTGCCATACTTGTGGCCATCGAAATCATAGTCATAGGTATAAAATTCATCGCGCCTGAGAGCGGATTCTCACAGGGCGTGGATAAGTTCATCAACTCAATTGCAGGCATATTCAGCGGCAGTGACGATGAGGGCACAGCAGAGCCTGAGCCGGCAGCCGAAGTGACATATATCACCGAATACATCAACGCATCGTCAGCAGGGGCGGCAAATATAGGAAGCATTTCCGAAAATATAAGCCTTAAATATGATTCGGACAAGACCTACGCTTTTGAAGAGATACAGTCAGCAGGCCAATTCCAGGATGAAGTCTGGAAGACGGACGACGACGGGAACGATATATATATAGGTCAGCAGATCATCGAAAGCCTTATAACCTATTACAATCAGATGAAAGATGAAGAAACGCTGGCAGAGGGAGTCGTGGGCATCAATAAACTTGAGATCGGTGAGATAAAAGCCGGAGAATCCGGATATTATGTTTTGACAAAGCTTACTTACGCACAGGAAGAGGGGGGAGAAACCGTCAAATACGAGTCGGTTCACCTTACGGATTCGTCAGATGCGATAACCGTTAAAGAAGTGAAGGAGGAAAACTTATAATGAGCAAAACTAATCGAAAAGCATTGATTATTCTGTTGGTAGTCATACTGATAATCGGCGCTTTTCTGGGGCTGATTGGATTTATTGCAGATTTCATGTGGTTCAAAGAAATGGGCTATCTTTCGGTATTCTTCAAGCAGCTGGTGACTCAGCTGACGGTGGGAGTGCCGACTTTCATAGTCATAACCGTACTTGTATATCTGTATCTTGGAATGCTTAGAAAAGGCTATTTTTCGCAGATAGCGTCTTCCGAGCAGACCAACATGAAGAGGCTGAAAAGAATTACGGCGGCGCTTGCTGTCATTTTCGGCATATTTGCCACGGTGATGACCGTGTGGCAGCTGTGGTTTGACATACTGAAGTTCGCCAACAGCACTGACTTCGATATTACAGACCCTCTGTTTAACTTCGATATTTCATTCTATATCTTCAAGCTGGATTTTCTTACTCAGCTGAATGAAATAATGATAGGAGTTATCATAGGATTCATAATAATGACCGTCATATACTATACCATATTGTTGACGGTGAGGACGCCGGACGTGTTCAAGGAAACCGTTCCTCCGGGAGCGGAAAACGTTGACGGCGGAAATTTTGAAGATGAAAGCCAGCGCTTTGGAGACGGCGGAAACGGCTCAAATAGACGCGGAGCAGGCAGCGCAAACGATATGTTCGGAAAATTTGCCGAGGCTTTCACCGGAAGAAAATTTGAAGCCAGACCGAGACCGAAGAAACAGTTTGACAACACCAACTTCAAGCAGCTTCTCAAAATTGCTTCAGGCAAGATAGGCGTTCTCGGATTTATCTTCTTCATAATGCTGGGAATCAATTTCTTCCTGCAGCAGTTCGATCTGCTCCACGCACACACCGGAGCCGTATACGGAGCAGGCTGCACCGACGTAACCGTAACTCTGTGGAAACTGAGAATCCTCTGCGCCCTTTCAGTGATTGCGGCGGTGCTGTTTGTTGTGTTCATGAAACAGAAAAAGTATAAGAAGATTCTCACCGTTCCTGTCATCATGATAGCGGTTGGACTTGTCGGAACAGGAGCGGAACTGCTAGTGCAGAACGTCATCGTATCGCCTGACGAACTGGCCAAAGAATCCAAATATATCGAGAGGAACATCGAGTACACCCAGTACGCCTATCAGCTGGACGATGTTTCTATCAAAGCTTTCGAAGCAGACAACAGCCTTTCGGCAGCAGATATAAATGAAAATACAGAGACGATAAACAACATCCGTATCAACGACTTCAACCCGACAAAACAATTCTACAACCAGACTCAGAGTATACGTCAGTACTATACCTTCAACGATGTAGATAACGACAGGTATATGATCAACGGTAAGTATACCCAGACATATCTGTCTACGAGAGAAATTGACGAGACAAAAACAGGCGAATCATGGCTCAACCGTCACCTGAAATATACTCACGGATACGGTGTAACGATTTCGCAGGTAAATCAGGTTACTGCCAGCGGCCAGCCTGATGTTCTGGTAGGAAACATTCCTCCTGAATCCAGCGTCGAAGAGCTGAAAATTACAAGACCGGAAATTTATTTCGGAGAGCTTTCCAACGATTATGTCGTAGTGGGAACCAATGAGCCGGAATTCGACTATCCTTCCGGCGACAGCAACCAGTATGCTCAGTACGAGGGAACGGCGGGAATAAATATGAATCTTTTCAACCGCCTGGTATTCGCCATAAATGAAAGAAACTTCAAGCTCCTGGTTTCCTCCAATATAGACAGCGATTCAAAAATCATAATTCACAGAAACGTTATGGACAGAATCAGAACCATAATGCCTTATCTGAATTATGAAAGCGACCCGTATATGGTAGTCGTTGACGGTAAGCTTTACTGGATGGTGGACGCATATACTACAAGCTCCAACTATCCTTACTCTCAGCCTTGCGACGCAAACGGCACCAATTATATAAGAAACTCCATCAAGGTAGTTGTGGACGCGTACAACGGAGATGTAAATTTCTACGTGGTAGATGAGAAGGATCCTATCGCTCAGACTTATGCCAAAATATATCCTGAGCTCTTCAAGGATTTCGATGAAATGCCTGAAGGAATCAAGTCCCATATCCGTTATCCTAACAGATTGTTTGAAATTCAGGCGGATATATATGCAAGATACCACATGGAGGACATCAGCGCGTTCTATCTGAATGAAGATCAGTGGGACATAGCTTATGAGATTTACGGAACGGAACAGGTTCAGATAACTCCAAGCTATTACATCGCCAAGCTCCCGGGAGAGGAAAAGGCAGAGTTCTTTAACTCAATCCCTTATACTCCTAAGACCAAGAAGAATATGACGGCGTTGTTTGTAGCAAGAAATGACGGAGATAATTACGGCGAGCTGGTGCTCTACCAGTTCCCGAAGAGCAGGACTATTTACGGCCCTGAACAGATAGAGGCTCAGATAGACCAGAATACCGAGATTTCCAAGGAATTCTCCCTCTGGAATTCGTCAGGAACCAAGTACAGCAGAGGAAACATGTTCATAATACCGATAAATTCCTCAATACTGTATGTAGAGCCCGTATATCTGGAGGCTACCAACTCCAGTATACCTGAAGTCAAAAGGATAATCGTAGCCTACGACGACAAGATAGCATACGAAGAAACCCTTGCAGAGTGTCTCGTATCATTGTTCGGCGAGCAGGCTGAGGAGGGCGTCGATACCTCCGAGCCTGGAAACCAGGGCGGCGAAACAGGCGACAATCAGGGCGGAGAATCTTCAGCCCTTTCGCAGGATGAACTGATAGATAAGGCTGTCACGGCTCTTGAAAACGCGCAGAATGCACAGCAGTCGGGAGACTGGGCAGCTTACGGAGAATATCTTGACGAGCTTGAAGACGCTCTCAACCAGTTAACTGCATAAAGAGTTAAAGCCAGTCCTGCCGGATCGTTTAGATGCGGCAGGACTTGACGGCTTAAAGGAATATATAATGATAGAAAGAATATCAAAACTGTAAGACGGAGGTCAATAAAAAATGCTGGATTTTGATTTTGAGCGAATGTTGTTCAAAATACCGCCAAACGAGCACACCAATGAAGAAATAGCCGAGATTTTAAAGGCCCATCCCGAGGTACAATTCGTATCCATGGTAGGCCTTGACATCGCCGGCAACGACACAGACGAGAGAATTCCAGTCAGATTGTTTTTAGACGATATGGACGACATGCTAGAACACGGAGTGCAGACCGACGGGTCCAGCGTACATTTGCCTAAAATAGCCGAATTAAACAATGCAAAAGTAGACATGATACCTGACAAGAACGTCAACTGGTATGTGGATTACAATTTTGACAACATTTCGGTAAAGACGGGACTTCCTGTGGGAACTCTCAGAATCCCTGCTTTTCTCATACATAACGACAAGGCAGAGGTAGGCGCGAGAGTTATCCTGAAAAAATCAGTGGAACAATTTAAGAGCGGTCTCATGGAGCTGCTGCGTCAAAACCCTTACGTGTTTGAGTATATCGACGGAGCAGACAGCGCGGATGACCTGGAAGAAATCCTCATCACCAGCGCCACCGAGCTGGAGTTTTGGGTAAGGACGCCTGAAGACAAAGCTGACAAGGAACAGCTTTCCACTTCCCAGGAACTCAAGGAACAGTACTGGAAGAGAACTTACGGACCTGTCAGGACGGCTTTGGAAAAGACTCTGGAAATACTCGATTATTATGGAATTGAAATGGAAATGGGGCATAAAGAAGTCGGAGGCGTAAAATCGAAGATCACACGCTCCGGCAGCCACGACCACATCATGGAACAGCTTGAGATAGACTGGAAATATTCCGGAGCCATGCAGGCTGCCGACAATGAAAAACACGTAAAATACGTGGTACGTGACGTATTCAACCAGTTCGGACTGTCGACGACCTTTATGGCCAAGCCTGTCGAGGGCGTCGCCGGAAACGGAGAGCATACCCATTTAGGCGTCTCAGCCCGCACCAAGTCGGGCAAGGTGATCAGTCTTTTCGCGGCGGCAAACCCGAAAGAAGACTTCCTCAATCCTATAGGCTTCGGAAGCCTGATGGGCATACTCAAAAACTACGAGGTGATCAACCCGTTCGTGAGCCCCTCGCTGGACGCTCTCAACAGGCTGAAGCCGGGCTACGAGGCGCCTGTCTGCATAGTGACTTCACTGGGACACAGCGCCCATGAGCCGTCAAGAAACAGAACCATACTCATAGGTCTTGTCAGAGATGAGAGAAACCCTCTGGCGACGAGGTTTGAGCTTCGTTCGCCAAATCCCAAGTCCAATACATACCTCGTACTTGCCAGCAGCTATATGGCTATGCTGGACGGCGTAAGGAGCGCTCTTGAGGCAGGGAAAACGCCTGAAGAGCTGGAAAAGTCAATTTCCAAGTCCCTGGGAGAAGAAGATTTTTATCTGGAGACCGAAAGAGAATACAGAACTGAAAAAGATGTATTCGAGGACTTCACAGAAGAAGAAAGAAACGCCAGATTCGGCGTAGCGCCGGCCACTGTCTGGGAGAATCTCCGCGGCTTTACAAAATATCCGGAAAAAGTCGCCGCGATCTCGGGAGAGGGGGTCTTTTCCGAGGCCGCCATCGAGTCTTACACGGCGTACGCTCTTAATCAGTGGAAAACCGAGCTTCACAACAGGACTATTCCTGAGTACATGAGAGATATAAGGGAATATGTGAAGAAACACGGCGACGACGCGACAGACTACGATATAGATAACTGGGAAAAGATAACTTCTCTCAAATATGAGATAGCAAAGAGCAGTTTGTCTAAAAAAAGTCTTCTGGCCAGGGTAAGAGAAGCCCTCGACTGCGGAGATCTGCAGAGAGCATCAGATTTGCAGCTGGAACTTCAGGCCAAGATGAGCATGCTTAGAAATTTATACAGTACGTACAGAAAGAACCTGCTGTAGCGGGTGCACTGCATGTACAGAAAAGAGGATGAAAATGTTAGACATTAAGAGAATCAGAGAAGACTACGAAGGCGTAAAAGCCGGAGTCGAAAAAAGATGCAAGGGAGATTTCGGCTTGAGCAGAGTTCCTGAGCTGGACGCTAAGAGAAGAGAAGTTCTCGCTAAGGTCGAACAGATGAAAAACCGCCAGAACACCGTTTCCAAGGAAATACCAAAGCTGAAAAAAGCAGGAGAAGACGCTTCCGCGATCATGGCGGAGATGAAAGAGCTTTCAGGACAGATCAAGGAACTGGACGGACAGCTCGCAGAGATAGAAAAAGAACTGAAAGAAGTGCTCCTGGGAATCCCTAACACGCCTTACAAAGACGTTCAGATCGGCGAAGACGACACGGACAATGTGGAAATGAGAAAGTTCATGGAGCCAAGAGATTTTGGCTTCGAGCCAAAAGCCCACTGGGACGTGGGAACTGATCTGGACATACTGGACTTCGACAGAGCCGCCAAAATTTCAGGCGCCAGATTCACCGTATATAAAAAGCTGGGAGCCAGACTTGAGAGAGCTGTCATCAACTTCATGCTCGACCTGCATACCGTAGATCAGGATTATGTTGAGATCCTGCCTCCGTTTATGGTCAACAGGGCGGCTATGACAGGAACAGGCCAGCTGCCTAAATTTGAAGAGGATATGTTCTACGTTCCGCAGAAAGACTTCTTCCTCATCCCTACGGCGGAAGTTCCGGTCACCAACCTGCGTGCGCAGGAAATCATGCCTGAAGCAGAACTGCCTGTATATTATACAGCCTATACGCCTTGTTTCCGTGCGGAAGCAGGCTCTGCAGGAAGAGACACCAGAGGTCTCATCCGTCAGCATCAGTTCAACAAGGTGGAACTGGTCAAGTTCGTGAAGCCTGAAACATCTTACGATGAGCTGGAAAAACTGACTGCGGACGCTGAAGAGGTTCTGAAACGCCTTGAGATACCTTACAGAGTAGTGAGACTCAGCTCCGGAGACCTAGGATTCTCGTCAGCCATGACTTACGATATCGAAGTATGGATGCCAAGCTATGGCAGATACGTTGAAATCTCTTCATGCAGTAACTTTGAGGATTTTCAGGCCAGAAGAGCCAACATACGCTACAGGAATGAAGAGACCGGCAAGGCCGAATTCGTTCATACGCTCAACGGCTCAGGACTGGCTGTAGGAAGAACAGTAGCCGCCATTCTGGAAAATTACCAGCAGGAGGACGGCTCGGTGGTGATTCCTGAGGCTCTGAGAAAATATATGGGCTGCGATGTAATAAAGTAAAATGGAAATAAGAGAGAACCTGCTGTTTGGCGGTATAAGCCAGGAAAGCATAGACAAGATGCTTGTCTGCTCGAAGAGCAATATAAAGAAATATTCTCAGGGAGAAAAAGTGTTTTTACAGGGAGATGAACCCCGCAAGCTCTTTGTCATCTTGGAGGGCAGAGTTAAATTTGTAAAAAATCTGTTCTCGGGCAAGAAACAATTTTTAGATGAGGTTTATGAGGGAAGCGTTTTCGGTGAAAGCTGCTTTCTGGGAGAAAAAGCCTGTTATGGCTACGATGCTGAGGCGGCCTGCGATACGGAGGTTCTTGAAATTCCATGGGAATATTTTCACTGCTTCTGTGACAATACATGCGCTCACCACCAGCAGCTTATAAGAAATATGCTGGGTATATTATCAGCGAAAGAAATTCACGCCATGAAAAAAATAAGTATGGTCACGCCCACATCTTTAAAGGAGCGCATAGCCAACTGGCTGCTCGATTGTCTCGAAGACGATGATGATGACAGCGACATGACCATATATCTGCAAATGAGCAGAGAAGAACTGGCCGACTTTCTGGGGGTCGCTAGGCCATCCCTTTCCAGAGCCCTGATGAGGCTCAAGGAAGAGGGGCTCATAGATGTGGGAAAAAATAGAATAACAGTTTTGGACAGATACGCTTTGGAGAAACTGGCTGATTGAGAAACAGCTGTTCATGCCAACGTCGTTCACACCAATTTGCACCCTCCCTCGAACAGAGAGAGGGTGTTTTTTGTTCACAGAAAAGATTGATTAAATTTTATCACAGTATGTAACCATGGTTACATACTTGCTCTTTTCTATGGGTTAAAATAATGATATAAATACGAAAGGAGGGCAATTATGTTATTTCAAACATCACAGAAGCACGAGGAGCTTCGGACCCAGATAAGAGAGTGGGCAGAAAAAGAGATAAAGCCCATAGCCTTTTCTCTTGACAAAAACAATGAATTTCCTAAAGAACAGATAAAGGACTTCGGCAAGAAAGGATTTATGGGGCTTCCGTATCCTAAAGAATACGGCGGAGCGGGAAAAGATATACTCAGCTACGCCATAGCCGTGGAAGAATTGTCCAGAGTAGACGGCGGAACGGGAGTAATATTGTCGGCTCACGTTTCCCTGGGAGCTTACCCTATCTTCGCTTACGGTACAGAAGAACAGAAGAAGAAATATCTTGTTCCCCTTGCAAAGGGCGAAAAAATAGGCGCTTTCGGACTTACGGAGCCTAACGCGGGATCCGACGCCGGCGGAACAGAAACCACCGCTGAGCTGGTGGGCGACCACTATGTTTTGAACGGAGAAAAGATATTCATAACCAACGGCGGAGAAGCAGATACATATGTGATTTTCGCGGTCACGACTCCCGGCATAGGAACAAAGGGCATCAGCGCTTTCATAGTAGAAAAGGGATGGGACGGCTTCACCTTCGGCGACCATTACGACAAGATGGGAATTCGCTCGTCGGCCACTTGCCAGCTTCTTTTCAATGATGTCAAAATACCTAAGGAAAACCTCTTGGGAAAAGAGGGGCAGGGCTTCAAGATCGCCATGGCCACCCTTGACGGCGGCCGTATCGGCATAGCGGCTCAGGCCTTAGGCATCGCTCAGGGCGCTTATGAAGCCGCTGTAGAATACGCCAAAGAAAGAGAACAATTCGGCGCTCCGATAGCTCAGCTTCAGGCTATACAGTTTAAAATCGCCGAGATGGCTACCAAGATAAGGGCGGCGAGATTTTTAGTATACAGCGCCGCGGAACTTAAAGAAAATCACCAGCCTTACGGCATGGAATCAGCAATGGCCAAGAAATACGCTTCGGATATATGCCTGCAGGTAGTCAACGACGCCCTCCAGACCTTCGGAGGAAACGGATATCTGAAGGGAATGGAAGTAGAGCGGTTCTACAGGGACGCTAAAATCTGCACTATCTACGAGGGAACCAACGAGATTCAGAACGTGGTAATCGCCTCTCACATATTAGGCAAAGCCGCCAAAGCTGCTCCCGCCGCCAAAGCAACGGTAAGGAAACTGCCTATCACAGGAGCCAGAAAGAAGATGATCTTCAAAGATGGCTCTCCGGCAGAAAAGGCTTCGGCGCTGGTGGAAGCGCTGAAAGGCGACGGATATGACTTTTCCGTGGGAATAGACATGGACACCCCTATAATAGAAGCTGAAAGAGTAGTCAGCGCTGGTAAGGGCGTAGGATCTAGGGAGAACATGGCTCTGATAGAAAAGCTGGCTAAGGCCGCCGGTGCAGCCCTGGGTTCGTCAAGACCTGTAGCCGAGCAGCTTATGTACGTGCCTCTCGACAGATATGTAGGCATGAGCGGCCAGAAATTTACGGGCAATCTCTATATAGCCTGCGGAATCTCAGGGGCGAGCCAGCACCTGAAAGGTATAAAGGACGCTTCTACCATAGTGGCCATAAACACCAACGCCAACGCGCCTATATTTAAGAACGCCGATTACGGCATAGTAGGAGACTTGAACGAGATAATCCCCGAATTGATAAAAGCTCTGGGAGGCGACGCGCCGAAAAAACCGGCTCCGCCTATGGTAAAGATGAAGAGGCAGGCGCCGGAGGAACCGACTCCTGCTCCTGTAGGCAGGTACGTATGCCTCGGCTGCGGATATGAATATATCCCTGAACTGGGCGATGAAGAAGGCGAAGTAGCTCCAGGAACGCGGTTTAAAGACATTCCGGAAGAATGGACATGTCCTGAGTGCAGCGAGGAGAAGTCAAACTTCATTCCGTCGTCTGAAGAAGTATAATGAAAGGAGAAGCAGAAAATGAGCATTGTAAGAAAAGTGACCGAAGACCTGTACTGGGTGGGAGTAAACGACAAGCGGCTGCATCTCTTTGAAAACGTTTACCCTATACCGAGGGGAGTATCCTATAACTCCTACCTCCTGCTGGATGAGAAGACCGTGCTGTTTGATACTGTAGATTGGTCGGGATGCAGAGAATTTCTTGAAAATGTAAAAGAGGTTCTTGGCGAAAGACCCCTGGATTATCTTGTCATAAACCACATGGAGCCGGATCACGCTGCGTCCATAGAGGAAGTGCTGATAAGATACCCTGAGTGTAAAGTTATAAGCAATGAGAAAGCCTTTATGTTCATGCACCAGTTTGGCTTCAACGTAGAGGGACGTAAAGAAGAAGTTAAAGAAGGCGATACCAAGACCTTCGGAAAGCATACGGTGACCTTTGTGGCCGCGCCTATGGTTCATTGGCCGGAGGCTATGGTGACTTTCGATACCACCAACGGAGTCCTTTTCTCCGCCGACGCCTTCGGAACCTTCGGCTCTCTCGACGGAAGACTGTTTGCCGACGAGGTGGACTTCGACCGCGACTGGCTGGATGACGCCAGAAGATATTTCTGCAACATAGTAGGAAAATACGGACCGTTCGTACAGTATCTGCTGAAAAAGGCAGCGTCAGTACCCATCACCACATTCTGCCCTCTCCACGGACCGGTTTGGAGAAAAGACTTGGGATACTATATCGACAAGCATGACAAGTGGAGCAGATACGAGCCAGAAGAAAAGGGCGTACTGATCGTCTATGCCTCCATGTACGGCAACACGGAGAAGACGGCGCAGACCCTGGCCAAGGCTCTCTGCGAGAGAGGCGTGACGAAAATTTCGGTCTATGACGTGTCTGACACGGATGTTTCCTATTTGGTGGCCGAAGCCTTTAAATACAGCCATATCGTGCTGGCCTCGCCTACTTATAACCTGAACATATACCCTAAGATGTATGATTTCCTTCATCATCTTAAGACCCTCAATTTCCAGAAGAGAACCTTCGGAATAATAGAAAACGGTACCTGGGCCATCAAATCCGGTTCCTTGATGAAAGAATTCATCGAAGAAGAGCTGAAAGAATGTCTGGTACTGTCGGCGCAGGTTTCTGTAAATTCGTCGCCTAACGAATCCAACATTAAAGAAATTGAAGCGCTGGCCGATTCTCTGACGGAATCTCTCAAAAAGTAAATTTTCATTACCCGGCTGTCCGGGAAGCCAGGACGGCAGAAAAGAATCGGCCAAAACGTCTGTATTGATGTATTTTAATATATTGATGCAGGCGTTTGTTTTATTGGGAAAGAGAGAGCTCCGCTGCGTCATATCAGAACACCTTGCCAAAACGGTTCGCTGCACTGCGTTTTACAATTTTTTTACAATATATCCCAGAATCAGACAAAAGAACTACGCACAATTGACACGGAAGTAAAGAAGTTATAAAATAGATGAGGCTAAAATTTAAATCTATCAGGAGGCGTAGCATGGTAAAATACACCGTTAAGAGACTACTAATTCTAATACCTATTCTGATTGGTGTAGCATTTATTATTTTTACTATCATGGACTTTACGCCGGGCGATCCGGCCATACGTATTTTAGGACCGGAATCATCCGTTGAAGCTCGTGAACAGCTGAGAGTAGAGCTAGGTTTGGATCAACCGTTCTGGATCCGTTTTTTTGAGTATGTCAAAGATGTCGTCACAGACCTTGACTTTGGAGAATCATACAGAACAGGCAATCCGGTCTTTGAAGATATATTCGACAGAGTTCCGGTCAGCCTTGCCTTGGCCTTTTCAGGCATGATTCTGGCTACAGTGATGGGCCTGCCGCTGGGAGTTTATTCCGCAGTCAAGCAGTATTCAAAATCTGACAGCTTCCTCCGCGTAGCGTCCACAGTACTGGTGGCGATGCCTACTTTCTGGCTGGCAATGATTTTAATACTGATTTTCTCGTTATACCTCGGATGGCTTCCGTCGGGAGGAATCACATACGGCTGGACCAGTTACATATTGCCTACCATCACGGTAGGAGTTCCTTACGGTTCAAAGATCCTGCGTATGACCCGTTCCACCATGCTTGAAGAAATCAGGCAGGATTACGTCAGGACAGCAAGATCAAAGGGTATTCCGGAAAATACTATAATCTACAAGCATGCTCTTAAAAATGCGCTTCTGCCGGTAATCACCACCATCGGCTCATCCTTTGGAGCGATCCTCGGCGGTTCCGTAATAGCAGAAAGCGTGTTCAACTTGCCTGGACTCGGCAATCTGATCGTATTATCCATCGAAGCTAAAGATACGCCTTGCGTACTGGCGTGCGTGCTGCTGCTGGCATTTTTCTTCGCCGTAATAATGCTCGCGGTAGACTTGGTCTATGCGTTCATAGATCCGCGTATCAAAGCAAAATATGCGAAGTAGCAGACTGGAGGGCAAGTATCAATTATGAAATTATCATTTAAAAGTCGAAAAAGAAGAGAACAGGAAGCGTTCGCACTGGCCTATACCCGCGGCCACAGCATGACGAGAGACATATGGCGCAGGCTTCTCAGAGACAAGAGCAGCGTGATAAGCATGGGCTTCCTGTGCCTTGTAATATTCCTCGCCATCTTCGCCAATCTGCTGTTTGACGAAGCGGCAGTCACCTTGCAGAACAGCGCGATAAGAAACCAGCCGCCTTCATTTGAGCACTGGTTCGGAACAGACCTATACGGAAGAGATATATTTATCCGCATGGTATTCGGCTCCAGAGTTTCCCTGACCATTGGTATCGTCACCATGGCGGTCAGCATGATAATAGGAGGGCTGCTGGGAGCGATAGCCGCTTACTTCGGAGGAAAGCTGGACGGCGTGATCATGCGTATTACGGACATGTTCATGGCCATCCCTGAAACTCTGCTGGCATTGTGCGTAGTGGCTGCCATGGGAGCAAGCGCCACCAGCTTGATAGTAGCCATGACTGTAGCGGCCATACCGGGCAACTGCAGACTGGTGCGTTCCACGGTGCTGGGCATCGTAGACACGGAATACGTTGAAGCGGCCAGAGCCAGCGGCATGAAGAATATAGGAATAATAGTCAAGGAAATAATTCCCAACTCCCTTGGCCCTATAATAGTCGTTTCCACACAAGGCATAGCCAACCTGATGCTTACGGCTTCCAGCCTCAGCTATCTGGGAATGGGCATACAGCCGCCTAACCCTGAATGGGGCGCTATGATAGCTGAAGCCAGAGAATTTTTGAGAAGCGACCCGTATATGTGCGTGATACCGGGTATCGTAATAGTTCTTACGGCGCTGTCATTCAACCTTTTGGGCGACGGACTGCGCGACGCCATGGATCCGCGTCTTAAAGACTGATATGCGTCTTAAAGATTGCTTTGCGACCAAAAGTCTAATGTGTTAAGGAGAGATACTAATGAGTGAAAAGCTTCTTGAAATAAAAAATCTTAAAGTGCAGTACAAATCAGGCGACGTGCCTGTCTGCGCCGTAAACGGCATAGACCTTTCCCTGGAAAAAGGAGAAACTCTCGGACTGGTAGGAGAGACAGGAGCCGGCAAGACGACCACTGCGCTTGCCATACTCCGTCTGCTGCCGGAACGTACAGGTCTCATACCGGAGGGCAGCATAACCTTTGACGGACAGAATCTGCTGGAAATTTCCGAAGAAGAGATGAGAACCATGGTCAGAGGCGAGAAGATATCCATGATATTCCAGGATCCGATGACCTCTCTGAACCCTGTAATGACCGTAGGCGAGCAGATAGCCGAGGCGATAGAATATCACAACAGCACCAGAGACGGTCAGGAACAGATACCTGTCGACAAGAGAGTCGATGAAGTGCTGGAACTGGTCGGCATACCGGCTTCGAGAAAAGACGAATATCCCCATCAGTTTTCCGGCGGAATGAAGCAGCGCGTCGTCATAGCCATGGCTCTTTCCTGCGAACCTGAGCTGCTGATAGCAGACGAGCCGACGACGGCCCTCGACGTGACCATACAGGCACAGGTGCTGGCGATGATGAGCGACCTGAGAGACAAACTGGGCACAGCCATGATACTGATTACCCACGATCTGGGCATAGTGGCCAATATATGCGATAAAGTGGCCATAATGTACGCAGGAAAGATCATAGAAGCAGGCACGCTGGAAGACATATACGTGAAAAAAGACCATCATCCGTATACGGTGGGATTGTTCGGCGCCATACCGAATCTGAAAGTCGAAACCAGGAGACTTTCACCTATAGATGGCCTCATGCCTGACCCGTCGGACCTGCCGAGCGGATGCTATTTCCACGACAGATGCCCGCACTGCATGGAAATATGCAAACAGGTCTATCCTGACGTTTATACTGAGGGCACCCACAGCATAGCGTGCCACTTATTCAGCAAAAAAGGCTTACAGGAGGAAAAAGATGAATAAAACAGAGCAGACTCCGCTTATTGAAGTTAACGGCCTTAAAAAATATTTTAAGAAAAACGGAAAGACTCTTCACGCAGTCGACGATATCAACCTGACCATACAAAAGGGTACTACCTTAGGCGTAGTAGGAGAGTCGGGCTGCGGAAAAAGCACGCTGGGCAGGACCATACTGCGCCTGCTCAAGCCTACGGAGGGTCAGGTCTTGTTTGAGGGCCATGACATAACCAAGGCCAGCGAATCGCAGATGAGACAGTACAGGCAGTCAATGCAGATCATATTCCAGGATCCGTATTCCAGCCTCAATCCGAGAAAGTCGGTGGCCGAAATTATCGCGACGCCGCTCAAGGTCAACCGCATGTGCAAGAGCAAGGCCGAACTGCAGAAACGTGTAAAAGAGCTGATGGACACGGTAGGCCTGGCAGAAAGGCTTTACAATTCATATCCCCACGAGCTGGACGGGGGAAGAAGACAGCGTATATGCATAGCCAGGGCTCTCGCTATAAATCCGAAATTCATAGTCTGCGACGAGCCTGTATCGGCTCTGGACGTATCCATCCAGGCGCAGATATTAAATCTGCTGATGGATCTGCAGGAAGAAATGGGTCTGACATATATGTTCATAACCCACGACCTTTCAGTAGTTAAGCATATATCCACAGAGATAATGGTAATGTACATGGGCAACTGCGTAGAGAAAGCTCCTGCCAAAGAGCTGTTTGCAAACCCGCTTCACCCTTACACCAAGGCTCTTCTGTCGGCGATACCGATTCCTGACATTTCGATGAGAAGCAAGAAGATACAGCCTATCAGAGGCGAGGTCACCAGCCCTATAGACCCTGCGCCGGGATGCAGATTCGCGCCAAGATGCGATTTCTGCCGTGAGAACTGCGTAGGAAGTTCAATTCCACTGACTGAGGTGAGCGAGGGACATTTCGTAGCCTGCAGACTGCTGGAAAAATAGAGGTAACAATTTAAACGTTACATATAAAACGACACACCTAACTAAGGAGGGAAATGAAATGAAAAAGAAAATCACGCTGCTTCTGATTTTCGTAATGGTCATGAGCTTGTTTACAGCTTGCGGCGGCGGAGGCGGCGGCACAAAGTCCGAAGATGACGCAGTTGTTGCATATACGCCTGATATATTCAACACCATGGTTCCGTACGACACAACTGCCAACTCAGACCAGATGGTGTTCGACCAGGTATATGAAACTCTGGCCATCACTCAGGATGACGGAAGTGTAAAAGGCTGTCTCGCAGAAGACTGGACGATAAGCGACGGCGGTCTCGAATACACTTTCAATCTGGTTCAGGACGCTACTTTCCATAACGGAGAAAACATGAAAGCTTCCGACGTAGTCTTTTCGTATGAAAAGTTCATGGAAACGGCCGCCAAGAAGAACTTCGTTGAAATGATCGAAAAAGTTGAAGCCGTTGACGACTATACAGTAAAATTCACTTTGAACAAAGTTACTCCGCTCTTCCTGGTATACACCAATGAAGTGCCTGTCATGAGCGAGAAATTCGTAACTGAAAACGACGGCGAATTCAACGACAAAGCCTGCGGAACCGGCCCTTACGAACTGGTTTCCATAGACCTGGCTACAGCTGCTCAGCTGAAGAGCTTTGAAGACTACAGACTGGGACCTGCCAACATCAAGAACCTCGAGATCCGCTACGTAGGAGACACTTCCACTGCCACAGTTCAGCTGGAAACAGGCGAGATCGACGTGATGAAAGTTGAGCCTACCCAGATGGAGAGCATAGAAGGCAACGACCAGTTCACGGTGAAAGAAGTGCAGACTCTAAAGACCGCGGTATTTGCCATCAATACAACGGTAGAACCTCTTGACAACAAACTTGTGCGCCAGGCTCTCAACTATGCGTGCGACAAGCAGACCATAATAGACGTGGCATATGAAGGATACGCTGCTCCTGCCAGACTGCAGGCCAGCGATGCCAACTGCTTCGGCGTAGATTTTTCCGGTGCTGAGGAAGTGACCTACGACCCTGAAAAGGCAAAGGAACTCCTTGCTGAAGCCGGCTATCCTGACGGTCTGAACCTGTCAGATTACGGCGTTGTTCTGGACGTAATGGGCGGAACTTATCTGGAAAAAGCCGCTCAGATCTATCAGCAGAATCTGGCTGACATAGGTGTTACTCTTGAACTGCGCAACACTTCAACACCTGACGAGGACGCCGAAAGCGGCAACTTCTCCATGATGACCCAGACTCTGTCATACAGAGCTGACTTCTCATACAACGTATGTCAGTACGGAACCTCCGGCATCGGCGGAAACAACTTCTCACAGCTGAGCGACCCATACATCGATGAAATGTTCGCCAAAGCTGAAAGTGAAGCTGATGAAGCTACACGTCAGGAACTTTACAAGGAACTGATAGCTTACATAATCGACTTGGCTCCTTCCGTACCTATCTTCCATCACGAACTCATCTACGCATGGAACAACAGACTGGAAGGCGTTGTACACGATTCAACGGTTCATCCATACTACTTCTATGAATGGAACTTTGCAGAGTAAACAGATGTGATTGCTTTAGTGCGGCCGCGGCTTTGCGGCCGCATGTTATTATGGGGGCTTGCAGCCCCGGTCCGGGCTACCCGTTTTACGGGCGGCGCCGATTTTTAACTTTTGGAGGCCTTAAATGGATTATACAGACAAATTTGAGCCCAAGACAGTGCTGAAGCATTTTAAAAATATATGTGAAATACCTCACATCTCAGGACACGAGCAGGCTCTTTGCTCATATATAAAGGACTTTGCCAGAAAATGCGGTCATGAATATTTTGAGGACGAAACAGGAAATCTCATAGTATATGTCAAAGCCAGCCCGGGCTGCGAAGGCGTGCCGCCGTTTCTGATGCAGGCCCACATGGATATGGTTCCGGCAAAGGAAGAAACGTCAGACCATGATTTTCTGAAAGACCCCATCAGAACTCACTTAGTCGACGGCCGCTATCTCTATGCGGACGGTACTACGCTGGGGGCCGATAATGCCGTTGGCATGATGAACATGCTCGCCCTGATGGAAGACGATACGGCCGTGCACCCGCCCCTTGAAATGCTCTTTACTGTAACAGAAGAGACCGGCCTTACGGGCATAAGATATGTGGACTTTTCCAGGATAAAATCGAGAAGAATGATGAATATGGACTGCGGAGATCCGGAAACACTATGCGTATCTACCGCGGGAGCTGCCGTCTGCCTGATAGAGCTTCCCATATCGAGAGAAAAGCTGGACGACAGGCTTCGCCTCATGGAAATAAAGATTTCAGGCCTTTTGGGAGGCCACGGCGGACTGATGATAGACTGCGGAAGGATGAGCGCAGTCCTGGCTTTGGGAAGAATACTCTGCTCTTTGTCGGAAAAGGTGGATTTCAACATAGTCGGTACCGGACTCGAGAGGCTGAGCGGAATCGCTCCTGAAATGAGCGCCGTGATAGCCTTGAGGGAAGAGGATCTGGAAGCAGCTGCCTCCGCCGTTTCTCAAGCGGGCAGGGCGATATACGAAGAATATAAAGAACCGGAGGAAAACCTCTCTGTCACTTTTGAAGGATTAGACAGGAAGACTCCTGAAGAATATTCCGGAAAATCCCCGGACACCATGCTTGATAAAAAGTCCAGTCGGGCTCTTGAAAGAATTTTATATCTGATGCCTTTCGGCGTTACTAAGAGAGACTGGCAGGAAAAGGAGACTGTAATGTGCTCCAACAATACCGTTGAGATAATATTGAAAGAAGACTGCTTCCAGCTGGAAACCATGGTCAGATCTCCTTACGATGCGGTGAAAGACGAGCTGGTCGCCAGGATGAAACTTCTCATGCAGCTCTGCGGCGCCAAGCTCACAGTAAAGGACAGCTTCTCCGGATGGCCGTACCGCAAGGAGTCGCCGCTGAGGGAACTGTGCTTCGCAGCTTACCAGGAGATGACCGGAAAGACTCTTAAAACTGAAAAGGAAAACGCCTGCGCCGAAACGGGAATAATTCTCGGAGCAGTTCCTGATATGGACTGCATAGCCATCGCCCCTCTCAGCAAAGGAGCCCATACGCCGAAAGAATATCTCGACCTCTGCTCGGTAAAACCTTTCTGGGATTTTCTCCTCCTGCTGCTGGAGAAGATGTGCCGGGAAAAAGCATAGGAAATAAAATGAAGATAAAAGAGACCGCCGAAGACAGCGTTGCTTGAACCGCAAACGCTGTCCTTCGTTCTCTTCGCATAAGGAAGCGAAGAGACGAGGGCGGCTCTTTTGTTTTCACTGCTTATCTGCACAGCCCTTTCAAAAAGAGGGGCAGGATAGTTCCCGAATACTGGCACAGAGAATAATTGCCATTGCACAGACACCAGTCGTACATCAGCCCACGCTCGAACATGGCATAAGCTTTTGTGATGTCGTTTATGGAAAGGTCCTCCCTGAAATATCCGTTTTGCTGACCGTCGATGGCAATCTGCCGCAAAAGCTTGTAGTAAGTTCTGCCTGTGGACAGCAGATGTTTTTCGCCGCTGGTTATAAGCTGGGTTGCAAACAGCTGGCAGAGCAAATCGACGGAAACGGTGTTTTCAATCATCAAAAACAATTCCTTATTCATATATATAAGCTTGTCTATCGGAGAAAGGCTGTCGTCCATGGTCTCTATCAGTTCCTCGTACTTTTCGTCGAAGAGATAAGACAGAGAGCTGAGGAGCGCGTCCTTGCCGTCGAAATAATGATAGAAAGAGCCCTTGGAGGTGCCGGAGGCCTCGACTATCTCGTCTATCGTAGTGTCGTCGTACCCTTGCTGGTAGAACAGCTGCCAGGCGGCGGAAACGATCTTTCCCTTTGTGTTTCTGGAAGACTTCTTTTTCATGCTCTGTAAGATCCTTTCATACTCATTTCCTGCCAGCCGTTCCTGTTTTGCCACGGTCAGCAGAAAATGTTTATTTTTTAATACAATTTATAGTATAGACTTTAGTATAATAGAAATATGTTTAAATTTCAATATATTATTCCCAAATATTATGAGTGATTATCAAAAATAGTATAGAATTGATTCTGTATTTTATTCTTGTTTTAACTGTGCTACAATGATTAAACTGAAAAGCAGAAAAGAAGAGGTGGAAACAGAAATGAGTTTTAAATTAGCGAAATATATTGAACCGGATTTCACGGAAGAAAGATTCGTCAAAGCCCCTGACGCCAGGCTGGTCACGGCGCCCCGCGCCAAGGCTGCGCCTAAGGGATTTCATGCGACTTCAATCTTTCCGGAATACTTTAAAATAGATGGCAAATGGCATCTGGCCGAAGACAGCAGGATGGACGCTGTGCCTGTATGGGACGGCGAAAGGGTCAGAGTTGTGGAGTTCAGAAACATAAGAGAGGGAGACCTTGTCGTGGTAGGAAGAACGGAGGACGCTTCCGAAGGAATATACGTCCATGTCAATTGCTGGACTAAAGAAGAGGAAGATGATGCGAAGAACACTTTCGCTTTCCGCCAGAGCAGGAGCAGAGAGACTTCGTTCACACAGGATTACGAGGATCTTGTCGAGCTCCTGAAACACGAAAAGGAAAACGGAGGCTATGTCGTATGGGTTCTCGGCCCTGCCTGCAGCTTTGACGTGGAAGCCAGAAGAGTGATGGGGGAGCTGATCGCCAATGGATACTGTCAAGCGCTGCTGGCAGGAAACGCCCTTGCCACCCATGACCTGGAGGGCGCATACCTGGGAACGGCCCTCGGCTGTGACATCAAGAATCAAAAACTCCATTTCAACGGACATTACAATCACCTTGATACGATAAACGCCATAAACACGTACGGCTCGATACCTGATTTCATCAAGGGGGAGAATATCGACAACGGCATAATATACAACTGCGTCAAGCACAGAGTTCCTTTCGTTCTCAACGGTTCCATCAGAGACGACGGCCCTCTTCCTGAAGTATTTGAGCACGCTTACGTGGGTCAGGACACGATAAGGATGCACGTGAGAAAGGCTACCACCGTGATAGGCATGGCCACAGTCCTTCACACCATAGCGACCGGAAACATGACTCCGACATACAGAAAGCTTGACAACGGGACCATAAGGCCTATATATTTTTATATGGTAGACACTTCCGAATTTGCGGCCAATAAGCTGGGAGACAGAGGAAGTCTGTCAGCCAAAGGTATAGTTACCAACGTGCAGGACTTTATGAGAAACGTAGGCTCCGGGCTGGGGCTGTAAACAGGCTCACGCCGCGCCGCGAAATTTGTTTAATGGTTATGACAAAGGGAATAAGAGATTTTTTAACTGAACATGAATCAAAAAGCCCGGTATCTTTTCACATGCCGGGCCATAAAGGATATGAATTTTTTGCGAGAAACGGATTCGGAGACGCTGTAAAACGACTGGCATCATGGGATATTACTGAGATATGCGGCGCCGATAACCTGTTTCAGCCGGAAAGCATAATACGGCGCACCATGGAGAAATACCAAAGACTCTATGACGTAAAGAAGTCTTATCTGCTGATAAACGGTAGCTCAGCCGGAATAATAGCGGCGATCCTCGCCGCTGTGCCAAGAGGCGGCAAGCTGATCATGGCGCGTAACTGCCATAAGTCCGTATTTAACGCGCTGCGCCTTGGTGACATAGAACCTGTGTATGCTTTTCCAAAGACGGAAGAAGACTACAGCATTTCAGGTGAAATCACCGCTGAAGAGATAGAAAAGTGCATGGACGAGAATCCGGACGCCCGGGTCGTCATAATCCCCAGTCCCAACTATTACGGAGTCTGCAGCGATATTGAAAATATTTCCCGGAAAATACATGAAAGGGGAGGCCTTCTGATCGTAGATCAGGCTCACGGAGCTCATCTCAAGTTTTTCAGTATTGAAGAAAAATGCGCCGGGAACCGTGGCGAGGCTGAGGGAAGCGCTTCTGGTAACACGGAGCTTATACCTCCCAGGGCGGCAGAAGAACTGGGAGCCGACGCTGTCATAAACAGCACGCACAAGACTTTGGCATCTTTTACCCAGACTGCGGTTCTCAATATCTGCAGCGACAGGATAGACCTCAATGCGGTTGAGGACAGGCTGCAGATGATGGAAAGCTCCAGCCCGTCCTATCCGCTGATGGCCACTCTCGATATAAACGCTGATATCCTCGCTTCACACGCCGGCCGGCTGATGAAAGACTGGCTGGAGAACATAAGGTGGTTTTACCACAAGGCCGCTGAAATAGAGGGTCTTGTTCTGATGAAAACCGCCAGACTAGACTACACCAAGCTGAACATAGACATGTCCCGCTTCGGCTTTGACGGAGCCGAGCTAGAAAAGTTTCTGATGAGCCACGGCGTTTTCCCTGAATTGGTTTCGGGAAACATGGTCATGTGCATGAGCGGCATAGGAAATACGAGGCGCGATTATGAACGGCTGATCGAGGCTCTCAGCGAGGCTGCCGAGCGTGGCCGGCCGGACCGGATTGACCGGCTTGACCGGAGCGCGCTTGTCGAGACGACCGGGCTGACCGGATGGAGCGTGCTTGCCGAGACAGCTGGGCTGATCGATCGAAACGGCCAGGCAGCTCACAGCCGAGCAGAACAGAAAGTCCCTTTGCCGTTGGGGCTGGCGCGGACAGAGATTCCGCAGGAGAGAGAAAGCGTTCATATAACACAGGCCGCAGGCAGAGTCTGCGTTGCCTCCATCATACCGTACCCGCCGGGGATTCCTCTCATATGTCCGGGAGAAGTCCTAGACGATGAGGATATCCAATATGTGCTTCACCTCAGAAAGAGAGGAGAGAAAGTCATCGGGATCGATGAACAAAACAGGATCACGGTCATTTCAAATCGCCGTTGATCCCAATGGTAACGACCTTCAGCGGAATATCCTTTCCGCTGGCGGCGACTGCCTGCTTTACAGCATATTCCAGACCGCCGCAGCACGGGACTTCCATACGGGTAAGGGTGATGCTGCGGATCGCATTTCTGGCAAACAGTTCTGTAAGTTTTTCGGAATAGTCTACCATGTCCAGTTTCGGACATCCCATCAATGTGATCTTGCCGTCAATGAAATCCCCGTGAAAGTTTCCATAGGCATAAGCGCTGCAGTCTGCCGCGATCAGCAGATCGGCATCTTCAAAATACGGAGCCTGGATCGGCGCCAGTTTGATCTGTACCGGCCAGTTGACAAGTGCGCTTTCCGGCGGCACGTCCTCTCTATCCGCTTTGACAGTCTTAGCAGCAGCACGCCGTGCCTTATGAGCCTCTACGGCTGCTTCATCGTAATCGGCAGCTTCCCGTTCTTCAAATGTGATAGCACCGGTCGGACAGGCCGGGAGGCAGTCTCCCAGGCCATCACAGTAATCATCGCGAAGCAGCTTCGCCTTACCGTCCACCATTCCGATCGCTCCTTCGTGACAGGCTTCGGCACACAGACCGCAGCCGTTGCATTTTTCTTCATTTATCTTAATTATTTTTCGGATCATATCAGTGACCTCCTTGCTTTTCTAACAGAATTCTAATACAATAAGAGGATCAAGTATGTTGTTTTTACAACGCAATAAAAAATTCTGGAGAAAATCATGAAAAACTATATGGGGCTTCTGCGGCGCGCAAAGATCTTTCGCGGCATGGAAGAAAAAAATATCCTGTCTATGCTGGACTGTCTGGCCGCTGTGAAAAAAAGGTTCACGCGGGGAGAATTCCTGTATCGCGCCGGAGAGCCGGCAGGCATGGCGGCTTTGGTGCTTGACGGGATGTTTCATATCGACAGGGAGGATTACTGGGGAAATAACAGCATCCTGGCGGATGTATCTGCAGGAGAACTTCTTGGGGAAGTGTACTCTTTTCTGGATGACGAACCGGTTAGGATCAATGCGGTTGCTGTAAAGGACAGTACCGTGCTTTTGTTAGACGTGAAGAAAATTTTTCAGGTGTGTTCAACGGTATGTCCGTATCACGCTCAGCTGATCCGCAATTTTGCCTATGTACTGGCAGTCAAGAACCGCGAGCTGACACGCAAGCTGGAACATATGTCGCAGCGGACGACACGGGATAAATTGCTTTCGTATCTATCCGATCAGTCGCTCAAGCAGGATTCTTCCTGTTTTGAAATTCCGTTCAACAGGCAGCAGCTGGCGGATTTTCTGGCAGTGGATCGAAGCGCCATGTCCAAGGAACTTGGAAAACTGAGGGATGAAGGTATCCTCGAATTCAACAAGAACCATTTTGAGCTGAAACAGGGAGGAGAGTATTAGAGATGAATCAGGTGTTGATTTTCGCATTCTTATTTTTTATAGGAAGCTGCCTGGGATGGTGTATGGAAGTGTTTTTTCGCCGCTTCTTTTCGCGAGCCAACCCGGAAAGAAAATGGATCAATCCGGGATTTCTCGCAGGACCGTATCTGCCCCTTTACGGCTTCGGTCTGTGGGGCATGTATGCCGTGTCCGCGCTGAGTGCTGTGGCTATGACGCCCAGCAAGGCACTGGA
>UQXL01000009.1 GCA_900545135.1 uncultured Eubacteriales bacterium | reverse complement strand
GTCGATGTTGTACATTTCTAGGATTCACGACGAATTTGCCAACATATTTTCAAAAAAATGTTGGCAAATTTTCAGATATTACGAAATATGGCAACATTAGCACGATTTCATAGTTGATTCGACAAGTTTCGACGTACCTAAAAGCAAGAAATGTTGGCAGAAATCAGTCAAAACGAAAAATTGTACAACATTTCCCATAATATTACAAACGACGGCGCATAATATTACAAACAACTTGCAAATGATTTACAAATAACGTCACCGAATATTACAAGGCATGCCATATATTATATAAATTTAAAGGCAGGGGCTATTGAATCACAACCAGGTTTGACTGGAGGGTGTTAGAATGTCCGCAGAAGATTATAACTGGCTGCGCCGAGAGAAGCGGACATTGAAATGCTGCATGACTGACTGTAGGGTTTAGAAATGGCCCCACCAACACCATAGGGTTCATAGTGTTCGGCGTTGCCGCGAGGAATTTTATCCGCTCTGCCGCATGAAAACCACCTGTGGGAACAGGATGTTGCAGAATTTTTGAAAAGTATAAAGATTCTACAACATTCCAGCCGATATCGCATGTAAATCGGACATAAAAATGATGCAAAGTTGTAAATTTTAGAAAAATGCGAAGAAATTGCAACATTTATCCGGATTTATGTTGTAGAATTTTAGAAATTCAGGAAAATTTACAACTTTGCCTCGTTTTCTTATAAACTGTTAGTGTTTTAAAGGAAGAAATGTTGTAAAATCTGATGAACTATTAAAAAAATACAACATTTCAAAATCAAAGGAGATATTTGATGGAGGTATGCGTCTTATACAGAGTCCACGCCTAAGGCATAGCGCGTCATTTAGTCTGGGCAAGGCATGTATAGCGTCCGTAAGGCCAGCAAAAGATTCCTCTGCGGCCATAAAAAATTTACATTACACGTAAAAAATTCAGAACAAGGAGTTTTACAACATAAATGGGTATTTTATTGACTTTTTCACTTGGAATATTTATCGTTTTAGGTTCGCTGATCGCCAGGTCGGCCAGAAACGAGCATACTATAGAAGAGCTTTCCATCTCTATAGCCTTCGGAACGATGGCGGCTCTGTCAATTATGGAACTGATTCCCGAAGCCCTGGAAAACGTCGGAAATGATAATATTATATTTATGCTCCTGGCTATTTTCACCGGCATTATTCTGCTTAAAATTCTCGACCATTTCATACCCGACCATGACAATGTGCATGGCTTTGAGCACGACTGCACTCCGGAAAACGTTATACACATTGGAATAATTTCCTCGGTAGCCGTAATACTGCACAATGTAATAGAGGGAATGGCTGTATACAGCATGACTGCCGAGTCGCTGAAAACGGCGCTTTTCCTGTCGCTTGGAGTGGGGCTTCACAACATTCCGATGGGAATGGTCATATACTCCACTTTAAAAAAAGAAAAATTTAAAATAAAGGCGGCACTGCTGGCGGCAGTTTCTCTCTCCACTCTTCTGGGCGGTATCATAATGAGCCTGCTGTGGTCGGCGATAAACGACTTTGTCATTGGTATTCTCATAGGGCTTACACTGGGCATGATAATTTACATCATTCTCTTTGAGCTGACGCCTCACATCATGCATTCAAAGAACAGGAAGTTGTCTGTTGTGGGAATTCTGATTGGCGTTGCAGTTATTGCGGCCGGAAGTTTTTTTGAATAAATGCGGAAAAGAGCCGTCTTTTCCCTGCCATATGCTATTAAAAATCCCGAAGCTCATCGAAGAGTTTCGGGATTTTCTGTCTTTATTTAAGCTTTGATGTGAAGTCCGGCTGAGGTCAAAGTTTATTTCCACTTTGTAGTTCAGCCATGGGCAAAATCTAACTTCACCTCGGATAGCAACTGCCGTTATTTAGGTATACCGTAGGCTTTGCTGTAATAATTGTGCGTCAGATCTATCTCTGGAACTTCAAGGCCGGCTTCTTTGAGGCGGACTATCAGCTTCTCTTTTGTCGCTTTGTTTTCCATGGGGTCGATGGTCTTCCATATTCCCTCGATGATGCCGCCGAGAAATTCTATCGGAACTCCTGCTGCAAGCTCATCCTCATGCCACTGACCGACGCATCTTGTCCCGGCGCAGAGCATTGATATGTTCGGATGATTTCTTACAAGTGGATATGACGTGCACTCCTGGCATATTGCACACATGCCGGCCATCTTGATGTCCTTGAGCTGTCCGTAATTATAAGCGTATCCCTGGATCAGGCGCATGGCCCACTTTGGCTGCAAGATCATGATTACCAAATCCGGACCATCTTCATACTGCGACAGCGGCTTTATGAGGACACCGTAATTTTCTTCACTGCAGTAAACCATGTCGTGAGCCACGCTTCTGCTGACTTCGAGGTTCTTATACACCTTTAAGTCGACGTGCATCTGACCTGAAAGGCGGTATTCGCTTACAGGCAGCATGCCCAGGGCTGTGGAAGCGGCGGCGCATCTGTTGTGGCTGACGTCAAGCTTATATGCACGGTTTTCGCCGGTTTTGGCTACGCCTGCTTTTGCTACGGCAGTACAGTATGGAAGTCCTGTTTTTGGCTCCTGTGCCTCGGCCTTTTCGTAGTCTTCTTTCGTCTTAAGAAATTTTATTCCTACGGGTTTCCTCTTCAGGGCAAGAAGCTCCGTGAGAGCTTTTTCCGCTAAAATATATCTGTCTTTTCTGTCCATTATTCGTAATACTCGTAAAGTCCGCCGTAGTATTCGAGTGCGAACGCTTTAACGTCGTCTGTCAGGAACGCGGCGTTCAGATCGTTGGCCCACTTGGCGTCTTTGTTTGCTTCCTTTACAACAACTGCTGTAGGATATTTTGTAGGGTCGCCGTCTTTAACGAGATATGTATTGAAGTCCTTGCCGGCATTTCTCATGTGGCTGAAGAAAGCGACTGAAGCGTCTGTGTCTTCAAGCGCTCTTACAGTCTGGGTCTGATCCATATCCATCAGGTTGAGGTTTTTAGGATTTGATTCTATGTCTGTTACTGAATACTGCTCTACGCCGTCCTTAAGAGTGATAAGTCCGCCGGTCTCGAGGATTCTCAGCGCGCGGTCCATGTTCATTGCGTCGTTAGGGATGGCGATCGTAGCTCCCTCAGGAATTTCCTCTACGCTGCTGTATTTCTCTGAGAACAGTCCCATGCTTGAAGTGTAAACATAAGGTTCGATCATGACCAGATCTCCGTCATTTCCTTCATTGAAGCTTTCCATGAAAGGCTTGTGAACTACGAATACTGCGTCTACGCTGCCGTCGTTGCAGGCTACCAGAGTATTCATGTTATTGTCGAATACCTGATATTCAACGTTGTATCCCTGTTCTTCCATTACAGGTACTATTTTCTCTACCAGAGCCTGTGTGGTTTCTACGCAGGCAATTTTGATATCTTTCTTTTCTTCTGCGTCTCCGCCTGTCTTGGCGTCATCGCCTGAATTGCCGCAGGCAAACAGTGAAACGCACATGAGCATAGCCATTAAAACGATTGCTGTTTTTTTGAGTTTCATTTTCTTTTTCCTTTCTGTCTTATACTTTAGGTGCCTTTTTATTTCCCTTTTTCACCCTTCTATATAGCAGCTCACCAAAGCCTTGGATGAGCAATACCATAACGAACAAAATCGCGACGATGCAGTACATCATCACATCGTCAAACCGCTGATATCCGAAGGTGATGGCAACAGCTCCGAGACCTCCTGCTCCAACAGCTCCGGCAAGGGCAGTGCTGGCTAAAAACAGTATCACGGTGGTCGTCATTCCAGATATGATGGACGGCAGGGCTTCGACGAACATGACTTTTGTCAGTATCTGAAAGTTGCTTGCGCCGAAGGAGCGCGCCGCTAAAATGACGTTTCTGTCGACCTCCAGGAGGCTGGCCTCTATGTATCTGGCAATCACCGGAAAGGCCGCCACGGTCAGCGGCACTATCGCTGCTTTTTCTCCCACCGAAGTTCCTATTATGGCTCTGGTCAGCGGTGACATGGCCATTATCAGAATTATGACGGGAAACGACCTTATCATATTTACCCAAAATCCCACAAAACTGTAGAGCTTGGGTTTTGGATTGAGCCCGTAAGGTGAAATCATCACCAGCAGGATGGCCGTCGCTATTCCTATTATCATTCCGAAAACCATTGAAAAGAACAACATTCTTATGGTCGACGCGATGGCCGGTAAAATTATATCCTGAAAATTCACAAAAAACTGTGATTCAAATATTGCGCCTAGATCCATATCAAAACTCTCCTCCCACTTCAGCCGCGACTCCCTGTGCCCTTAGTGCATCGGCAAGGTCTTTTCCTTTTCCACAAGGTGCGGTAAGATAAATATGCCCCATATAGCAGTTGTTGTGGAACGGCGTTATGTTGGCGCTGAGTATGCCAAAAGGTATACCGCATTGCTTTGCCAGCTTGTAAATGGAATCCTGCTCGTTTTCAGAGCCATGAAGCGATACTTTGACAAGTTCCTTTCCTGAAGGCGCATATATTTTTCTGCTTCCCATGAGATTTTCCAGGGAATCATCATTTTCCAGGAAAACCTCTTCTACAGAACCTTGCGAGACCATATGTCCGTTTTCAAGAATGGCCACTCTGTCGCATGCTTCTTTTACGACAGACATCTCATGTGTGACCATGACGATGGTAATGCCCAACTCTGAATTGATGTCTTCCAAAAGTTCCAGTATGGACTGGGTAATCGCCGGGTCCAGCGCGGAAGTCGCTTCGTCGCACAATAGAACGCTTGGCTCCATGGCCAGCGCCCTGGCGATTGCCACGCGCTGTTTCTGGCCTCCTGAAAGTTCTCCGGGCATGACATGCAGCTTGTCCTCAAGGCCTACTCTCTTGAGCAGTTTTTTTGCCCTTTCATCCATCTCTTTTTCGCTGTATTTCCAGCACTCCATAGGGAGTTTCACATTGTCAAGAACAGTTTTTCTGTTGAGCAGCGCGAAATTCTGGAATATCATACCGATACCTTTTCTGAATTCCAGCATTTGCTTATCGCTCAGAGAATTCAGATTGGTTCCGTTGACTATTATCTCTCCGTTATCATATTTTTCAAGGCCGTTTATGCAGCGCAAAAGCGTTGATTTTCCGGCTCCGCTTTGCCCTATAATGCCGAAAATGCATCCATCGGGGATTTGAATATTTATATCTCTCAAGACGGAATCTTCTTCATACTTTTTTGTCAGCGACTTTATCTCTATCATTGATTTCCTCTCTGTTTCAGCTTTTGGCATATCTAGTGTACAGGCGGCAATTTAAAATGTCAATGCAATTCTGGCGAGGATTGGTATTTGCAATAAGCCGGTTGTTTATCATTGAAAAACTATGTATTTACGACAAATATTCATCGAATTTAGCTTGCTGCGGATGCGTAAATCAGTTACGTCCGAGGTGGCCCTTGCAAGCCACGGCCACAGGCATTAAAAAAATCCCGGCACGAGCCTCAGTGTCACATGACTGCTCACGTGACGCCGGGTGTGACCGGGATTATCGGTTCTTTTTCTTAAGTTTAAGCCGCGACTATTTCATTGCTACAGTAGCGCCAACTTCTTCCAGCTGCTTCTTGATAGCTTCAGCTTCAGCCTTTTCAACGCCTTCCTTAACGTTTGAAGGAGCTCCGTCAACCAGTTCCTTAGCTTCCTTCAGGCCTAATCCTGTGATTTCTCTTACAGCCTTGATAACCTTGATCTTTTCTGCGCCTGCTGCTTCCAGAACTACTGTGAATTCGCTCTGCTCTTCAGCTGCTGCACCGCCGCCGGCTGCTGCTGCGCCAGCTACTGCTACAGGAGCTGCTGCTGATACGCCGAACTCTTCTTCGCAAGCTTTAACTAATTCATTTAATTCTAAAACTGTCATCGCTTTTATAGCTTCGATAATCTGTTCTTTATTCATTTTATATTCTCCTTTTTAAAATTTTCTCATTGAATTTTTAATATTATTGGGCTGTACGCCCGTTTGTCAGGCAATTCCTATGCAAGCCGTAAAACTGCAAAGCTGATTAAGCTTCTGCCTTTGCATCGGCGATTGCCTGGAACGTTCTTACGGCCTTGCTTACAGGTGACTGGATGCTTCCCATGAACTTGGCGATGAGAACGTCTCTTGACGGAATGTCGGCGATGGACTGGATGCCGTCCTTATCAAAAACGGTTCCCTCTACGACACCTGCTTTGAACTCCATCTTTTTGTAATCTTTAATTATCTCGTTTAAAACTCTAGCCGGAGCAGTAGCGTCTTCCTTGCTTATCGCGATGGCGCTCGGTCCTTCGAGAACATCTGCAAGACCTGCGAATTCAGTTCCTTCGATGGCTCTCTTTACCAGAGTGTTCTTGTAAACTGTGTAGTCTACGTTTGCTTCACGAAGCTTCTTTCTCATAGCGTCGGCTTCAGCAACGGTTATGCCCATGTAGTCGATAACTACTGCTGACTGCGCTCCGTCCAGTTTTTCTTTGATCTCGTCGATTATGACTTGTTTAGCTTTTTGAGCTTCTACTGACATATCTTTCTTACTCCTTTCTTGCTTCTCCTCTTGAGAAGCAGAATTGGTACTCCATAAAAAAACCTTGTCCGCTCGCAGACGAACAAGGTCAATATTTTTATATTGTACCTCGGCGGGAAATTAAGCTTTCGCACCCGCTGTCTACGGTTTTGATTTCGTATTTTGTTTTATTAGAACTGAATCAGTGCAGGATTAACCTTCACTCCAGGGCCCATGGTGGAAGTTACTGTAACACTTCTCAGATACTGTCCCTTGGCTGCCGCCGGTTTTGCCTTAACTACCGCTTCAAGAAGGGCGTTAAAGTTCTCGGTCAGCTTTTCAGCTCCGAAAGAAACTTTTCCGATCGGAGTGTGAATGATGTTGGTCTTGTCGAGTCTGTACTCAACCTTACCTGCTTTGATTTCCTGCAGAGCTTTTTCAACGTCCATGGTAACTGTACCTGACTTAGGGTTTGGCATCAGGCCCTTAGGGCCGAGAACCTTACCGAGTCTTCCTACTACACCCATCATGTCCGGGGTGGCTACCACCACATCGAAGTCAAACCAGTTTTCGGTCTGAATTTTCTGTGCCATTTCTTCAGCTCCAACGTAGTCGGCACCGGCAGCTTCAGCTTCCTGCGCCTTAGGTCCTTTGGCAAATACCAGAACCTTCTTCGTCTTGCCTGTTCCGTGAGGGAGGACTATCGCGCCTCTGACCTGCTGGTCTGCGTGTCTTCCGTCAACGCCAAGCTTGATGTGTACTTCAACTGTTTCGTCGAACTTTGCCTTTGCAGCGTCCACTACGATCTTCAATGACTCTGGAACTTCATGCAAAGCTGTCTTGTCAAAGCTGGCTACTGCAGCCTTGTAATTTTTACCTCTTTTAGGCATTTTCTTTACCTCCTTGTGGTATTACCGACTTATCAAGTCTCCCACTTTCTTAATCTTCAATAACTATACCCATGCTTCTGGCAGTACCTTTGATCATCTCTGTTGCCGCATCCAAATCTGCCGCGTTTAAATCAGGCATCTTTGTCTTGGCGATTTCCTCGGCCTGCGCTCTTGTCAGTGTAGCAACCTTTTTCTTGTTAGGCTCTCCTGACGCAGCGGTAAGACCTGCCGCTTTCTTGAGCAGAACTGCTGCCGGCGGTGTCTTGCAGATGAACGTAAAGGATCTGTCGGCATAAACTGTGATAACTACCGGAATGATCATTCCAGCCTGATCCTGGGTTCTTGCGTTGAACTGTTTGCAGAAGTCCATGATATTGACGCCCTTCTGACCAAGCGCAGGACCTACAGGAGGCGCTGGAGTCGCATTGCCAGCTGCTATCTGAAGTTTGATATAGCCTTCAACCTTTTTAGCCATTGCTGTTTCTCCTTTCTACAGATTTGCCAGAGCCTGGCTCTAGCCGATTTTATCAACCTGACTGAACTCGAGTTCTACAGGTGTGTCTCTTCCAAACATGGAAACCTTGACGCGCAGCACTTGCTTCTCTTTGTTGATCTCTTCCACTACGCCCATAAAGCTTTCGAAAGGACCGCTGATTACCCGCACTGTTTCTCCGACTTCCACGTCTAGATCGATGTAAACTTTTTCTATACCCATTCTGGCCACTTCTTCATCGGTGAGCGGAATAGGTTCTGAGCCGTGCCCCACGAAACCTGTCACTCCCTGTGTATTGCGCACGAGATACCAGGACTCATTGGTCACGATCATCTTTATGATTACATAACCCGGAAACATTTTCTTGGTCTTGATTTTTCTCTGACCGTCCTTGATTTCAACTCTGTCTTCCGTCGGTACAACTATGTCGATAATTAAATCCTGCATTCCGCGGTTCTCAACCATCTTTTCGATATTAACTTTTACTTTGTTTTCGTGGCCGGAATAAGTGTGGACTACGTACCACTTGGCTTTTCCGTCGCCTCTTAAACCTTCTCCCTCTAAAGGGGAAACGCCTTTGCTCTCAATATCAGACATTTTTTGTACCTTCTCTTTTCAATATATTTTGAAGTAAATCAATCACATTTGTGAGATCTGGGGCCATTATAAGGTTACGCCCAAAACTCCTCTAAGAGCGGCTAAAACGCCTGTATCAATCAACCAGAATCCAAGCGCGAAAACTGCGCAGGTCATTATTACTACGGCTGTATATGAAACCATTTCTTTCTTTGTCGGCCATACAACCTTCTTCATTTCGGTCTTCACACCTTTAAAGTATTCGCCGAAAGAAGCTCTCTTTTTCTTTTCCTTCGCCATATTGCTCTCTCCTTATTTTGTTTCTTTGTGAAGAGTATGCTTTTTGCAGAATTTGCAGTATTTCTGCATTTCAATACGGTCAGGATCGTTTTTCTTGTTTTTCATCGTATTGTAGTTTCTCTGCTTGCACTCTGTGCATGCCATAGTTACTTTAACTCTCATGTTAGAAATTCCTCCGTTTACTTCAAATTTCAAAGCTTTTAAGGGTCACCAAAAAAGCTTTAGTGATAAATAATCATAAAGTCACCTATTTATTATAAAGCAGAGGTATGTCAATGTCAACAATGTTTTTGACGAATAGGGAGTTTTTGTCATGCGCGATGCACAAATCTATCCGTCCGGCAGCAGACGATGCTTTTTACAGGGCTGCCAGCATAGCAAACAGCGGTACTGACGCCAAAAGGCCTACGGTGGAAATCAACACGGATTTTGTCGCGTAATCTGTATTTAACCCATACTTCTGACTCAGCAGGACAGCCATTACAGCCACTGGCATGCACATATCTATTACCAGCGTTTTGTCAAGGACGTCCAGCTGCGAAGGAAACAGGCTAACTAGGATCAATGCGCACAGCGGAGCAATCATCAGCTTAAAGAACACGGCGACGTATGTCTTAACGTCCTTTGAAAAATCACGCAGTTTCAGACCGGCTAGCTGGTACCCGAGAACCGACATGGCTATGGGCGCCGTGGCGTCGGCCAAAAGCTCTACCGGACGTCCGATAACGTCGGTAAGTTCTATCTGCAGCAGAAACAGAACAATGCTCAGAACGGATCCTATAAAACACGGGTTTATAAATTGTGACAGATCTATGCGGGCGCTTTTCCCCGCGCCGCTCTGGAGCAGAACCATTCCAGCAGTGAAAATCAGCACATCGTTGGCAGCCAGAATAATGATGAACGCGACTACCATCAGCAATACGCAGAGCGGAGCGTAAAATTTCAGCCACTTAGGATAATCCAGTCCTGCAAGCATCATACCTGCCAGCATAGCTCCTGAAGTAGGATACAGATAGTTGGTCAGACCGTCTGCATAGCAGAATGTCAGTGTGATAACCTGCTGATTTATGTTCAACAGAGAAGCCAGCGGGCTGAGAATAGGCATGAGGATGACGGCTTTGCCCGGTCCCGAAACTATGAAGAAGTTGAATACCGTGATCGCTAAATAAACAAGCAGCAGCGTGATGATCGGGCTCTTTCCCTCCAGCAGTCCGGCCATGGCGTGAACTGCGGTATCAATTATCATGCCCTGCTGCATTATGAGGATTACCGCGTTGGTAAGGCCTATCATAATGCACACTACCATCAGCTGACACGCGCCCTTGGTGAATTCAACGCATGCGTTGTTAGGATTAAGCCGGCCGATGATAACTGCCAGTATAGAATACATGACGTACAGAGAGGCGATTTCCGGCAGCGCCCAGCCTAATTTGACCGCGCCTACGGCCTGAAGTACCAAAACTACAACGAAAAGGAGCAGCAGAACCTTTCTGGCCAGTGTGAATTCCACTACGTTTTCTTCTTTATATTCTACGTTCTGCGTCCGGTATTCCTCAGCAGTCAGGCTTCGTTCCGGGTTTTTCTTGAGCTTATTGCAATATCCGCGCAGATAGATAAAGCATATCACATAAAATATCAGCAATCCTAGGGCTCTTACTCCAAGGCCGGAGAAAAGCGGCAGGCCGAACATTTGATGGCAGATGCCGGTGGAAAGAATGTTCAAAAGTCCGGACGTCCATCCTATGGCAAGACCAAGAAAAGCCGTAGCCGCTCCTGCCATACGGTCATAGCCCAGCGCCATTACAACGGAAATAGTGATAGGAACGAATGGAAGTCCTCCTTCTCCAATGCCGATGGCTCCCAGAGATGAGAAGGCTGCCAGCAGCAAAGCTACTACGGTGAATTCTCTGCCCTTGGCAATCGCCAGTATCTTATAGATTCCCGCGTCCAGCGCGCCTGTCAGCTACAGGATTCCCAGAGTACCTGCTATCAGCAGCAGGGAAGCATACGTTCCGGCGGCGTTGACCAGTCCGTCGTGAATCGAGCTGAAAAAGTCCATGAAGCCTACAGGGTTCTCATTATCTACATAAGTGAACGCATTGGGGTCGACTACGCTTTGTCCTGTAATTTCACTTACCATCGTGCCATATTGTCCCGAAGGCACAATATAGGTCAAAATTGTGATTATTACCATAACTATCATTATCAGCAGATAAGGATATGGCATGGAAAATTTCTTCTTTTTGTTCAATGTTTCTCCCATGATTTTTTACTCCTCGCACAATATATTTAGGTCTTCAGGTGTCCTATAAACCTTTGCTTACTTTATTTGTCTGAATATTACTGTCTGCTGTATACCGTTCTGTTTCCTACGATAGTCTGCAAAACTTTGATATCCTTTTCTCCAGCTGATCCTGCCTTGCAGTCTGTGCGTGAATAGCTGCAAGCCTTATGTCTTCTCCGGGATGTGTCTCGCGGACTTTTTCATAGGCTGAAAGCACGTCGTCTATGGCGGCGTCTCCATTGCAGTGGATAAACATATTGTATCCTTCGTCAGTAACACGTTTTACAATCTGATTGAGCTGTTCTGCCGGCATCGACGGATAGCCTCTGTAATCTTCTTTCATTCCTGCCTCTACGTTGGCGTAGGGACGTGTAAGATAGCCTGTATAGAGGTTAATTGAGCCGTCCTGGAAAGCCTTTCCGCCGCCTATGGTGAGCATCGTCGTATCGCTGACCGGTCTGTCTTTCAGCAAAACATCAGGCGCGAACCACAACACTGCACGTATCTTCATTTTTCCTGCGTCAACGGCGCTCTTATACTGCTGCCAGTTGGCGATGGATCCCTCGTTGGCAGTAGTGATTCCCACGGAGGCGTAAAGATTGCTGTTAAAGGCGAAACTCTCCATCTGTTCTTCAGGAGTTCCGAATATATTAAATTCCTTATTATACTAAACGGAAAAAACAGCAGCTTCTTCTAAAACTCCTGTGGGAACTCCGTTTTCATCTCTGTGGATCATACCGCCATCCGGGTCAGGAGTATTCTCATCAATGCCCATGATTTCAAGAGCTTTGCTGTTTACCGCCATGCTGTGGGCGGTAAGGTGGTTGCATATAACAGGAAGTGTCTGAGATACCATGTCCAGTTCCCACCTGGTCGGATGGCGCATTTCTTTGATAGTAGTCTGATCATATCCGCTGCCGAGTATGGGCTTGCCCTCAGGTACAGTCTTTGCCTTTTCTTTGAGCACTTTGATATAATCGTCGATACAGGTGTTATCACCGACAAGAGCGCTTCTCATATCGGCATAATAAAGGGCTGTGAGTCCTCCTGTGCTGAAATGACTGTTAGCGTCATAAAACCCCGGAAGCATGGTGCCGCCTTTGAGATCGATTACTTCTGTCTCGGGGGCCTCAAATTTCTTTATGTCGTTCAGGGAGCCGGCGGCAAGTATGTATTCTCCCTTTACAGCCACCGCTTCTGCCCGGCAGTCTTCTCCCGTCATCGGGATAATGACTCCATTGACATAAATCGAGTCAGCGTAATGTTTCTGATCCATTTTTTCACCTCCTCTAAAATAATCAGTACGGTAAAAGTCAAAATAATTGCGCTTTTATACATAAAAATAGAGCAATTATTGTGCCAACAAACCAAAAGCTTTCTAAGTCGAGTAATTCCAACGTTCTTCACAAGTCCAACAAAATTCTTCACATTCTCTCTTCAAAAAGCGTAAACAAGAATTTACTTGTGTTGTAAAAAAAAAGAAGATGGAACGTAAACAAAAATTTACAAACTCAAATTTTGACTTGTTAGCTGCCATGCCAAGGTCAGTGTTCATAAAACTCGAAACCCCCGTTGCTTGTTCCTGTCGGTCAAGCAACGGGGGCCTGTTTTCAGCTCATTTTATATGCTTTTCAATGTTGTTCAAGTGTCATCCAAGTGCTGTTCAAGCGTTATCCAACCAGTTCAGCCTTGTCGAACATCCACTGTCCCATTACCGTAGTATATACGCCCTCTACCACTGATTCGTCTATTATCAGTGTGAGCGATGGGAACAATACAGGGATACATATCATCTCATCGCCGATGAGGAGTTGTTCGGCTTTTCTGAGCCATTCATCTCTTTCAGTTCCTGAAGTAGACTGGGCGTTCTTGATGTATTCGTCGAAATCTTTATTTGACGGATTCATCGTCGTATCGTTCGGCTGGGTTTCATACGGCTGCCATCTCCACTGGGTGTTGTTTATATCTGAATATGAAGTAAAGATGTCGAGCATCGTCATAGGGTCTGCGTAATCTCCGCCCCATGAATTTATAGCCAAATCATAGTTTCCTTCAAATACCGTCTTTCTGAATGTGGTGAAGTCCTCGTTTCTCAGTGTTACGTCTATGTTGAGATTTTCTTTCCACATCTCTTGTACGGCTTCTGCTATCTTCTGGTTCTGCTCGTCTACGTTGTACAGAAGTTCTATCTCAGGGAATCCCTCGCCGTTCGGATATCCGGCATCGGCAAGAAGCTGCTGAGCCTCTTCAACCAAAGCCTTGCTCGGGTCTATGCCGTATTCTGGCAATGGATTGCCGTCTTCATCAAGTTTTCTGAATGACGAACCGTCGGAGAACGTAAGCGTAGGCGGAACTATACCGGTCGCAGGAATTTCTCCTCCCTTCGTTACTTTTTCTACCAGTGAAGTTCTGTCTATGGCCAGGGCCAACGCTTTTCTTACGTTCGGGTCACTGGTCGGATTCTTATCATAGTTGGCCACGAAATACAGATTTTTAACTCTAGGTTTTATCGTGAAATTGGAATCGCTGGACTTCAAGTTAGCGATTTCCTCGTTAGGAACAGCGTCAAGACACTGTATTTCGCCTGACTGATAACCTTGGAAAGCCGTCGTGGTTTCTTTTATCATCACAGCTTTTATTCTGTCGAGCTTGACAGAATCTGCATTCCAGTATTCCTCATTCTTCGTCAGTATTATATGCAGGTCGCTCTTATATTCCTCCAGCTTGAACGGGCCGTTGGAAATACAAGTTTCAGGGTCTTTTTCCCATCCGTCTCCAGTCTCTACGCAATCCTGTCTTACAGGCATATACGTATAGAATGACGTCAGATTAAGGAAGTATGCTACAGGAAAGTTCAACTGAACCTCCAGAGTATAATCATCTAAAGCTTTTATACCTACGTCGTCTGCGCTTCCTGTTCCGTCATAATACTCCTGTGCACCTTTTATGTAAGGCGTCATGATGAAAGCATACGTGGCCGCTGTATCGGCATTGCAGACTCTCTTCCATGCATATTCAAAGTCATGGGCTGTTACCGGCTGACCGTCGGACCATTTGGCATCCTCTCTCAGATGGAAAGTGTAGACAGTTTCATCATCGGAGAGTTCATAGCTTTCTGCAACTCCAGGTTCCAGTGTTCCGTCTTCGGTGTCTTTCATCAATCCCTCGAAGATATTGTTTGAAATGTGTCCTCCCTCGGCGTTGGCATTTTTTCCAGGGTCCCAGCTCTTAGGGTTAGTCTTGATATTCCAGACTACCTCTCCGGTATTGCTTTTGGAATCGTCATTAGTACCGCCGCATCCGGTAAGGGCTGTTGCCACGATCATCACGGCAACAAGCAGTGTGCATAACAGTTTCTTTGACATGCCTTGTTCCTCCCTTATTCATTTTATATTCAGAATCCTCTCACGGGATTTCTGCCTTTAGATAAGCTTAAATCACTTAAGCAGATGACAGGCTGCGAAATGACCTACCTTGATTTCTTTCATCTCCGGCGTCTCTTCGGCGCACTTTGGACCGGCGAATCTGCATCTGGTCCTGAACTTACAGCCTGACGGTGGATTCAGCGGCGTTGGTATATCACCCTCCAGATATATGCGCTCTGTCTGGCGGTTGAGTTTGGGGTCGGGCACCGGAACAGATGAAAGCAAAGCCTGTGTGTAAGGATGTGCAGGGTTTTCATAAAGTTCATCGCTCTCTGCTGTTTCAACTATGCTGCCCAGGTACATAACCCCTATCCTGTCAGAAATATGACGCACCATCGACAGGTCGTGAGCCGATATCGGCTCGTCGCATATTATGAATTCCGGTTCTGCTGCAAGGGCTCTGGCTATGCCTATCCTTTGTCTCTGTCCTCCGCTGAATTCATGCGGATATCGGCTCGCATGGTCTGCATTCATTCCTACGGCTTCGAGCAGCTGGAGGATCTTGCTTTCTCTTTCGCTGCCTTTGAGTTTGCCGTGTATGTCCAGAGGTTCTCCCACTATATCCAGAACCGTCATTCTTCCGTTAAGCGAAGCGTAGGGGTCTTGAAATATCATCTGCATTTTTTGACGGTATTGGGTCAGTTCCTTTTCAGGAAGCTTTGCTATATCTTTTCCCTGATAAAGAATTTTTCCCTCTGTAGGTTCATACAGCCTGATGATAGTACGGCCGCAAGTGGACTTTCCGCAGCCGCTTTCGCCTACCAGGCCGAAAGTTTCACCTTTATTTATGGAAAACGAAACGTTGTCCACAGCTTTTATGTAATCTACTTTGCGTTTGATTATGCCGCTGCTATTTACAAAATACTTTTTAAGGCCCTCTATTTTCAGGAGCGTTTTTTCAGTTACGTTACTTTCCAACATCAACGCCTCCTTTCTGCTTTTCGTATCTGCTGTTCGAAGGAGCGTCCGGATGCAGCAGCCAGCACATGGTTCTGTGACCCTCGCTTTCTTCAAAGTATGGCGGCTGCTTTTTCCTGCATATTTCCATCGCGTACTCACACCTATCGAAAAACGGGCATCCGGGCGGAGGATTCAAAAGGTCAGGCGGCGTTCCTTTTATCGGTATAAGCCTGGTCTTTTCTCCTGACGACACCTCCGGTATGGAATGAAGAAGTCCCATAGTATAAGGATGTCTGGGCTTGTAAAAAATCTCGTCCACAGTTCCCTCTTCCATTATCAGGCCGCCGTACATGACTATGACTCTCTGGCATATGTCTGCCACTACTCCCAGATCGTGAGTTATGAAAATTATTGATGTGTTGAGTTCCCTGTTTATGTCTTTCATCAGCTTGACTATCTGTGCCTGTATGGTAACGTCAAGAGCTGTAGTGGGTTCATCTGCGATAAGCAGATCCGGCCCGCATGCAAGGGCCATGGCAATCATGGCTCTCTGTCTCATTCCTCCGCTGAATTCGTGCGGATAGTTCTTGACCCTCTGTTCAGGAGAGGGTATCTTCACCAGATCAAGCATTTCGATAGTCTTGGCTCGCAATTCTTCTCTGCTCAGCTTCATGTGGTTTGAAATAGCTTCTTCTATCTGTCTGCCCACTGTATATACAGGATTCATGCTGGTCATAGGATCCTGAAATATCATGGATATTTCGTTTCCTCTCAGATTTACCATGTCTCTTTTTGATTTTTTGAGCAGATTTTCTCCTTTGAACAGGATCTCGCCGCCCGTAACGCGTCCAGGCTGCTGCAGCAAACCCATCACCGAAAGTGAAGTAACGCTTTTGCCGCTGCCCGATTCGCCTACTATTCCTACTATCTGGCCTTTCTCAACAGAAAAATTTATTCCGCGTATGGCTTTGACTTCTCCTACATGAGTGAAGAAGGAAATCCTCAGATCTTTTACTTTTAAAATTTCCGTCATTTTTCTGCCTCCTATTTTCTCTGTGTAGGGTCAAGAGCATCCCTCAAGCCATCGCCAAACAGGTTGAACGCGAGAATGGTAATGGAAATGATGAGAGCCGGGAACAGAAGTTGATACGGGTATGTAAACATTCCGGCAAGGGCATCGTTGCACAGTTTTCCCCATGAGGGTATAGGCGCTGACACTCCCAATCCTACGAAACTCAGGAAAGCTTCGGTAAATATTGCATTTGGTATCTGCATGGTCAAGGCCACCATTACCGGACCCATTATGTTAGGTATGAGGTGTTTTGTGAGTATCCTCCTAGTACCCGCGCCGAGAGTCTTGGCTGCCAGTACGAATTCCTGCTCACGCATGGTCAGTACCTGTGCTCTGACTATACGAGCCATAGCCACCCAATAGGTAATGCTCAGCGCTACTATTATCGTCTTGAGGCCCGGTTCCATTATCACCATCAGAAGTATCACATACAGCATCATCGGTATTGCGCTTATTATCTCAACCACACGCATCATTATGCTGTCTACCATACCGCCGAAATATCCGGAGATTCCGCCGTAGAAAACGCCTATGAGAAAGTTCACTATGGCTGCTACAAAACCTATGGTCAGAGAAATTCTCGCTCCATATATGATTCTTATGAACACGTCTCTACCCAGGTTGTCAGAACCGAAGATATATGTTTTGTTCCTGACGGTGGTCTGTTCTGTCAGTTCCTGCCCATCGTATTTAAGAATATACTCGGGCGTATTGTTCAGCTCATGGCGCGCTTCAGCCAGATTCACCGAAGAGTCTTTCTGCGCCCGTCTTTCGAGTTTTGAATAATTATCGTTGGCCTCGAAATACAGGCTGTAGTCGATTACAAGATCTTTTCCGTTTACATCGTAGACATTTATCCTGTCGTCTGTACTCTTTTTCTGTTCGCAAGCCGACAAAAGGTCTCCGTCTTCTGATACGAGTATCGCTCGGTAATCTTTAGTTATGTAAAGCAGCGTGTCGCCGCCTATGTCGTAGCATTTCATAGTGGGCGGTATGTTGGCAAAGTCCAGATTCTGGTCGGAATACGAAAACTTCCAGAAATAGGGTACTATGATTGCGCTGAGTATCAATATGATGATGATTATAAAGCTGACAAGAGCCACCTTATTTTTTCTCAGTCTCTGCCATACGTCCTGCGCAAAGGTCAAGCTCTTTCTCGACACTCTTTCACTGTCTTTTGATTCTTCAGGCGCTGTCTGCCACATATCAGGCGTTATCTGTATTCCATCAGCTGCTGCAGCGACCTGGGAAGCGTCCGTTTTCTGCGGTGCGACTTGAGCGCCGGCATCTTTTTTTCTATGCAGTCTGTCCATATCCGTTCTCCATGTCAATCATATTTAATCCGCGGGTCTATCAATACATACAGCATATCAACTATGAGAATCGATATTATCAGCAGTACGCTGAAAAATACTGTTATTCCCATAATTGCGGTATAGTCTCTATTGAGTATGCTCTCCGTAAACAGATAGCCTATGCCCGGCATACCGAATACTTTTTCTACGACGAAAGAGCCGGTAACTATACCTGCCACCATCTGCCCGACATAGGTCACTACCGGTATCATTGCGTTTCTCAGAGCGTGGCGTGTAATTACAAGTGCTTCCGGAGTGCCCTTTGCCCTCGCCGTCCTGATATAATCCTTGCCCATTTCTTCAAGTACCGATGTCCTGGCCAGTCTGGATATGAAAGCTATACTGAATACGGAAACTGAAATGACAGGTCCTATATAGTGTTTCCACGTGCCTACTCCAAACGACGGCACCCATCCCAGCTTGCTGCTGAATATGTAAAGGAAGCCTGACGCGATAACAAAACTGGGTATGGTCGCTCCTATCGTGGCCAGTATCATCAGCGTCCTGTCGGCTATGCGGTTATGTCTCAGTGCAGCTACCACGCCTGCTGTTACTCCGATCACCACTATCAGCACGGAGGCACATATTCCTATGGTCATCGAATACGGCGCGCCGGTCGCGATTATTTCATTGACCGACGTATCAGTTTTTTGATAAGATATCCCGAAATCTCCGCGTACAAAATCGGTCATGTATTTGACATATTGCTCAAATACGGGTTTATCCAATCCGTATTTTGCGTACATCGCTTCTCTTATCTCAGCCCTCTGAATATTCTGAGCATCGAATGGGTCACCCGGAATAGCATGCATAAGGACAAAGGTAAGTGTCATTATAAAAAACAGGGTCAGCAGCGCAAGGGCTACTCTCTTGATAAAATATCTTCCCATATTTTGCTCTCCTTTTAAAGTCGTGTCTCAAAGGCTCTCTCAAACGCTTTTAAACGTTTCCTATCGCTCTCTCAAACGCTTTTATTTGAGCACAGTCTCATATATCCTCAGGAAATTTCCACCTATTATTTTTCGCAAATCCTCTTCACCATATCCTCGCGCGATAAGTTCTTCAGTTATGAGTACGGCTTCGCTGTGATCATAAAGCGCATCATAATCAGATTTCGGAGTATCCGCTTTTCTTAGCACATCCATGCAGTTATTGCATAGGTCAAAGCCGAATCCCACATGATCTGTGCCGACCAGCGAGACTATATGGTCTATATGATCGCAAAGCTTGTTTATCCTCTCAGCCTCGTCTTCCACACCCAAGATATGTTTTATCGCGTTGATGCCTATGACACCACCGCGCTCTGTAATGGCTTTTATCTGTTCATCTGAAAGATTTCTATTGGTCGGATATACTCCCCGGCAGTCGGTGTGAGAAGCAATCACGGGTCCGCGGCTGAATTTCATCAAATCCCAGAATCCGACATCGTTCAAATGGCTCACATCGAAAAACATCTTCAGCCTATCCATCTTCTCGACGGCGGCGACTCCGATTTCCGTCAGCCCTCCGTGCGTACCCTGCGGATATTTTTCCGATATACATCCGTCGGCAATGAAATTTCTGCGGCTCCATACAAGCCCCGCACCCCGTACTCCAAGTTCATAAAATATGTCTAAAAGTTCCGGATTATTTTCTATGGCCTCCATGCCTTCAAAAGAAAGCATGATCCCTATTTTTTCTGAAGAAAGAACCTCCTCCAGTTGTTTTTTACCGGTCACCAAAACCAGCTTATCTTTTGACTCCTCTATATCTTTTTTTATCGCTGCTATCTGTTCGAGAGTCTGTCTCAGCAATGCGGACGGATAGTCTAAATCGGCAAACAGAGAAGACACTATCAGCTTGAAGCCGCTCTTTTTCCAGTTATCTAAGTAGATTTTTTCTATCACTGCGCACATTCCGTCTTTTCTGCGGTAGAAAACTTCAGGCGCCAAGTCCAGGTGAGCATCTACAGACGGCCATTTTCTATGCAGTGATACTGCCTTTTCAAAATTGTTCATAAACGCACCTCACAACCTTTTAAATACTGTGATATTTTTGATAAAATTTTATCATGTCCTTTGTTTTCAATTCTGTAAACTGTTTTACAGAATTCCTTTTTTTAAAATCTATCGGATGCGCTGTTCGTTTGTCTTTTTGCAAAAAAAGACGCTTTCTTTCGAAAACGTCTTGTAATCTATGCCATAAAATCAAGCCTGTTCATCGAGCTTTTGCCGTACCGTTTTGCTGCACCGGCTTATCGAGCTTTTGCCAAACTTCCCATAGGATCCCATGGCTTTAGCTCTACAGGTTCCTGCTCCAGCATGGCCCTCTGCTCGTCAGTAAGATATTTTTTATTTACGACTACCTGATATGTATATTCATTGAACCATCTGTCGCTCATCACATAGTAACCGTCTTTTCCGGCGTCTTTTCCCCAGCTGTTCTCAACACGCCAGCGGACAGGTTTTCCATCATCGTCTATATTAACTCCCGTAAGCGCCATCGCATGGTTCATCAGGCTTTCGCCATAATCAAGCCTCTGTGCTTTAGTCATCGGAAAATCTGTGCCAAAAAGTGTCGTAACATCGTAAACGTCCAAATCCAGCAGCCCTCCGGCACGCGAACTGCTCTGACCTACGTCGCTACCAAACCATACGGCTTTTCCGTCGCTGAGCTGAGCTATGGCGGCGCGTTTGAGTTCTTCCACAGGGAGATTCAAATATCTGACTCCGCCGGCTTCTTTTACATTGCCCAGATATTGCACCGTATACATTTTAAAGTATGGCTTATCGGATGTAGGCGCATTTATCAGGCTAACGTAATCATCCATATCAAGGCCTATATATTTTTGATAAAATTCCTGTGGTGTTATATCGCTTATCCTTATAAATTTCTTATCCTTGTCTCTTGTTTCATATGTGAATTTCTTCGGAGGAGTTCCAAGAGCTATGCACAGCATCCTATAAATAATCTCCAGCATTTCTTCTTTTCTGCCTCTCAAGGATTCTTCTGTTTCCCCTGCGGCATAGGCTCCTCTTAAAATGCATGCAAATTCTCTGAGTTTACGTGTAAGATAGCGATTCATCTCTGCCGTCTGTGAAGAGGCTGCAGATTCCGGCATGGCGTCCTTAGGAACCGCTCCATATTTTTTTATGAGATTGGCGAACATATCCCATTGGCCGCCGTCGCACAGTGGCTCTGTCAGCAGATAATTGATAAGCCTGCTTTCCAGAGGCTCATTCAGCGTTTCGAGAATATTTTCCAGGAAATAATTGCTTTTTTCCAGTTTGTCATAAAAGAGCGGATAATTCTGGCTGAGTTCCATGCTCTCAAGATTGAGTTTTTCCATGACTTCAAGGCGCATAACGTTCAGCGCTGCGAACATCCAGCATCTTCCTGAAGCTTTCTGATTGGTGATATCTCCTGTCTCAACAGTTATGGAAAACTCATGTCTTGTTTCCCTGAAAGCGGCAAAGTTTTCTGCAGCAGCGTTGATTCCGTTTTTAACGGCTGAATTCATCGCTATGCGATTCTGGACATCTGAATTGAAATTCTCTTCAAAAATTTTTTCCAAATTTTTCGTTATTTCTTTCTGCATATTATCTCTCCTCCCTAAAGCATTTTATATTACTATATACCCTCTCCCTCGACGCTTGCAATAAAATGGTTTACATTTTGCACTTTATATACACCCGGCAGGCCTTAAAAATTTGCCAGCCAATTAAACTTCGCGAGATATGATAAACGTTGAAACGAATCAGACCAGGGCGATATGAAATCTTGTATTCATTAAAACAGGGCGACTCTCAGCTCAAAAGCCTTAAACCGCCCTGCATAGATGTCTTTGACTCGTCCGTCGACATCAATATTTTTAATTCTAATCTTAATGTTTCTTTTTATTTTTGACAGCCGCAGCTGCAGCCTGTCGTTTCGGAATCATCTGCCGTATGTGAATGCTTGGTTTTATTCATCTGGCAGCATCCGGCGGCCGGACAGCCTATACACTTTGCACCTTTCTTTTTGGCTTTTACTATATAAGCTATCGCGGCGGCCAATATTGCCAATATTATCAATACAGCAATTATATCTTTCATGCCGCTGCCTGCACTCCCTTACCTCCGTGGAGCGAATATTCAGCTGCCAGTTTGCGTTTCGACCTGATGACGATGTACGCTATTATTCCCACGATTACCGCTACTGCTATGAGTCCCGGAACAAAGGCGGTTCCAAGATGTCCCTCGGTAATGAGCGTACCAATCTGGTATACCAGGAAAGCTACGACATAGCCTGAACCAAGCTGCAGGCCGATGCCGCCGAACAGCCACTTCTTGCTTGCCAGTTCGGAGTTCATGGCTCCGATGGCCGCGAAGCAAGGCGGAGTATAGAGATTGAACATGAGATATGCCAGCGCTGCTGCTGAAGTCAATCCCATGGTGGCGGCAACCTCGCTGGCTCCGCCTATGAGTGCAAATTCATCAGTATCAATGAAGTTGGTGATTCCATAAACTACGGCAAGGGTTCCGACAACGTTTTCCTTGGCGATGAAACCTGTAACTGCCGCTGCTGCCAGCTGCCATACTCCGAATCCGAGCGGCAGGAGAAGTACAGCAAATGGAGTAGCTATGGAAGCCAAAATTGACGTGCTCTCAGCGCCCTCTTCAACCAGCTCAAATGACCAATTGAAGCTCTGCATTATCTGAACAACGGCGTTGCAGACCAGTATGATGGTAGCAGCCTTGATTATATAAGCCTTGGCGCGTCCAAGCATGGACATCACCGCTCTCCACAGACTTGGAACCTTGTATTCCGGCAGTTCCATGATAAAGAACGATTTTCTGTATTTGTGTCCGGTGATCTGTTTTATGAGCAGAGCGCCAAAGAATATCAGCGCTATGCCCACGATGTACATCAGCCATGAAACCCATGCCGCGTCGGCGAAGAACACTCCGGCGAACAGTGAAATCACAGGAACCTTAGCTCCGCAAGGCATCCATGTAGTCAGCATCGCGGTAGCGCGTCTTTCTCTTTCATCTCTGATGGTGCGGCAGGCCATGATGCCCGGGATTCCGCAGCCCGTGCTGATGATGATAGGGATTATTGATTTTCCCGAAAGGCCAACTCTCTTGAATATAGGGTCCATGACTACGCTGACGCGCGCCATGTATCCGCAGTCTTCGAGCAATGCAATCAGGAAGTACATTACCATTACCAGCGGCAGGAAGCCTACTACAGCTCCGACGCCGCCTACGATACCGTCAGCAAGCAGAGCCTGCAGGAACGGTGAGCTTCCCTCCAGGAGTCCCGCTACATAACCCTGGAACTGCTCGATGTATGCTACGAGCCAGTCGGCGATAAGCGGCCCAAGCCACGACTGAGATACCCAGAAAACACCGAACATCACTGCGGCAAATATCAGTATGCCGGCCACTTTATTTGTCAGCACCTTATCCACAGCGTCTCCTGTAGTCTTGTCCTTGGTCAGGATCTTACGGTCTTCTACTTCGGCCACTACTTTATTCACGAATGCAAAACGCTTTCTGTCTTCTTGTTCAACTGCGTTCTTGTCGGTCAAATCTATTTCAGCCTGTGCATAAGGAGCTTTTTGTCCTTTATGATTCAATTCGACGGCGGCCTTCACTACCTCTTTCAGGCCTTTGCTGCTGGTGGAAACAGTCTCGATAACAGGACAGTTGAGTTTTTCTGACAAAGCTTTAGTGTCTATTTTTGTTCCCTGTTTCTCGTTTATATCGCTCTTATTGAGGGCCACTACAACAGGGATGCCAAGTTCAAGAAGCTGGGTGGTGAAGAACAGGCTTCTGCTGAGATTTGTCGCATCGACGATATTTATGATTGCGTCAGGATGCTCATCTCTTACATATCCGCTGGTAATGCTTTCTTCCGGGGTAAACGGCGACATGGAGTACGCTCCCGGCAGGTCCACTGCAACCAGTTGGTCAGACGTTTTGGCAAAGTCCTTTTTAATAAGGCTTTCTTTTTTACCTATGGTAACTCCGGCCCAGTTACCTACGCGTTCGTGTTTTCCCGTAAGCGCGTTGTACATTGTCGTTTTTCCGCTGTTGGGATTGCCGGCGAAAGCAATTCTCATTATGTGTCCTCCTATTTAAAAATTGATTATAAATAATTGCCAATATAGTTATATATGACTAACCGTTGTCCGGAAAATATAGTGACCGTAGTCACTATGTTTAAATTAAAATAGATTCAGCTATGCCGTCATCGATATTGTATCTTCCGTCTTTTATCGACACAACGCATCCGCTCTTAAGGCGCGAAACGACTGTGATAGGTTCTCCGCTGTAACAGCCCAGACGAAAAAGAAAAGATTTGAGTTCTTCGTCATCCGTCTGTATATCTTCTATAATATAAGTTTCACCGATAGCGGCATCTTTTAAATTCATGATATTCTCCGTATCTCTTTATTCTGCGTTCGTATAGCCGAACGTGAGTTAGCCTTTTCTAACTACGATGTTATTATAGCAAAAATAAAAACTTTGTCAACAGCTTTCTCATTAAAATTATGTAATAGATTAATAATTATTTTTGCAAAGGAGACTGTGTGGCGGAGGTATACAACGTGCGGCCAGAACAATTCACTATAGCAAAAGACCGGAAATTCTTTCCGGTCTTGTATTTTATAAATGCCCGCTCTGAATGTCATCGGCGTTTAACTGGCGCATCCATTATCCCTACATTTCCTGCGGGTCTTCTTCCGTAAGTACCGCTGCCTGTTTTATATAATCTTCCGCCGGCAGCAGATCTTTCAGCTTGTCGATCCTCACATATACTCCTGTAGCTGTGGCCATTACTTCTCCTTCCTCATCTGTAATTTCTGAAGAAGTAAAGCAGCATCGCCCTTCGATTCTATCTACCCTGCCATAGACAAACATTTTTTGTCCTATATGTATCGGCTTCAGGTATTTAGTGGTCATTTCTGCTGTAACGTATTTAGGCAGCCATTCTTCTTCCCGCGATGTTGTTCTGTGTATAGTCGCCCTGCCCATTACTTCATCAAGAACCGCTGCGGAAATTCCTCCGTGCATTATGCCTGTATGCCCCTCATGTATTTCTTCAGGGACGAAGAAAGTCGCTGTCTCTCCGTTTTCCAGATCATAGAAATCGCATTTCAGAGACGCCGGGTTATTTTTACCGCAAGTTATGCTGTTTGACGTGGAAAGCTGTTTCCCTGTGACCCTGCTCTTTATCCTGTCTATCTTCATTAACTGTTATTCTTCACTCCCTGTCATTACTTCCATTATTTTGTCCACAGCCGCAGCAACCGAAGATTCGTCTACGAGTACCACATCTGCGTTGGCTCCGAGGGCATAGCAATAATATCCATGTCCATATTCGCCAGATATGGACTGCTTTCCTATAGTCCACGAAGGCATGTCGTTGATCTGCATCTTTATCAGCGACGTCATTGATTTTCTCTCCATATCAGTTTCTACATTGTCTTTTATCGCGTTCAAAATCGAAGTATACTCGGAAAGTATAGTCTCGCTGCTGGTTGCCTTTTCAATTATCGCTTCCAGGATCATCTGCTGGTTTTTATTCCTCTGTATGTCGCCTTCGTTAAAAGAGTACCGTTCTCTGCTGTATGCAAGAGCCTGCGAACCGTCAAGATGATTATATCCTTCCTGGAAAGTATATTTGGCCTGCATGCCGTGTGTGCTGAAAGAAAACGGTGAGTTGATGTCTATTCCGCCAATTGCGTCCACCAGTTTTATCAATGTGCTGTAATTTACTTTTACATAATAATTTATGTCTATCCCTGTAAATTTTTCCACGGTAGCAACGGTTTCACTGATTCCGTAAATTCCCGAATGTGTCAGCTTGTCTTTCGCCCCTTTGCTGGCCAGTTCCACATAGTAATCCCTTGGAATGGAGGTAAGCAGTATCTGATGTGTATTCGGATTGACCGTAACTATCATATTTACGTCGCTTCGCGAAACCACGTCTATATCCCCTGTCGTGTCAAGGCCGCTGACCAGGATGTTGAACGGCTCCTTAGTAACTTTTACATGGTTTGTCGTGCTCCGGCTTTCAACTTTTACAGATATGCGTTCTATTACGCGTGTCTTATTCTCAAGAGAAGAATCCTGACCTGTCATGCTCTCGTATGAAGCCGCACTGATAAATACTGCCGGTCTTTCTCCCTCCAGCAGGCTGTCCATAAGAGCCGGAAGTTCGCTTACATACTCAAACTCTACGTCTACTTTCTTTTTAAGCTGCTTACGCGCTTCGGCATATGAAGCTTCTGTATTGGTCTGAGCTCCTATTGTCCTGCCTTTCACATCCTCCGCTTCTTCATAGGAGGAAGTGGATTTGACTATAAGATAGAATTCTTCTCTTGCTCCGCCTATGCTGGTTATGCTTCCGAAAAAGTTCAGCGTCACGCCTAAATAATAAATTCCTGCAGCAAATAAGAGTATCATCACTCCGGCGGCGGCCATGGCTCCTTTTCGTCTTCCCGGTTTGCCTTTGCGGCTGAACATCACAGGCGCTATAAATAATGATACGACTAAAATGACGGCTATTATCGGATAAAGATATTTGGCCGGCACCACGTTGAGCCAGACCAGCAGCGCTATAAAGCATGCTGCCGCCAAGGTATATATAATGGAAAGAACTCTGCTGACATTTTTGATCTTGGATTCTTTCTTATACATTTTTTTCAACAGTTTTTCTCGTTTTCTATCGCTTCTCATCTCCTATTTTGTCCCTTTCTACAAATTTTGCTATATTTCCCCAAAAGAAAGAGCCTTTTTAAAGGCTCCTATTATTTTTTTAATTATATAATATTTTGCACTTGATGACAACCTTTAATTGCCGCCGGCGTTCTTTATGTTTCCGCGCCGGCGGGGAGGATGTGAGGGCGGGTGGACGGCTGGAGGTGCGGGCGGGTGTGGACGGCTGGAGAATGGAAAGCGTGGGGGACGGCTGGGAGGCTGTGAATGGGCCGGCCGTATCCAAATTTGCCAAAATCGCGGAAAATGGATACGCTTTCTATTAGCTTGCTCTTCACGTGCGGTCAGCTGTGAATTTCCGTGCCATTACATAAAAAAGAGACCATATTCCTATGGTCTCTTCATATCAGTCTTCTGTCGCGCGGTCGGTTCCTTGCCGCTCGAGCTTACGCTCTCTCGGGAAACCTTCGCGTTTAGAATGCCTCCGCTCTGACCTCGAGCTTCGCTCTCGTCACTCGCGGGGCTATTCTAAAATTTCAGTTACTACTCCTGAGCCTACTGTTCTTCCGCCTTCTCTGATTGCGAATCTCAGTCCTTCTTCGATTGCTATAGGGGTGATCAGGTCTATCTCCATTGTGATGTTATCTCCTGGCATGCACATCTCTACTCCCTCTGGCAGCTTCAGGTCTCCTGTTACGTCTGTCGTTCTGAAGTAGAACTGTGGTCTGTATCCATTGAAGAATGGTGTGTGTCTTCCGCCTTCTTCTTTCTTCAGTACGTATACTTCTCCCTTGAACTTTGTATGTGGGTGAATCGTTCCAGGCTGGCACAGTACCTGTCCTCTCTCGATCTCTGTTCTCTGTACTCCTCTCAGCAGTGCTCCGATGTTGTCTCCTGTCTCTGCCTTGTCAAGAAGCTTTCTGAACATCTCTACGCCTGTTACTACTACTTTTCTCTTCTCTTCAGTAAGTCCTACGATTTCTACTTCGTTTCCTACCTCAAGTACGCCTCTCTCTACTCTTCCTGTTGCTACTGTTCCTCTTCCTGTGATTGAGAATACGTCCTCTACAGGCATCAGGAATGGCTTGTCGTTGTCTCTTTCCGGTTCCGGAATGTAGCTGTCTACTGCTTCAAACAGCTCTACTATCTTATCTCCCCATGGGCCTGCTGGATCTTCAAGAGCCATAAGAGCAGATCCTCTGATGATCGGTGTGTCGTCTCCAGGGAATTCATATTCGTCAAGAAGCTCTCTTACTTCCATCTCTACCAGATCAAGAAGTTCTTCGTCGTCTACCATGTCGCACTTATTTAAGAATACTATGATGTATGGTACTCCTACCTGTCTTGACAGCAGGATGTGCTCTCTTGTCTGCGGCATTGGTCCGTCTGTTGCTGCTACTACCAGGATTGCTCCGTCCATCTGAGCTGCTCCTGTAATCATGTTCTTTACATAGTCGGCGTGGCCCGGGCAGTCTACGTGTGCGTAGTGTCTGTTTGGTGTTTCATACTCTACGTGGGCTGTGGAGATGGTGATTCCTCTCTCTTTTTCTTCCGGAGCCTTGTCGATCTGGTCGAAGGCTACGTCCTGGCCAAGGCCGTATCTCTGGTGCAGCGTCTTTGTTATTGCTGCTGTCAGTGTTGTCTTACCGTGGTCTACGTGGCCTATTGTTCCGATATTGATATGCGGTTTTGTTCTTTCAAACTTCTGTTTTGCCATTTTCTCTGTTCCTCCTAATTATATAACGTTATTTTTTGGAAGTGCGAATTCGGGCGTCCCCAAATTCACTTGGGTTTTGCTCAAACCTGATATATATTCTACCACAGCTTGCCATAGTTTGACAAGAGATTTATATGGCTAAAATATCCGGTTTTTACGCCGATTTCTGCTTTCTGAAAGCACAAAAAACGCGGCCATGTTTAGGCCGCGTCAGTAGCTGTCAGCAGCTGTGTTTCAGATGCGTTGGCGACCGCTTATAGACCGCATTCAGGCCGCGACAAAGTATAATCAAAGCATAATCAATGCATAGTCAATGCATAATCAATACATAATTATTTAAATTTAAGCGCCTTGAATTTTTTAGCCATATCTTCATCGTCAGTTATGATGATCACGCCGTCATTGACAGCCGTGGCTTTGATGGCACCGTTGCCTTCTTCTATTGCCTTATATTTGTCGGAATCCTTATCAAAACAGTAAATTTCCACATTTCCGTCATTATATTGTTTCCCCTCTTTGGCGCCTATGATATCATAGAGGGTTTCTGTGCCGCCCGTAAGTCCCAGTTCTGCCGCCACGGCGTCCACAGATCTTTCTATCTTATCTTTATCTTGCTCCGCATCGTTTTCCATTTCCTGAGCATTTTCATCTGCGATATCCTTAGTGCCATCGTCATCTTTGTCAGAGCCGCAGCCAGCAAAGCCAAAGCACATCATCAATGCCATGAGCAATATCAGTATCTTTTTCATGTTATCCTCCTGATCACACAAATTGTTTTGTTTTATCCTTATTCTTTCCAGTTTTAGGGATATCATACATGAAAATTTAAAACTCGCACAGTCGCTGCTCTGTAAAATCCATCCGAGAAGACTTCTCGCGGAGACTTCTTGCGGAGGCTTCTCACTGAAGCTTCCAGAAAAAATAGGGCCGCGGAAAGAATCGTCTTCCCACGGCCCGGCTTCAATCATCTGTGACCCGGCTTCAATTATCTGCCGCTCAGTTTTATTAAAGCCCTCTTTGTATGGTTCTCTGAATGATGTTGTCCTGAATTTCCTTGCCCAGCTCCACGAAGTACGCCGAATATCCGGCCACGCGGACTATGATATTCTTATATTTGTCAGGCTCCTTTTGAGAAGCCAGCAGAGTTTCATCGTCCAGTACGTTTATCTGTATGTGATATCCGCCCTGTGCGAAATGAGCGCGGAAAACTGTTTCTATGATGTCGATGCCTTTCTCTCCTGCCGCGATGGTAGGGTCGAATCTCTGGTTGAGAAGCATGCCGCTTTGAGGAACCTGTTCATCGCATGCAGCCAGTGAATTGACCACTGCCGTAGGTCCGTTAACGTCCATGCCTATCATCGGCGAAGCGTTGTCTGACAAGGCCGTAAATGCCAGTCTGCCGTCAGGAGTTGCTCCGACGGTTTTACCCATCGCTACATTGTAAACCACTGTAGCGTGCAGGCTGGTCCACTGGCCGCCATAGGCGTCCTTATACCTCTTCATGGATCTGTCTATGGAATCGATGAACCATTCGCCGTATTTGTCCGCCTGCTCGATGTTATTTCCGAACTTAGGAGCTTTATTTATCAAAAGCTGGCGCATTTCTTCCTTGCCCTCGAAATTGGTGTCCAGCAGATCGATCAGCTCCGCCATTGACAGATACTTCTTATTGAAAACGCATTCCTCCATAGCCGCAAATGAGTCTATGAGGTTGGCCATGCTGGCTATCGCAATCGTCGTGTAATGATGATCTGAGCCTTTATGCTGCAGCATCTTGCCCTTTTCTATGCAGCCCCCGGAAAAACATGAAGCCGTTATCGTCGGGAAAGTGAATGCGTGTCCCGCAAAAGTAGTGTTGGCCATATCGATGAATCTGTCTATGAAGAAATCCTGCTGAGCCTCATAAGCCTTCATCACATCTTCTATGCATTTAAAGTCTCTCGGGTCGCCTGTCTTGATTCCCAGCTGTTTTTTGGAAACAGGGTCATATCCGTTGTGCAGCATGATTTCCAGAATTTTATTCACATTGAAATTACCTGAATTAGTCTGCAAATCTGTAATACCTAAGACGATAGGCTCTATGCAGCCGCAGATTCCCCAGTTGCGGGCTTCCTTAAGGGTAAAGCCCAGGCTGAGCAGATAGGTTATAGCCGCCGAATCGTTGAAAAATGCCGGATGTCCTCCTGTATCTCTCGCCGCTTTGATGGCCAGTCTGAGAGTCTCTTCGTTTACATTAGGATGGTAGCGGAAAGAAATGCACGGCTCGTCGGTCTGCAGGTCAAGAAGGCATCTGAGGAATACGTTGGTCAGCTCGTTGCAGGCGTCTTTTCCGTTTTCCTTGACGCCGCCCAGCATCACATGCATCCAGAGCGGACAGCCGGGAACGGCGATGGATTCCTTATACTGACGGATATTCCAAAGCTCCGCGATTTTCAGCTTGAACTCGTGAATGATTTCAGCGAAATATTCTTCGTTCTTTCCTTCTTTAGTTTCTTTCTCGAAAAACGGATACATGTACTGGTCGAAACGGCCAAGGCAGTGGTCTCCGCCTACAGCTTCCAGCACGATGGCCAGATGGGTGAACCATACCAGCTGAGCGCCCTGCATGAATGTCTTAGGTGCGAACTCCGGCACTGTCCTGCAGTTTTCCGCCATGGTGAGGAGCTCCTGTCTTCTCTTTTCGTCCTTACACTCTGCGGCCTGTTTCTCCGCCAAGTCGGCATAACGGTGTGCAAAGCTGATGATGGCCTCCATCACGATGATCATGGCCTCCCAGTTGATTCTCTGCTCCATGTCGTAGACGTCCCTGCACACATGCTTTGAGAGTTTCTCCTTACATTCGTCGATATAATATCTGTAGCCGCGCTTTATCAAGTTGTCGTAGTCAGGAGAATGGTTCATGGTCGACTGGTTGGAAACACCGTGGGTGAACACCAGCGCGTCCAGCATGTCCTTGACGTCGGGGTCCTCCAGGTCTGAAGCAAAGTCACCGAAAGTATTGCCGTGCCATTTTTCGACTATCTGCCGCAGCTCTTCCTTTTCTTCTTCACTTCTAAAATGGATATGATCCGAAACTCTCTTGTCCAGAGTGTCAAAGTCGTCGTACAGCCATTTCGTTACGTCCGGATGCAGAGGAACCGCCTGGATACAGTCTCCCGCATGCCCTGCAAGCTGTGAATCCGGGTCGATGAAGATCTTTTTGTTCTCCAGAAAATGCCTGAAAGCTTTGGCTCTTCTCAGTACATAGTTTTCCATCGAAGGCTGGCTGTAAAACTCAGTCATCAGCCTGGCTCTGTCCAGATCGATGGTAGGCTCCGTATTGCGAACCTTATCATTAAGTCTTATGATTCTTTCTGTCAACATTTTATACCCTCCTTTTTGTTGTCCTTCATATAAAAGCTGTATTTGCCGTATTTATTTAAAATATTATTGGCTATCTCTGTAAGTCTGAGCATCTCCTCATCTGACGGCGGCTTGAGACCCTTGAGCGCGTACTTCTTTCCCAGCGCCTCATACTTGGACTCGCCGAAATTATGATATCTCAGCAGTTCATATTCGCTGACCGTCGGCAGTGTGACCACAAACTCGGCGATTTTTTCAATGTTTTCCGCAGAATCGGTGTAGCCGGGTACTATGGGAGTTCTGATGGTAAGAGGTATGCCGAGGCCGGATATACGCTTTATGTTATCCAGTATCATCTCATTGCCTCCGCCTGTTATCCTGCGGTGTTCTTCGCTGTCAAAAACTTTTATGTCCATGAACATGTGGTCTATGTATGGCAGCGCGTCTTTGAAATTGTCGAAGCAACTGTAGCCGCAGCTTTCCACGCATACATCTATGCGGTTCTGCTTGCATTTTCTCGCGATCTGCTCAAGATACCTGCCGTAGGTGAGAGGCTCCCCTCCGGAAAAGGTCACTCCTCCGCCTTTTATGTTATAAAAAATCTTGTCTTTATTTATCTCATGGAACAGCTCATCTATCGTATAATCCTTTCCAACAAGTTTTTTCGCTTCGGCGTAGCATATGTCAGTGCACTGCGTACATTCAGCAGGGCAGAGGGTTCTGTCGATATGTCCGTCTTTTCCTATAGCTGCGTTGGGGCAATTTTTAATGCACATGCCGCAGCCAATGCATTTTGACGGGTATTCCGTTATCTCAAGGCTGTATGACTGAGATTCCGGATTGGCGCACCAGGGACATCTGAGCGGACATCCTTTGAAAAATACCAGCGTCCGCAGTCCGTCGCCGTCATGGATAGAACATTTTTGTATATTGAATATCATAGACATCTCTCCTCTTCAGGTGTTTTGCTTCGTGTTCATTTTGCTTTCATTTTTATCTATAAGCAAATACCATGCCACGTTTTCTCCAGGAAATAAAATAAAGAATCCACTTTATGCAGCTTATGGCATATCTGTACTAAGCTTTGAAATTTCAAGGTTTTTACGGCTGGCGGAAAGTTCTTGCAAATTTCAGCCCGCCGGACATTAAAAACGGCTGATGAGATTTCTCTCATCAGCCGTGTCCCGGTGTGAAATTTTTTATATACATACGTTTTCGATTTTGTGTAAAACTCTACACACCGCTGCCGATGCCCGCCGCACCATCAGAGCGGCTGGGCGCCGGTCTCAATCCAAACTCAATCAACCCAGATACATACCGCCGTTAGGGTGGAGCACCTGTCCCGTTATGTAGCTGGCCTTTTCAGATGCCAAAAACATTATGACGCTTGATATTTCTTCCGGCTGGCCGATATGCCCGACGGGAAGCTTTTCTAAATAGGCTTCCCTGCCTGTTACAATTCTGTCTTTCGTCATTTCTGTCTCTGTGATTCCCGGAGCTACGCAGTTAAGGCGCACTCCATATGAGCCAAGCTCACGGGCGAGAGTCCTTGTAAGTCCCACCACAGCAGCTTTAGCTGCGCTGTAATGGCTGTATCCCGGACAGCCGTAGAAAGCGTCCTGAGAAGTTACGCTGACCACGGAGCCTTTGGCTTCTATTATATAAGGCATAGCCGCGCGGGTAACATTATACACCCCGTCCAAGTCGACGGCAATAGTCCTGTGCCACTGTTCGGGAGTCATATCCATGAAAAAGGCTTCTTCGAATATTCCTGCACAGTTAACCAGTATGTCTATTCCCCCGGCTTTTGCCGCCAGAGAATCGACTGCCTTCAGAGAGTCTTCATAATCGGCTATATCCATAATTTCTGTATATACCGTTCCTCCCATACTATGCACTTCACTTGCCATATCGTCCAGATTTTTCTGAGTAAGCGCCGCTCCCAGTATCACGGCTCCTTCTTTGGCCATATCTATGGCCGTCTGTCTGCCTATGCCCCGTCCGGCGCCTGTAATGAGCACTCTTTTGTTTTCCAGCAACATTTTCTTCTCCTTAAAAATTCCTCGCCTTGTTTTCTTATACTGTTATGAAGCCTTTTGTTTCTTTGCCTTCAGTTCTCTGTTCAGCGCTTCAAAGTCTACTTTACCGCCAAGAGGATTCCACAGTTCTTCCAGTACCGGGTCAGTTCCCTTGACCGCATTTCTTATGAATGTAACGACAAAGAAGGCAACTATAGACCAGATGCAGCAGACGCCCATGCACCACAGCCATCCCTGGCCGAGGATCTGAGAATGTACCAGGTATCCCACAGGGCCTGCTATGGCACTGGCCCAAGCCCCTTCTTTTGAGGATTTCTTCCACATAGTTCCTATTACAAGAGGACAGAAGCATGCGCTGCCTATACCTGACATTCCCATGTAAATGAAGAGCTGCAGGAATTCAGGAGGGTCAATCAAGTTAAATACCAGTACTAAAGCTATGATCACAGTGGTGCCTATCTGCGTAACTCTGACCTGCTTTTCAGGAGTAGCAGTCTTATGACATATCTGACCATAAATATCACGTCCCACGCTCTGTCCGGCTACCAGCAGAATAGATGTGGCCGTCGAGATTACTGCGGAGAAGAATCCCAGCATGAGTATTGAAGCGATTACAGACGGGAACTGCTCCGTTACGAAAGTAACTGTCATGTAGTCTCCATCGGCATCAGGATAGAGCATCCTGCCTATAGGGCCTACGATGAACATGAGGTTAAATAACCAACCGCATACAAGGGATACTATGAGGAATCTTCCTATGCTCTTTCTGTTCACGTCAGGCAGAGCCATGAAGCGGGCCGCTATGTGAGGCTGTGCAAAGTAAACGCAGAATCCGAATACGAAAGCTCCGATGACGCCGTATAAGCCCGGAACATCAGCGCCCTCTTCCACCGGCTGAACTATAAGGTTCATATCAGGATTTGTAGCTTCAATAGCATCGTTGAGTCCCGAGAATCCTCCTATAGCACTGAGAGCCGTAGCTACTACCACTATGCACATGAGGCACATGATAAGACCCTGAACGAAGTCCGTCCATGCTACCGATCTCAGCCCGCCTATGTTAACATATACTAAACATACTACGCACATAACTATGAGTCCAACGGTAAAATCGAGTCCAGTGAACATCTCCAGCAGTATGGCCGCAGCTTTGAACTGGGAAACCATCATAAATAAATAACACAAAACAATTATGAATGAAAGATAAAGCTTTAAGCCCGGCGAATTGAAGCGATGTCCCGCATACTCGTTAATCGTCATGCTTCCGTAACGGTCAGACTGCAGCCTCATTTTGCGTATTACATATATTCCCGGTATTACCAGCCCAGGAACAGCAAATATTGCAATCCAATAATACGGCCATCCAACGACAGACATCATTCCCGGGTCTCCCATGAACGAACCTGCGCTTACTGCCGACGCGCAGTAGGATACAGCCAGAACGATCAGCGGCGTTGTATTTCCGCCAAGAAAATATTCTCTGTCCGCTCCGGTCTTGCCTTTTTTATTCTGCTGGGCGGACCATATTGAAACGCCTATTAAAAAGACTAGAAATATACAAAAGCATATCATGCCTACTGTAGTATTCATTATTTATTTCACCTCCTTTAAAAATCCTCTCACTGTTCGTTTTTCGCCGCTTCAATATTGGCCTGAGTCAGCCTGTCAAGCGCATCATCGTATTCATCATTGCTCCTATGCATCCATATACCGACCCACACACCGCATATAACGAATATGATCATCTGTAGGCCCATCATTATCAACCAGGTCTGCATAAATTTGTCCTCCTTTTTACAATAATCAGAGTTTTGTCCAATAATTTGCGCAAATCATACCGTTATCCATGAAAGACGGCGCCTCCATGAATAATTAAAAATAAATTTTTGCAATTTACATGCCAAAATATGCTGCAGTCTGCGACGCTGTCTGCTCTCTGTCAACGGAGTTTTGTCCGAAAAATTGGACGGATTTTTTCGCTTTATTCCGATAAAAAAGCATGGGATTCGTGGCGGTGTGTATTTTTTTATACTCTTTTTCGGCGATTTTTGTACCTCTATGCTGACACATCCGGTCTAAGTATAAATTTTTATACGGAAAAGGCGGCCGCTATGTGTAATCATCTTTACACTTGACAAGATTTCGCTGCCCAAATTCTGTGTTTCACAGCAAAAAACAGCGAAGCAGAAAACAAAAAACGGAGGAAGAAACTCTTCTCCCTCCGCTGTTCAAGCTGATTTCCAGCATATATTCTGTTATTTCATCAATCCGGCTTCTGCCAGGACACTCTTGACGAAGCTCGCGTCTGTCTTGGTGTCTGCCGCCAGAAATTCCAGATCTTCCTGCGTAGGTTCCTTGCCGCCGGCGCGGAGCGCGGATCTCTTAATCATATTCCTTCTCATATGGTCGAGATCTGCATCTTTGCATCTGAACAGTCCCGGCTCCTCCGGCAGTATTATATTTTTACCGGGTATGTCTTCGACGGCCGGGTTGCCGAATTTAATCTCAATACCGTTTTCTCTGGCGAAAGAAAGCTGCGGCTGAATGTGCTTTCCCGCGCCGGTATATTCTGTCTCGGTGACTACTATTATTTCATCCTTAGGCATGAGCCGCGCCAGTGCAAAAGCGCATGCCAAGGCGGTATTACCGGCAGGTCCTCTCTCGAGGCCTTCGAGTATGGCCAGCATTTCCGTCATGTACATCACCTCTCCCTGGGTGATGGTAACATAACGGTCCATATACCTGAGCGGACGGGCGGCGCTCCTTGGAATGTCTCCGCTGTCAGGGTTCATGGCATGCGGTATGCCAAAGCCTGTATGGCCTGTGGTGCATGATTTCTTATTGAACTGTATATCGGAAGCCATGTGCAGACCTGTTAAATCTATGGACGCGCCGATTATTTTGGTATCACTGCACCCGCATTTGGCCAGTCCTCTGGCCGCTCCCGTAACCATGCCTCCTCCGGCATAAGTACATACGGCTGCGGCCGGCGCCTTGCCGCAGAGTTCCTTTATCTCTCTGCCTATCTCATATCCCAGCGTCTCAACTCCCGCCATGCCAAAGGGCGAATAAAGCGAGGCGTTGAAGAATCCCGTATCTTCCATCACTGAAAGGTGCTCGTAAAACAGCTCCGGGCCCACTGTCAGCTGGATGACCTCTGCTCCCAAGGCTTCGCACTTTCTGGCTTTTTCAATGATTTCCGGCTGTCCTACGCCTCTGGAATCGTAGCATTCCTGCACTATGATGGCTTTCAGCCCTCTCATGGCTGCCTGCGAGGCCACTGCCGCGCCGTAGTTTCCGGAGGTGGCGGCGATGACGCCTTCATACCCCAGCTTCTTCGCCTGAGCCACGGCCACGGAAGCTCTTCTGTCTTTAAAAGATCCGGACGGATTGGCCGCCTCATCTTTGACAAATATTCTGGCGCCGCAGCCCGGGGAAGCGTATTTTCTTGCAAGAGCCGTGATGTTTCTAAGCTCCAGCATCGGCGTATTTCCTACACCTGTTTCCTTTTGTATCTCTATGACGTCCTCGATACTGTAGCCGGGCGCCTTCATCAGTTTTTCGTAGTCGAACGCTATGGAGCCGCTTTCAAATCGGCTGTAGTCAAGCCCCAGCGCTTTCTTCATTATCTCTTCGGATCTTGCCATCACGGAATTATAGTCTTTTGCCAGTGCCATTATTTTTCACCTCCTGCCATTATCTTTCTCAGTTTCTTATCGATTTCAATGATTTCAGGGACGAATTCTCCGTAACTGTGAGTATAATGAGGGTTTTCTTCTGCCAGAACACCTCTCTGCAGTCTTCCTACAGCAGTCTCCACCGTCACAATGTCTCCGATCTGCGCAGCGTCTTCTACCAGACAGCCTTTCACCCACATTTCAAGATCGCATTCTCTAGTATCGTCGGGAATTTTCGCGGTTCTTTCATCTGCTTTCAAAACCACATTATGGATTCTTACCCAATCGCCTTTTCTTGCCATTTGATACCTCTCCTTTGCATTTTTACGTTATCTTTACGTTATCGCGGCAAAACATGTTTATGAAATTATTGCAGCGATGCACGCGGCATTGCTTTGAACCATGTTTGCGGCGCTGCTCTAAATCAAAAGCAAAATTCATGCCATCGTCTTAACCACGGTGCTCTCCCTTGGCACGGTCACGCCTCCTTGGCACAATAATTGCTTGATAGGTTTTTAGCTATTATATATAATGAGGGTACAGCTGTTCCCTCCGATAGCCGTTTCTAATCTTTTTTAATATTTTTAAGGAGGACACTTTCAATGAATTCAAAAAAAGTTTTCAGAACCATAGAAACTCATACTCTCGGTCAGCCGACGCGCAATGTAGTCGGCGGCTTTCCCCATGTACCTGGCAAAACCATGGCGGAAAAGTTCATCTATATGAAAAACAACGAGGACTGGTTCCGCAAACTGCTGTCCTACGAGCCGCGCGGCAACGACTATATGTCCTGTACTCTGATCACTGAGCCCTGCATGCCCGGCACAGACGTGGGCGTCTTGTATTTTGAAACCAGCGGCTGGCTGCCTATGTGCGGTCACGACACCATCGGCGTTTCAGTGGCTTTGATTGAGACAGGAATGGTAAAGGTGACCGAACCTGTGACAGTCATCAAGCTGGATACCGCGGCGGGAGTCATAACTGTAGAAGCCAAGGTCGAGAATGGCTCGGTGCAGGAAGTTTCTTTCACCAACGCTCCGGCCTTCGTCCTCAGAGAAAATCTCACAGTAGAAACGAAAGATTTCGGCCCTATAACCATGGACGTTTCATGGGGAGGAAATCTATATGCCATCTTCCCTGCGGAAGTCACCGGCCTTTCCATATGTCCGCAGAACAGCGCCAAATTTATAGAAGCGGCTCAATCCATAGCAAGAGACATCAACGCGCAAGTGGATTTTCGCCATCCTGACCTGCAGTTTGTCAACGAAGTCACTCACATCGAATTTTACGGCCCTGCCAAGAGCGAAAAGGCCGATATCCAAAACTGCGTCGTGGCCCTGCCTAAGACCGTCGACCGCTCTCCGTGCGGAACGGGCACTTCCGCCAAATCTGCCGTATTGTACAATAAGGGAAAGCTGAAAGCAGGAGAAAGTTTCGTGCATGAAAGCATAATAGGTTCCCTCTTCAAATGTGAAATTGTGGCAGAGACCACCGTCGCCGGTTTCCCTGCCGTAGTTCCAAAGGTGACTGGAAACGCCTGTATCTTAGGATTTTCCAAATGGCTTTTGGATCCTAAAGATGAATTCCCTGAAGGCTTCCTGCTCGGATAGTCCGCGTTCGTGATACGAAAACTTTGTAATATGAAAACATATAACAATAATAATTCTGTAATAAGTTTTAAAATACATATGGATCAAAAGCCGCATGACTATAGGTTCAGAGATCTGCATGACATAGCCAGAATGATATTTGATTTTCTGGTGCGGTTAAAAGGGCTTGAGAATGAAAGCATCGCTCTGTGTACATCGGACGGTTCTGTACTCTCCTCGTTTCCCAAAACAGATGATTCAGACGGGACTTTACGTGATAAAACATACACTGACGGCCTGCTTACAATTATCATACATGATTACAGTGGCGGTGCAGAGATAATAGAAGAGCTCAAAGAGGACTTTTCCTCTTTCTTTTCGATTTTCTACCGAAACGAGCAGCTGCGCCGCTTCATCTTTGACGGGCTGGACGCGCTGCCAAACTCCATTTGCATATACGACGAAAAGCTGCGCCTGCTCTACGCCAATTCCGATTTCTGCAACTATCTTCACATAAAAGACAGAGACACCGAACTGGGCAAACCCATCTACGATATACTCATGGACTGCGGCACACAGTTCACCGCCGTAAAAAAGCCTCATGATTATTTGAAAGTCAACGATGTGATAAAATACGGCAATCCTGTCATCGACTGGGAAGTCGAGGTGACCAACGCCAAGGACCAGAGTGAATATATGCTGGCTTCCAACGATATGTACCCTATGTTCGACAATAGCGGCAATGTCAGCGGCGTGGCAGAAATATCCCGTTCCAGGAATAACAAGATCAGTCAGGTCAGGGACACTCTGGGGCTTGTGGCCGATTACACATTTGAAGACATCATCGGAGGCAGCAAGTCCATGACAGAAGCGAAAAAGCTGGCCATGTCTTTTGCCGTCAGTCCTTACAACGTCCTGATATACGGAGAGAGCGGCACAGGCAAAGAGCTTTTCGCCCAGTCCATTCACAACTACAGTATCAGAAGGAACAAGCCTTTCGTGGCCATAAACTGTGCCAGCATCTCACCCGAGCTGATCGACAGCGAGCTTTTCGGCTATGAAAGCGGCGCCTTCACCGGAGCCGCCAAAAACGGCCATGTTGGTAAAATTGAGCTTTCCAACGGAGGGACGCTCTTCTTGGACGAAGTAGCCGAGCTCCCTCTCCATGCCCAGACCAGGCTCCTGCGCACGCTGGAAACCAATCAGATAACAAGAGTGGGCGGCACGAAAAACATATCTGTGGATGTGCGGGTAATAGCGGCGACCAACCGCTCGCTGGAAAAGATGATTGAAGAAGGGCTTTTCAGAGAAGATCTGTATTACAGGCTTATGGTGCTCAATTTGGCAATTCCGCCGCTCAGGGAGCGTCCGGAGGACATCATGTCCTGCTGCGAATTCTTCATCAGACAGGCTATGCGCATAAACAATTCCGAGCCCAAAGCCATCGACGACAACGCGAAAAAACTGCTGCTGGAGCATGACTGGCCGGGCAACGTCAGGGAGCTTCGCAATGTGATCAACCGCGTCTATGTCATGTCCAATTCTCCGGTGATAACGAGGGAAACGCTGATAAACGCCTTTCAGTCCAATAAGTTCAATTACAACAGTCTGTCCGATAAAAAAACTCCAGGAGAAATTCTCCTGGAGAAACGCTCGGAAATAGACCGTTCCTACGCGGAATTGTTAAAGGAGGCTCTGTTATTATCCAACGGCAACAAGACCGAGGCTGCGAAGCTACTTGGCGTTTCAAGAAAAACCATTTATAATATGCTGGAAAAATACAGGGATTTTTTTAATTAGTCAACCGACAGACACTGGCTCAGCCATGGTCTGTCGGTTTTCTTTTGACGGCAGCCTGCTATCTGCCTCTGCTATCTGTCTCATTTCTCCTAAGGAATGCATTTATATCCTTCATATTGTCTTTGATATCCTGAAGCAGGCTTATGACTTCTGCCGCCGCATATAACAGAACGCATGTCACTGCAACTATCAAAAGGGCGATTCGCGTCCAGAGCCATCCCAGATCCAATAGAAAAACGCCCATGACCCCTAAAACTGCAATGCTGACAGCATAAACCTTGACAATGTTGGCGACATGGTTTTTGCTTAAAAATTTCATACTGCTACCCCTTTTGCATTTCAATTTTAATCACTCGTAAATATGCCAAAACCATTATATAGCTAACCCCCCCCCGTCAATATTTTTGTGATTTTATCGCAGAAATTTCATGATACAACTCAGTCTGCAGACTCATTTTATTTTTTTGCAGTTTTCTCTGTACTGCAATGTCAAAAGAATATATAATATTGAAGATACGATTTTATTTGAAAACCAGAGGAACAAGAAAGCAATAAAAAGGAACTGTCATGTCAACTGAAAATATAATTCCAAATCACATGCATATACACTGGCACGATTATACCGGCAATTCCAAGGACAAGCCCATCACAGAAGCAAGTCTGTTTGTAAAGGCTGCTTTTATAGGCAGGGTAGGGTTGATGCTGCTTTCCTGCGGCACAGGGGCATGGCGCATCAGAAGCTCCATGAACGCCTTATCGGATCATCTTGGTATAACCTGTACGGCCAGCATAGGCCTTACGACTATAGTCTATACTTGCTTCGACGGCCACAAGACCTACACCAATTCTCTGTGTCTGAACAACACAGGCGTGAATACCAACAAGCTGGATCTGCTGGAGCGTTTCGTCAGGGATTTCTCGCGGGAAGGAATATTCATGTCTGGCGAACAGCTTCATTCAAAGCTGGACGACATACAGCAAAACAGCGGCCTTTATACACCGCTTAAACTGGGATTTGCCGCGGCTTTCGCCTGTGCAGCCTTTACATTTTTGCTGGGCGGAGGTCCTGTGGAAATGATATGCGCCTTTTTCGGCGCCGGGGCCGGAAATTTTCTGCGCTGCAAGCTCATAAACAGACAGTTTACACTCTATCTGTGTGTGATTTCCTCGGTGGCTCTGGCATGTCTGACCTACATGGCTTCTCTGCGGCTGGCTGACATTGCCTTTGGAATTTCTGCCGGACATGAGGCCGGATATATATGCGCCATGCTGTTTATAATTCCGGGCTTTCCTTTTATAACCAGCGGCATAGACGTGGCGAAGCTGGACATGCGTTCCGGTCTGGAAAGGCTCGCCTATGCCGTAAATATAATTATCATCGCGACAGTTACCGGCTGGGTAATGTCCATGGCGCTGAATCTGCATCCCGCGGACTTCGCCGATCTGGCATTATCTCCCCTTGCTTTCGCCATCCTGAGGTTTGCCGCCAGTTTCGCAGGCGTCTTTGGCTTTTCTCTCATGTTCAATAGCCCGGGGCGCATAGCTTCCTCAGCCGCAATCATCGGCGCCGTCGCCAATACTTTGAGACTGGAGCTTGTGGATCTGTCCGGCTGCCCCGCGGCTGTCGCTGCCTTTGCCGGCTCTATGACCGCAGGACTTTTAGCCTCTCTTTTGATGAAATGGAGAGGCTATCCAAGGATATCGGTTACAGTCCCGTCTATAGTTATCATGGTACCGGGCCTGTATCTGTACCGTGCTGTATATAATATGGGGCAGATGTCTCTTGATGTTTCGGCCACTTGGCTGGTCTCAGCCCTGCTCATCATCCTCATGCTGCCTCTGGGGCTTATCTGTGCCAGAATAATTACTGACAAGTCTTTCCGGCATGGCGCGTGAGAAGCGTATAAGCGGAATTTGTTGCAATGGCAGAAGCCATCGAATGAAACTCTGTGAAACAAATAAAAATAACGACCATTGAAACGGTGGTCGTTATTATATTATCTGTCAAGCTTACGTTCAGATGATATAACCTGAGCAACGGTCAAACGCCGGTATGCAGAAATCCGTCTATCGCTCTGCCTGTGTTATACTGTGTTCTGTGCGGAAATCGGAATTCAGGTATTGTCTTTTATATTCTCTTATGATATATTTAAGTCAAGAGGAAACCGATAAAAACGGTCAACCTATTTGGTTAAAAAATAACCGCTTAGGTTTCAAGCAGAGCGGTTATTTTTTATGTAAATCGTGATACGAATTTTCTTAAACGTAATAGTAATTCTTATCATATTTACCACTTTCCTTAAAATCCAAAATCTCTTTTGAATCTCGTAAGGCTAACCGCTTTTATAAGCTCGTCCTCTTGACAGTTATATTATATCATGAGACAAGTATGGTCAAGATGATTCAATGAATCCTACCTCTCGGCAACGCCGCCTTACAATCGCGGGATTTATTATATCAGCTTTTAGATGATATGGCCACAATTTATAGCTCATTATTTTTAAAGTTTTTCAATCACAAAACCGCACAATATGATTTGTGCGGTTTTGTATATTTCAATCTTCGTTACTATTTATTTCTGCTTTTCTGCAGCCTCACTGCGCTTAAAGCCACCATTGCTGCGAGACTCATCAAAATGATGCTTATCCACAATGATAAAGAATTTATGTCGGCAGTTTTTGGAGCTGCTTCCTTTGCTTCGTCTATCAAGCTCTGCGCAGGCTCGTTGTAAACAATCTTAACTTCGTGTTCTTCCGAATAGCTTCCGTCCTTGGCATATATGGATACAGTGGCCTTTTCCGGGTCAAAATTTTCATAATCGCAATAACCCCAGCCCTCATAATTGTCAGTGTCTATCACATCTTTGACAAGCGAAGCTAAGAGCGCGTCTGCCTCGCCTGCCGTCTTTGGTTTTACACTGTTCACTTCCCACGTGCCGTCCGTAGTTATCTTTCTGAACTCGCCGGTATATACCTCCGTTGCTGCCGGTTCATCATCTGCAAACGCCAACGCCGGTACCGCCGTTACTACTAAAACCAATAACAGCAGTAATGTCAATATCTTTCGCATACTTTTTTTCTCCTATAACAGCTTTTCCTCCGAGTTTATTAAAGTTATTATATACCTTACCCCCCCCCGTCAAGATTTTTATGGTATAACAATTTCATACTCCTCTCCTGCGACTGCTAAATCTATAATAGCTCCAAAAGCGGCAGCTTCTTCCGGAATATCAACTTCCACATATATATGTAAAGTCTCTAACGGATCAACTCCTGTATTATACCCACTATATAAGGAATTCCCCGCGTCATAATAATAGTAGAAGTCTCTATAAACATAGTCCCCACATTTGACAACTACACTATTAACTGCTTTATCTAATCTTAATAAATCTGTATATAGATTTTTAGCGTCAAATTCCAAGTTGCAAAACAATGTTCCATTTTCATGTTCCTCATAAAAATAATAGTCTGATTGATCTTCCGGATATATGCATTGTGCAAATTCTGCTTTCGTAAGCGTGATTTCCCATTTGTTGCTTTTTACCGTATCTCCTACATTCAGCGTTGCTTTTTCAACTTCATTATGCATTTCTTTTTCAACTTCGTTATGCGTCTCTTTTTGATCAGGCACATTCTCTTCGTCATATTCAATACTGCTGCAAGAGCACATCATAAAAGACATAATTATAATCAATAATTTTAATAAAAGTTTTTTCATATGTACGTTTCTTTATTTCCTTTCTAATCTAAATATATTTAGCAAAAATCCTCTTAGACACTTATTATTTATTGTTAAGAGGATTCTCGCATAAGTCACAATTATATTAAGGTATTTAATCAATTTTCAAATCGCTTATTTTTGTATGTCGTCCATAAATTCTTCCACTTGGCTCATTACCACTCCAATTCCTAATCCTATAGCACCAGATACAGCTTCCTCACTTACTGAATTAACATCATCACCAGCATTATTATCTAAGCATGAGAATAAGCTGAGTGATAAAACAAGCAATATAATTGCTACAATTATTTTTTTCACTTTAATACCTCCATATATTCAAATCTAACGTGCTTAATTATATTTTATTGCTTAACTTACTTTATTCTAATTTATGTATTTCTTTTGTTTATAAAATTATATATTACTTTTTCTTTTCAAAACTAATGGTTTTCTCGTCTACATGAATAGTAAGCCCTAATTCATTGGCAAATCTAGCTATTGCCGATCTGTTAATGAGATACGAAGTATTTTGTGGCATTTTTCTTCCCGTCAATTTTTTGTATTGCTTTTCGGATAGTGAAAAATTTGTTGATGAATTTATTAGTTTCTTTATTTCTGTAAAATCAATTTTCGACATATCATCCCTTCTTTCAATTTGATTTTACTCAATATTTGAGTAAAAGTCAATACTCAATGTTTGAGTATTATATTATTTTTTCATAATAAACGAACATAAATAAATAGGAGCGAAATTTTATGAATTATAGAGAGCGTATACGAGGAGTACGCGAAGATCATGACTTAACCCAATCTCAGCTTGGGAAAGTACTAAACAAATCACAACAAGGGTATAGTCATATTGAATCCGGTCGCGCAGAATTAAAGATTGATGATTTAATTTCGCTTTGCAAGTACTATGATCTCTCTGCAGATTATCTAATCGGACTGATCAATACTCCTACATCATATAGAAGAAGATCTGATAGATATAAATAAAATATTTTTCAAATTTCTTTTTTTTGTTTTTTGCTGTTTAGGAAAAGCGGCCCAACGCAGTTCCACGATTCCACAATCGGCAAAATACAACAAACCAACCGCTGAATTTTCAACGGTTGGCTCCCATGTGGAGCTACTGGCCGGAATCGAACCGGCGACCTCATCCTTACCAAGGATGCGCTCGTACCGACTGAGCTACAGTAGCATATTTAATTTTTGACTTCACGGCCCGCCGAAGCGACATCAAATCCGTGGTCTTGACAAGTCGGTGCAAGCTTTCGGCCGGGCGCTTTCGGCTGCTCGCTTTCGCCAAGCCCGGCGGGATTCTGTGTTTCTCACTTGGGCTCGCGCGCATAACGACCAGCGCGCACACAACGACTCGCAAGTTTTATCCTACTATATGTCGCCAAAAAAGTCAATATCCAAGATAATTATAAATTTTCTTTTTTATTCGCTGAATGGCGTTATCCACCGTCTTGCTGCTCTTATTCATCTCTTCAGCGATTTCCTTGTACTTTTTCCCCTGGACCATGGCCGCCAGGACTTTCTGCTCCAGCGGACTGAAAAGCTGGTTGCTGTCCTGTATGAGGAACTCCGTAATTTCCCGCATGAGCATCAGCGTCTCCGGGTCATCGTCGTTCTTCGGGCGCAGCCGCTCTTCAAGCGGTTTTTCATCATCGCCTGTGTCCTGATCCTGGTTCAGCGATACCGATTCGTTGAGGATCTTGTGTTTTCGCAGGTTGGCCTTGCGTATAGCTGAAATGATCTGCCTGTTTATGCATACCTCTGCGAATGTCCTGAAAGAAACGTTTTTTTCCTCGCGGAATTCCCTTATGGCCTTGAAAATGCCTATCATGCCCTCCTGGATCACGTCTTCCTTATCTCCGCCCACGATAAAATAGACGCTGGACTTTATTTTCGCCAGTTCTTTGTACTTGTTTATGAGAAATTCCTCAGCGGTCACACTGCCCTCCTGAGCCATTTTAACAAGTTCTTCATCTGTAAGAATGTTATAGTTATCTGTGTTCATCCCTCTGTCTTCTCACTTCATACATCAGCACCGCCGCGGCGTTGGACGCGTTAAGAGAATTTATCCTGCCGCGCATCGGCATTGAAACTGTGAAATCGCAATTTTCTTTCACGAGACGCCCTATCCCTGCGCCCTCGCTGCCTATGACCACAGCCAGCTTGCCTTTCAAATCAGCCTTATAATATTCCTGGCCTCCCATGTCGCAGGCTCCTATCCAAAAGCCCATCCCCTTTAGTTCCTCTATGGTGCGTACAATGTTGGAAACCCTTATGCACGGTACGTATTCTATAGCTCCGGCCGACGTCTTGGCGACCGTTTCCGTCAGGCCGCAGGCATTTCTCTTGGGAATGATTACGCCGTGAGCTCCGGCGCACTCGGCAGTCCTCATTATAGCACCCAGGTTATGCGGATCTTCGATATTGTCCAGTATTATTAAAAAAGGCTCTTCGCCGGCTTCCTCGGCTTTTTTCAGCGCATCATCAAGATTTTTATAGTTGTAAGCGGCAGTAAAAGCGCATACGCCCTGATGAGCAGCACCTCCCGCCAACTTGTCCAGGTAGCGCTTTTCCGCTCGAGCTACAGAAATACCTTTTTCTTTCGCCATTGCCATTATCTTGGCTGCGGAGCCGTCTGTGGAAGTCATCATGACTTTCTCTATTTCCCGGCCGCTTTTCAGCGCCTCGATTACGGGATTTCTCCCGAAAATTACGTTAGCCATTATTTATCCTCTTATATTCTGTGAAGCGATAGCTTATGCCGTTCTCTTCGTGCTCTTCGCTGGTCCATATCAGCTCAAAATCCGGGTTTTTGTCCAAGTCCGGCAGAAAAGTATCGGCGTTAAAATCCCCCTCGATCTTCGTTATGAGGCAGGAATCGCAGTATTTGAGAAGCTGGCGGTAAACTTCTCCGCCGCCTGCCGCCATCAGCTGGTCGTCCGCGGCTGCCGCCGCTTCGCCTCCGTACATCGAAAGCAGTTCTTCTACACTTGCCGCCGTGCTGCAGCTCTCTTTGCTGAATTTCGAATCTCTCGTCAGCACAACAGTGCCGCGTCCCGGAAGAGGTTTTCCGCCGGGGAGGCTTTCCAGAGTTTTACGACCCATGATCAGTGTTTTTCCCAGAGTTTTTTCCTTAAAATATTTCAAGTCGCCGGGGAGGTGGCACAGCAGTCCGCCGTCCTTTCCTATTCCCCACTTTTCATCTGCAGCTGCGATGAGCTTCATCTTGTCATTTTCCTCTTTTCCTGCGAAATCCGCGTGTACTGCCCGGCCTGTTCTACTGAGCCGATGACGCAGCATCCTCTCCGTATCTATATGGCGATAGGTATGTTCAGAATCTGCGGATTTTTCTGATAATCTTCTATTATTATATCGTCCACGGTGAAATCATAGAAGTCTTTTACGTCAGGATTGAGCCTGAACTTAGGCGCCGGGTACTGAGGACGCTTGATCAGTTCCCTGATGACCGGTACATGCCTGTCATATATATGAGCGTCGGCTATTACGTGAACCAGCTCTCCTGCCACGAGTCCGCTGACTTGGGCGAACATGTGGACAAGAATCGAATATTGCACCACATTCCAGTTGTTGGCCGCCAGTATGTCCTGGGAACGCTGGTGGAGTATGGCGTTGAGCTTGTTTCCTGTCACATTGAAGGTCATGCTGTAGGCGCATGGCTCAAGGTTCATCTCTGCAAGATCGCTGAAATTATATATATTTGTAAGGATACGCCTGGAGTAAGGCGTGTTTTTAAGCTGCCACAGCACGTTATCCACCTGGTCCATCTCGCCCTGACTGAAGCGGTACTTTTTTCCCATCTGATAGCCGTAGGCCTTGCCGATGGAACCGTCTTCATCGGCCCATTCGTCCCAGATATGTCCTTTGAGATCTTTGATGTTGTTGGACTTTCTCTGCCATATCCACAGGAGCTCGTCGCAGGCAGTCTTTATGGCGGTAGGCCTCAGTGTGAGGGCCGGAAATTCCTCCTGCAGGTCGTAGCGGTTTACTACGCCGAAAATCTTTATCGTATGAGCGGGAGTTCCGTCCTCCCATCTGGCTCTGACCGTCTGGCCCTCCGAAGAGAAGCCGTTCTCCAGTATCTCGTTGCACATGTTGACAAACAGTACGTCGGCTTTGCTCATTGCTTTTCTCCTTTTGTATTTTCAATTATCCTCACGGCCTCGGCCATCACCTCTTCAAGCCGCTGCTCTTCTCCTGAAAGATAAAGGTATCCTATCAGCGCCTCGAAAGCCGTTGCCATCTTGTAATCTATGGGGTCGGCGTTTTTAGGCTTTGATGACGTCCTTCTGTTTCTGGCGCGCCTTACGAGAGAGGCTTCCTTCTCAGAAAGAAAGCCGTCCAAAAGAGCTCGCACCGCTTCTGCCTGTCCCTTGGCTTTGACATAAGGGACAGCCATGAAATGAAGTTTGTCGGCATTGACCTGTCCGCTCTCCATCACATGCTTTCTGACGTAAACCTCGTACACCGCGTCCCCCATATAGGCGAGAGCCGTAGTATTTATCTGATTCAAACTCTTTATCATGATTCTTTTATGATCTGAACTCCCTGCGGCGTGTCTTTAAGAGTTATTCCAATGGCTTTCAGCTGATCCCTTATCTGGTCGGCTCGGGCGAAATCTTTCGCTTTTCTGGCCGCCTGGCGCTCATCTATCAGGCTCTGGATTTCAGGATCCACTTCTGCCATCTCTTCTTCCTTGTCCTGCTGAAGCAATCCTAAAACGGAAGCCAGTTCCATCAGAATATCGAGGCAGCCCTGGGCGAAAGCTTTTGAAGCTCCGTCCTTTACGGCTGTATTGATGGCGGTAATCAGCTCGAACACTGCGCTTATGGCGTCCGCCGTATTGAGGTCGTCCTCCATGGCCGCTATGAATTCCTGTCTGTATTTGTCAAAGCCGTCAAGGGTCTCTTTCTCCGCCTCTGTCATTTCTCCTGTGCCGGAAGATATTAAATGCTTGAGATTGCTCTTGGCGTTTCTCATTCTGGCAAGGCCGTTCTGCGACTGGGTGAGGATTTCCTCGCCGAAATCTATAGGACCTCTGTAGTGGCCGCTCAGGATGAGGAATCTCAGCACTTCGCCGTCGTAGACTTTGAGCAGGTCTCTGACGGTCTTGAAGTTTCCGAGGGACTTGGACATCTTGGTTCCGTCAATATTTATATATCCGTTGTGCATCCAGTAATGGGCGAATTCCTTGCCGCTGTGGGCTTCCGACTGTGCTATCTCGTTTTCGTGGTGCGGGAACTGCAGATCCTGACCGCCGGCATGGATGTCTATCGTATCGCCCAGATATTTTTTAGACATGGCAGAGCACTCTATGTGCCAGCCCGGTCTTCCCATGCCCCAAGGAGATTCCCAGGCGATCTCGCTGTCCTCTTTTCTCGCTTTCCACAGAGCGAAGTCAAGCGGATCTTCCTTGCTTTCTCCCACGGCGATCCTGGCTCCCGAAATCAGGTCGTCGATGTTCTTTCCGGAAAGCTTGCCGTACCCATCAAATTTTCTCGTCCTGTAGTATACGTCTCCGTCGGCCTCGTAAGCGTATCCCAGGTCTATCAGGTCCTGAATAAACTTGATTATATCATTTATAGTATCTGTAACCTTGGGATGAACTGTAGCTTTCTTCACGTTGAGAGCCGCCGCATCTTTGTAATATTCCTCGATATACTTTTCGCTCACTTCGCTGGCTGTCACGCCCTCTTCCTTGGCTCTCTTGATTATCTTATCGTCCACATCGGTGAAATTCTGAACGAATTTGACCTTGTATCCCCTGTACTCGAGGTATTTTCTCATAGTGTCGAAAACTACGAAAGGACGGGCGTTTCCTATATGGAAATAGTTGTAGACCGTCGGTCCGCAGACGTACATTCTGACTTTTCCCTCTTCTATAGGTACGAATTCTTCTTTTTTATTGGTCAGCGTATTATAAATCTTCATGATTATATTCCTCTCCCGCTTGTTTATCATTTGGCTGGTTTTCGGCGACCGAATCCGCCGCGGAGGTTTCCGATCCGTTTTCGGCTTCACGCAGCCTGTTTTCCAGAGTAACTATTCTTCTCCTCAGGCACTCTATCTCCACGGCCACCGGATCCGGCAGGTCGACCTGATTGAGCTCCTGATTGGTGCTCTTGCCGTTTCTCTTGATTATTGTTCCCGGTATTCCGACTACGGTACAGTTTGGCGGAATTTCCTTTACCACCACGGAACCGGCTCCGATCTTCACGTCGTCGCCGACCTTGAAAGGCCCCAAAACCTTGGCTCCCGCGCTTACGAGAACTCTGTTTCCAATGGTAGGGTGACGTTTGCCGGAATCTTTTCCTGTTCCTCCCAGCGTGACTCCGTGATATATGGTCACGTCGTCGCCGACTTCAGCTGTCTCTCCAATGACGATTCCCATGCCATGGTCTATAAAGCACCGCCTGCCTATTGTCGCTCCGGGGTGGATTTCAACGCCTGTAAGCCACCTGGCCAGCTGTGAAATGATCCTGGCGATAAGCTTGAGCTTATGGCGGTGGAGCCAGTGTGCCGGCCGGTGGAGGATCAGAGCCCATATTCCCGGATAGCATATAAGGACCTCAAAACCGTTTCTGGCGGCCGGGTCTTTTTCAACTATATTTCTTATATCTTCTCCGACTTCTTTAAAAAATGCCATGATTACTTCTCATTTCTTGAGTTATTTCTCATTCTCTGAGCTGTTTCTCATTATCTGAGCTGTTTCCCATTTACGGGCTGTTTATTCTTCTTCAACTACCTTGATAGTCTTTATCACCTGCGGCTCAAGAGGCTTGTCGCTGTAATCCCTTTTGGCTGAAACGATCCTGTCGGCGGCTTCTATTCCCTCTGTGATTTTGCCGAAAGCGGCGTACTGTCCGTCAAGATGAGGCGCATTTTCCACCATGATGAAGAACTGGGAGCCTGCCGAATCGGGATGCATTGCTCTGGCCATGGAAAGAACGCCTCTCGTGTGTTTCAGATCGTTCTTCACTCCGTTAGCTGCGAACTCACCCTTTATATTATGACCGGGACCGCCTGTTCCGTTACCGAGAGGACAGCCTCCCTGAATCATAAATCCCGGAATTACGCGGTGAAATATAAGTCCGTCGTAAAATCCCTCAGCTGCCAGCTTTTCAAAGTTGGCTACAGTTATCGGCGCGATTTCAGGATAAAGCTCCCCTTTCATAATATCGCCGTTTTCCATCTCAATAATCACTTTTTTCATAGTATCTCTCCTTTACATAAGAATGCACCTAACACACCCATTATTACTATCAGCGTCAATGCGTTGACTTTGAATTTTTTTGCCGCGATGAACGTGACCGCAGCCATTCCTATCTGAACAGGCTTTATGACTTCCAGAAAATCTCCGAAGCTTGCGACGGCGGCAAAGTCGGAAAAATTCCCCGAAAACAGCGATGTTTCGGCGATCATTAAAAAGCCTGCCATGATCATTCCAACCGCTACAGGTCTTATACCCACAAAAGCCCCCTGTACAAGCTTGCTTTCCTGATATTTGTTGAGAAATTTTACGCATACCGCCACCAGGATGAACGTGGGAAAAGCTACTCCGATGGTAGCTGCCAGCGCCCCGGCAACTCCTGCCGTTTCAAAGCCTGTAAAAGTCGCCGCGTTTACAGCCAGAGGTCCAGGCGTCGCCTGAGATATGGCGAACAGATTGGCAAATTCGTCCGGGTCTATGCTGTTGAACTCAGATACGCTCTGATATATGAGGGGCAATATGGCCATGCCTCCGCCGAAGCCGATGAGACCGATCTTGGCAAAGGTCAGGAAAAGCTTAGCTATCAATTCCATCGTTTTCTTCCTCCTCTGCCTTCGGGCTCTGCTGTCCGCCTCTATTCTGCTTCGCTTTGCCGGCGGTAAAATATATTTCTCCTATGAGGATTCCGGCCAGTATGACCCAGACCGCATTGACACCGAAAATGCCTATCGCCAGAAAAGCTGCTGCGGCTACGATCCACTGGAAAGCTCCGCCCAGGGTCTGCTTGCCCATCTTCCATGCGGCGTAGGCTATGAGTCCGGTGGCCGCGGCCTTGACGCCTTCAAGCGCACCTCCGATATACGGATTGCCGCCAACCTCCTCTAAGAAACATACCACCAAAATGATTATCACAAACGATGGCAATATGACTCCGAAAGTAGCCATAAGAGCTCCCCAAAACCCTTTTTTAAAATATCCCACATAAGTCGCCATGTTTATGGCGATAACGCCGGGAAGCCCCTGGCTGACAGCTATGCAGTCCAGAACCTCTTCCTCCGACATCCATTTTTGCTTATCGCATATCTTTTCCTGCATCAGCGGGACCATAGCCATTCCCCCTCCTACGGTGACTATTCCCAATTTGAAAAAGCACAGAAAAAGACTCATATAGATATTTTCTCTGAAAAATGCTTTTACCTTACCCATCTATGTCCTCTGAAATAGCTTTTATCCTCTCTTTTCTGCGTTGACCAGGGCTATGGCCTCTTTTACGGCCTCTTCCGCCGTCTTTTCCTCTTTTTCACTTTCTCTCCTGAGCTTATATTCCACAATCCCCTCGGCGGCGCGTTTTCCCACCGTGATTCTCAGCGGTATGCCCAGGAGGTCGGCGTCTTTGAATTTGACGCCCGGTCTTTCGTCTCTGTCATCCAGCAGGACTTCAACCCCTGCCGCCAGCAGTTCCTTGTAAATCTTATCTGCGACAGCTTCCTGCTCTGCATCTCCAGGTTTGACCAGAGTGATGATAACATGGTAAGGAGCCACCGACATAGGCCAGATTATACCGTTGTCATCGTGATTCTGCTCAACTATGGCCGAAAGAGTTCTGGTAACGCCGATGCCGTAGCAGCCCATGACGATGTACTGATCTTGCTGGTTCTCGTCTTTATACGTGGCGTTCATGGCCTCTGAATATTTGGTTCCCAATTTAAAGACCTGACCTACTTCTATGCCGCGGGCATGCTTTACAGGAGCGCCGCATACAGGGCACGGGTCGCCCTCTTTGAGCGTCTTTATATCAGTAACTATATCACCTTTATAATCTCTTCCGTAATTTACGTTTTTAACATGGTAGTCTTCCCTGTTAGCTCCGGCACACAGGTTTTTCAGTCCTGTAAGCTCGCTGTCCACCACTATTTTGCAGTCGTGGAGTCCAATAGGGCCTGTGAATCCGCCTACGCAGCCGGTCCTCTCAGCCATCTTGTTTTCGTCGGCAAAGCCTATGGCGTGCTCAGGTATGCCGAGGGCGTTGACCAGCTTTATCATGTTCAGTTCTCTGTCACCCCTGATAAAAGCGGCCACGTATTCTTTTTCCTCGCCATCGTCGCCGTAGGTGACAAACAGAAGAGCCTTTATGGTCCTGCTCTTTTCAAGACACAGGAAGCCCGCCACTTCTTCTATAGTCTTGGTTCCCGGAGTGTGCACCTCTTCAAGAGGCAGCATTTCATCCGTTTCAGCCGGCGCGTCTACGCATTCGGCTCTTTCCACCGTGGCGGCCATGGAGCATTTTTCGCAGTATGCGACTTCGCTTTCTCCGACTTCTGAAAGGGCGGTAAACTCATGGGAATTGCTTCCCCCGATGGCTCCCGTGTCGGCTTCCACAGCTCTGAAAGTCAGTCCGCATCTGGTGAATATCCTGTCGTAAGCGTCGTACATTTCCTTGTAGCTCTTATCAAGACCCTCAAAATCCTTATCGAAGGAATATGCGTCCTTCATGATGAACTCCCTGCTTCTCATGAGGCCGAATCTAGGTCTTGCTTCGTCCCTGTACTTTATCTGTATCTGGTACAGATTCATAGGCAGCTGCCTGTGGGAAGAAACGTCGTTTCTTACTATATCGGTAAAAATCTCTTCATGGGTAGGCCCGAGGCAGAAATCTCTGCCGTTTCTGTCTTTTATGCGCCAAAGCTCAGGACCGTAGGCGGACCAGCGGCCTGACTCCTGCCAGAGCTCAGCGGGCTGAACAGCGGACATGTGTATCTCCTGCCCACCGGCAGCGTCCATCTCTTCTCTTACGATATCTTCGATTTTCTTGATCGATCTCCAGCCGAAAGGCATGAAGCCGTAGATTCCCGAAGCCAGTTTTCTTATCATTCCTGTGCGCAGAAGCAGGATGTGGCTTGGTATTTCCGCTTCCGCCGGTACTTCTCTTAAAGTTTTTATATGCATCTTTGAAAGTTTCATTTGAGTCTCCTTTTGCTTCTATGGTTTATGAAATGTCAGAAAGTTCTGCTCTAACTCTGCTCTGACATTCTTAATTTCTGGTCAATATGCATACCGCTTCAGCGGCGATTCCCTCTTCTCTTCCGACAAAGCCAAGCTTTTCCGTAGTCGTCGCTTTGACGTTAATGCATGAAACATCTTTTTCCAAGGCTTCCGCCACATTGAGTTTCATCTTCTCAATATGTGGAAGCAGCTTGGGCCTCTGCGCCATGATGGTTATGTCGGCGTTGTTCAGGGTCCAGCCCTTTTCCTCGAGTAGGGCTTTCACTTCTTTCAGAAGCTTCATACTGGAAATGTCTTTATATTTCATGTCTGTATCGGGAAAATGTCTGCCGATGTCTCCCAGTCCGGCAGCGCCCAACATCGCGTCCATGAGGGCGTGAACGGCCACATCCGCGTCTGAATGGCCTAAAAGCCCCTTTTCAAACGTGATTTCCTCGCCGCACAATATCAATTTTCTTCCCTCTGCAAGCCGGTGAACGTCGTATCCGGAGCCTGCTCTGAATTCCATGGGCAAATCCTCCCTGGTGGTGATTTTTATATTGCTGTAGCTTCCCTCAGTCAGGGTCACTTTTGCTGTTATTTTTTTATGCGAAGTCTCCGTCTCCGGATTTTTCACTTCCGAATTTTTCGCTTCTAAAGTTCCTGCAATCAGCCTGTCGACCAGGCTTGCGTCGTCTGTTCCGTAAAAACCGTCCTCATAGGCTTTTCTAAAAGCTTCCTTGATCAGTCCCGTCTCAAAGCACTGGGGAGTCTGCACGGTATAGAGCGAGCTTCTGTCTATACTCCAGTTGGTCGGCGCATTGTGCCGAAGTTCATCTGAATCCTCTTTTTCACCACTGCACAGCTGCCTTACGCTTTCCTTTACCGGAACGCAGGGAACCGCGGCTCCCGTTTTCGAGGCGGCTTCCAGAACACCGTCTATGATATCCCCGGTGACGTATGGCCGCGCGCCGTCATGTATCAGTACGTAGCCCTCCTCTGCCTGCCTGAGCGCGGCATCGACCGAGTCCTGCCGTTCCTTTCCGCCGGTCAATATTTTCCTGACCTTTGAAAAATGGCTGCATTTCTCTCGGCACAGTTCTTCAAAACCTTTGCCTGCAACTACAAGAATATCGTCTACGTGAGACGACTTTTGAAACGGCTCTATGGCGTTTTCGAGTATGGTGCGGCCGTTCAAAGCGAGAAACTGCTTAGGAAGGGAAGCCTTCATTCGGCTTCCCTTTCCGGCTGCTGTAATAATAGCTGTAACTTTTTTATCCTGAAACATATATTCCCCCGCGGTTTGTAAGTTGCAAGCCGTAAATTGCACGCGGCGGCTATTTGGCGGATTTTCAAAGCCAATATTGCGTCGGCTATTTGGTAACTTTTCCGAAAATCATTCTTCCTGCGGCCGTCTGCAGCACGCTGGTCACCAGAATATCTACGGTATTGCCTATTTGTTTGCGTCCGTTTTCGACGACTATCATAGTTCCGTCGTCCAGGTAAGCGACGGCCTGGCTAGGGTCCTTGCCCTGCTTTATCAATGTGACGGTCATTCTCTCTCCCGGGATAACCATCGGCTTAAGGGCGTTGGCCAGCTCGTTTATGTTGAGCACCGGAACTTCCTTGATGGCAGCCACTTTATTGAGATTGAAATCGTTGGTAACGACTTTTCCCTTCATTATCTGCGCCAGCTTAAGAAGCTTTACGTCTACCTCCGGGATTTCCTTGAGCGCTTTTTCCGAATCGGAATTATAAATTTCTATGCCGTAGTCTTCCTGTATCTTGTTGAGAATATCAAGCCCTCTTCTTCCTCTCGTCCTCTTGAGCGCGTCCGATGAATCGGCTATATGACGCAGTTCCACCAATACGAATTCCGGAATAACTATAGGTCCTTCCATAAATCCGGTCTTGATTATTTCCAGTATCCTGCCGTCTATTATGACGCTCGTATCGAGGATCTTCGGAACTTTAGCCTTTTTTCTGTCCTTGGCATTGTAAGCGTAGTCGTTTTCTTCCTCCTGCTGCTTCTGTGTAAGCGTGGCTTTCTGGGCAATCGACCTTACAATCAGTTCCGAGCCTTTTTTGCTTCCTACTACGGCGCCGAGGAAACCCAGCAGCACATAGCTGCATATCGTCAGAGTCACGTATATGGCCGGCGAAACTATGTCCTGATATATCTTTGTCAGCAGGAAAGCTATGACAAGACCGATTATCATTCCGACTACGCCTGCAAGCAGGTCGTTGGCTGAAACGCTCTGCAGGTCCTTGCCTATGTTGGTAGCCATCTTGTTGCCTGTCTTACCAAGTGCCGGGGCTATTCTATAAAATAAAATTCCAAATATAATTGCGAAAACAATTCCCATTCCAAGAGCTCCCATCTTGGAAAGTACCATATAATCCGGATTAGTCTTGGCTTCTTCGACAGCAAAATTGTTGAACAGAGCAAACAGTCCGTATCCTACAAGCATGCCTACTGCGGTGAAGATTCCCCTGAACAGTTTTTTAAACATCTCCTTTTCCCCCTTTCTCTATAAATTTTTTCCGGTATGCGCTAGGTAAATAAATGTCCCTTTATCAGATGGCGCGCTCTACCATGTCGGAAGCCTCTTTTTCCGAGATACCGCATGTCAAAATGATCTCGCTTACGAGAATTTCTTTGGCTCCTGACAGCATCTTCTTTTCACCGGCGGAAAGCTTTTTCTCCCTGTCTATGCGGGTAAGGTTGCGGACTACTTCCGCCACTTTCAAAATGTCGCCTGTCTTGAGCATTTCCATGTTGTCCCTGCATCTGCGGTTCCAGTTTCCGTCCATGGATGAGCTTTTATCTTTCAGTATATTGACCGCTTCGTCTATGGCAGTCTTGTCCACTATCCGGCGTATTCCCACCGACGTCTCGGAATCTATGGGAATCATCACGTCCATATCGCTGCACGGTAATTTTAAAACGTAGTATTGCTTAACTTCTCCCAAAATCTTTCTCTCTTCAATTTTCTGAATGATGCCTGCCCCGTGCACAGGGTGGACGATCTTATCACCGACAGAGAACATGGCGCGCTCCTTCCCTTGCATACCTAAATTTAGTATAAAAGAAATCCGGCTTTTATGTCAAGGCTCTAAGAAAAAATATAATTTTATCACAGTTAAAATTTCTCTGTCAACACCTATTTTTCACAAATTCATTATACTATTTTAATAAAAATCTCGAACAAAGGCTGCGAAGCTTTGTCAAAGTAAAAGCCCTTGCTCAGGCCAGGGGCTCAGGTCAAGGGCTTTTGCCGGTCGATTTTGCCGTCCCGGCGTTAGCTATTTTTTATTTTTTCCTCTGCTCTTCAGTCGTTCTGTTTCCTCCAAAGTAAGAGGGCGATATGTACGTATGCTGTTCTTTTCTCCGGTTTTCCAAAAGAACTTTCCTGTAAATCCGTAGATCACCGCTATTATAGGGTCTATCCAGCAGAATACTGCAAACGGCAGGTAGGCGACCGTTGATACGCCGAGAGTTCCCGCCATGTATGCTCCGCAAAGGCTCCATGGTATGAGCGGCGATATAATTGTTCCGCTGTCTTCAAGAGTCCTTGAAAGAGTCTGAGGCAGCAGATCGCGTTTTCTGAATTCAGTAACGAACATTCTTCCGCCGACAATGATAGCCAGAGTCTGGCTGGCAGTAGCAGCAAGCAGAAGAGTACACGTAAGCACAACTGCAAGTACCAGGCCTCCGAGGTTTTTTATCAGAGGTTTTATCGCAGTCAGGAATGCGTTGAGCAGTCCCGTCTTTTCCATTATAGCGCCATAGAGCATACCGAGAATTCCGAGGGCTGCGGTAGAAAGCATGCTCTGAAGTCCCCCTCTGCTCATCAGCGTGTCAAACTCTTCTATTCCGGTTTCAATGCTGAATCCCGAATTCAGTATATTGGTTATTTCCCCGAATCCCTCTCCCTGGAATATAAGCGCCAGAATCACGCCGACAAGGGTGGACACTAAAAGAGTAGGGATGGATGGACATTTTTTGGCTGCCATCACTATTACAGCTACAGCAGGAAGCAAAAGCCAGATATTCATGTTGAAATTATCTTCTATAGCTTTGAGAGTGGCCGCCACTGCTTCGCTTTCAACTGCTCCTGATGAATGTTTCATCCCGAGCACTCCGTATACGACAAGCGAAATCAGGAATGCCGGGAAAGTGGTGTATACCATTGCTTTTATGTGATCGAACAAATCCGCCTCAGATACGGCAGGAGCCAGGTTTGTAGTGTCTGACATAGGCGACATCTTGTCTCCAAGATATGCTCCCGAAATTATTGCCCCGGCCGTCATCGACGGATTGACCTCAAGACCTGCGCCGATTCCCATCAGCGCCACGCCGACAGTTCCCGCAGCAGACCATGAGCTTCCTGTCGCTATTCCTATTATGGCCGTAATGATGCTCGCAGTCAGTAAGAATACGGATGGGCTGATGATTTTAAGGCCGTAGTAAATTATCATCGGCACTGTGCCGCACACTATCCAAGCAGCTATAAGGGCTCCAATCAGCATCATTATTATAGTAGGCTGTATACATATTTTTCCGCCGTAATCTATGGCGTCCGCCAACTGTTTCCAGTCTCTTCCGTTATTAAACCATGCCACAAGCAGCGTTACCGCTATAGAAGCTATCAGGTTTATATGCGTAGGAATGTTAAGCCAGATTACAGATGCTATCATCGACACCAATAAAAATCCAAGGCAAAACATCGCGGAGCCAAAAGGCATGGTTTGTTCGTTTATTTTCTCTTTCTCGCTCATATGATTCTCCTATTGATTCTGCTCAAGCTATCAAGTTAAAACAAATATTTGTCTGCGATCTGTGCAATCCATTTAGCATAAGCCTCGTAGCAAAGCTCGCCTTCTTCCGGCGTGGCGTCGGCAGGATTCCCTATATATCCCGGACTCTTGTCCTCCTGAGTAGGATGGAAAACTCCGACAGCGCCGCCGTAGTAGAATAATCCGCTGAATTTCACAGGTTTTGTATCCTCGTCAGCGTAATATGGCTCTACGCCCTCAACATTGACAAGACCAGGAACAGCTGCCATTACGCAGGCAGTTTCGTCTTCTCCGCCATGTCCCTGATGTTCAGGGTTTTTCAGAACTGTAGGCCAGAAATCATTATGAGCGGGAACCCAGTCAGGAACTACGCTCTTGATTCCGTAACGGTTGGCCATATCTTTCGCCACTACATTGAGGGCGGCTTCATTTTCCGAATGGTTTATGCAAAGCACGAAGCGTCTGAAGCCCATTTCATGAAGAGCCAGAATGAGATCTTCAGCCATTTCTATAAAAGTTTTTTCGTTAAGATAGCAGTTGCCGAACAGCTTATCACGCTCAAACTTATTTGTTTGCACACCGAACGGAACTGCAAATCCAGGCACTGCTTTATGCCCCATTTTAAGCATTTCCTCATAAACTCGTCTTATCAGTACGGTTGCCTGAAAATAATCTGCTCCAAGAGGCAGATGTCCGGCATGATTTTCGATAGCGCCGAACGAAAGGATCACAGTGTCCGTTTCTTTCATGGCATTTTCAAGTTCTACAGCGCTCATCTCAAGCATCGTTTTAGGTCCTTTGACCTCGTATAAGGTTTCCCAGTTTTTCATCATTAGCTCCTTCCTTAACAGTTGAAAAACGTATAATGTATTATGAAAGCACACGCACTAAGGTGCTCTATATAAATTTTGAGCTGCAGAACCGGAGATTCTCCGCAAATTCTGCAACGCTTTTTTGCCGTGCATATTTTATCATATTCTTGTATATATTTCAATGGGCAAAATAGGATAAACCTACACAAAATAGGATAAGCCTACACAAAATAAGCACAAAGCAAAACATACTATTCCCATGCGCTCAAAAATATTACTATTTATTGTTTGACAATAGAGATAATAATGGTAGAGTATAAGTGAGATTATAAATTTATTTACTGAAATCAGTACAAAGGAAAAATGTTTGTAAAGTTAAGAACAGAGAACTTATCAAAAGAATACATAAAAAAATTGCAGCAGCGATCTCTTTCCAGGCAGGCCGTCGACAGCCTTGCCGCTGAAATAAGCAAAAAATGTGTTCTGCATAAACGGGCGTTCAGGAGAGCTATGATCATAACCGCAGCCGCTACAGCGCTTTTAATGCTGTTGACCGCGCTGAGTCCCAAAGCGCTGGACGCAAGCCCGGCCGCAATCACCGTGTCTTTCGTATTGCTTGTCATTCTGGAAGCATTTATATTCATATTTGTCTATTTTGCCGCAGTAACAAAAATACCCAGACAATTTGACAGAGCTCTGAAAGCGGGCTACCCTGAATTAGTTGAAATTTACGGATATGAGGTTATCATGAGCGGAGAGCTTAGTGAAATAAGAAAATCCCGTCAGCTGCCGTTTTCCATGATGATAGAAGAAATCTTCGAACTGAAGGACAGCAATAATGTGGTCGTCTGCGGCTTTGTACACGGGTTTATCGCCCGCGGAAATTCAGTCTTTATCGGAGAAATAGCCCAGGAAAATCCACTATTCAACGGAGAAAACGCTCTGGCGCCCAAAGGGCAACCGACTGCCATCGTTTCCGCCATAGAGAACAATGGCGGTAAGCCTTCCAAGCAAGCCGCCGAATGTTTCGTTGCGCTTGAAATACACGGCGTCAAAGATTTCACGCTCAGGAAAGGCATGTATCTCTACAGGGATACTCCTGCATATTTCACCATTTAGCACTGCTGCCGTATTCTTCAGAAACGGCACAAGCGCAAAATGTAGTTTAAAGACATAGAAAAACCAAGGAGACAAGCTATGAACAATATAAGTGAATTCTGCACATGCACAAATTTCAAATGTCCGCTTCATCCTACGAACCACGACAAGGGCTGTGCGCCCTGCATAAACCGCCGTTAAACCGTTTTTCACAAAACTTTCTACTTCCTGACATGTTTATGTTAAAATAATAATGTTACAATGTGAAAAATGAACTATTAGTTGACATGCCTTTGGAGCGCATTATGTGCAGACAGCAAACCGAAGGCACCCGTACAGGAGGACACCAAATGTATAAAATTCTTATTGTAGATGACGAGGCCAAGATCCGCGAGGTCATAAAAGAATACGCTGAGTTCAGCGGCTATGAGGTCACCGAAGCTGAAGACGGCATGAGCGCCATCGGGCTTTGCAAGCTGAATGACTATGATTTGATAATAATGGATATCATGATGCCTAAGCTGGACGGATTTTCTGCCTGCAAGGAAATCAAAAAACTGAAGGATATCCCTGTCATAATGCTTTCTGCCAGAGGCGAAGAGTACGATAAGCTCTTTGGCTTTGAACTTGGAATAGATGATTATGTGGTAAAGCCTTTCAGCCCTAAGGAGCTGATGGCCAGAATAAACGTCATTCTCAGCAGGAAAAACGCAGGCTCCGCCTCAGCTCAGGGCGTGATGAAATTCGGAGGCCTGGAAATCAATATTCCTGCCAGAACCGTAACAGTAGACGGGCAAAAGGTTGATCTTACTCCCAAGGAATATGATCTTCTCTTCTATCTTGTAGAAAACAGAAACATCGCACTTTCCAGGGACAAACTCCTGTCAGATATATGGGGCTACGATTTCTTCGGTGACGACAGGACTATAGATACCCACATTAAAAATCTGAGGAACAATCTCGGACCATACAGAGATTACATCGTAACTTTGAGAGGAGTCGGCTATAAATTTGAATACGAAGGTTAGGTTCGACGCCAACAGCATCAAGTTCAGGCTTTGGGTCTACTTCGCCGCCATCGGCGTAGGCGTAGTGGCATCGATTTGGTTTCTGCACTTGTTCTTTTTGGACACTTATTATGAAGAAATGAAAATAGCAGAGGTCGACAGAATCGCGACCTCTATTTCCCGTTCCTATCAAAAGAACGAACCTGACCTCACCCAGTCTATCCAGGAACTTTCCGTCAGCAACGACTTCTATGTGATGATGGAATCAAGCAACGGAATTCTGCTGTTTTCTCCTGAGTCAGAAAGCCAGCTGCCTGTATACAGCTACCTAGAGAAAACTTCAAAGCTGAAAACCATGCTTAAGGACAATTCAAGTTCCCCTGTATCTTTTAAGATGGACACGGGACTTTCCGACTATCAGACGCTTGCCTACGGGCGCAAAGTCAAAAGCCCTGAAGGGGAAGCTGTGTATCTGTATATCTTCTCACCGCTTTATCCCGTTTCCTCTACAGTGAATATTCTCAGGCATCAGCTGGTGTATGTCACCATCTTCACTTTAGCTTTCGCCTTGATTTTAGCCATGTATTTCGCAACGAGGATCTCAAGGCCTATCAAAGCCATGACAAACACCGCCAAGGAGATGGGAAAAGGAACCTATGATATAAAGTTCGAGGCCAACTCTTATTCGGAGCTGAACAATCTGGCTGACACGCTGAACACCACAGCATACGAACTGGGCATGGCGGAAAACCGCCTGAAAGACTTGATAGCCAACGTATCCCACGACTTAAAAACTCCGCTTACCATGATACGCTCTTATGCTGAAATGATCCGTGATCTCTCAGGGGACAACCCTGAAAAGAGAAACACTCATCTCCAGGTGATAATGGACGAGTCTGACAGACTGAATCAAATAGTAACAGACATGGCAACGATCTCGGCGATGCAAACTCACAAAACTGTCCTCGAAAGAACTACTTTCGACTTGTCTGAGGCTGCCTCTTCCCTGCTCTCTTCATACGATATCTTTTCCGAGCAGGAAGGTTACAAATTCACCTTCAATTCTCCGCCTTCCGCATACGCTTACGGTGACGAGAACAAGATAAAGCAAGTAATGTCCAATCTGATAAACAACGCTATCAAATACTGCGGCGAAGATAAACAAGTCGCGGTAAGCATCAAGAGGGTGGGCAAGAAATACAGATTCGAGGTTGCGGACCACGGTCCCGGTATTTCCCAGGAAGAACTTCCTCACGTATGGGACAGATATTACAAAACCAGCACCAACTACGTGCGTACCACGGAAGGAAGCGGTCTTGGCCTGTCCATCGTAAAGGAGATACTGACGCTTCACCACGCCAATTTCGGCGTCAACAGCAAGCTGGGAAAAGGAACTACTTTCTGGTTCGAACTGCCGCTGATGAAAAAGCCCAGAGTTTCCTCCGAAAGAGAGCGTGGAAAGACGATTCCACAAGATCCGGAATCTATAGAGAAGATAGAGTAAGGCAAAACCGTCAGCTGCCGTCTATCAGCTGCCGTCTTCTTTAATCAAAAAATTCGCAGCGCTTCCGTCACATTTCTGACGCCAACGATATCACAGCCCTCAAAGGAACCTTCGAGGGTTTTTAAATTTGAAGCTGGCATTATTATCCTCTCATAGCCCATCCTTACTGCTTCTTTTACGATCTTATCAGCAAACCTGACCGGTCTCACATCTCCGGTAAGTCCCACTTCGCCGATAGCTATAGTTTTACTCCTTGCGGCGCAGTTTTTGTGTGACGAGTATATCGCGAGGCACACTGCCAGATCGAAAGATGTTCCGTCTGGTTTGAGACCGCCGACGATATTGACGTACACGTCTTCATTCATCAGCTTAAGTCCTGACTTTTTCTCCAGCACTGCAAGCAGCATGCTCAGTCTCGTACTGTCGGCACCGACGGCTGTACGTCTTGCAAATCCCACATTCGCCGGAGTCACGAGAGCCTGTATCTCAAACATGACCGGACGGCTGCCTTCATATACCGCTGCCGTCACCGAGCCCTCGGCGCCCTCGGCGCGGTTTTCAAGGAAAGTTCCTGAAATATCGCGTACTTCTTTCAGTCCCTGCTCCTCCATTGTAAAAGCCCCGATCTCACTGGTAGTTCCAAACCTGTTTTTGAACGACCTCAATATGCGCAGCTCCTGATCCCTTTCACCGGCGAAGTTAAGAACGCAGTCCACCAGGTGCTCAACCGTCTTCGGGCCGGCCAGATCTCCGCTCTTAGTAACATGCGCCACTATGAATACGGGCGTATTTTTCATCTTGCCTATCTTCATCAATTTATTGCCGCACGCCCGCACCTGCGATACGCTTCCGGGCGCTGAATCCAGCTCGTCGCTGTACATGGTCTGGATAGAGTCTATGATGAGGAAATCAGGCTCTATGCTGCCGCAGACGTCTTCCACCACGTCAAGATTGGTCTCGGGCAATACGAGCAGAGTATCAGGCAATTCCCCGCAGACTCTGTCCGCTCTCATCTTTATCTGTTCTTCAGATTCTTCTCCCGATATATAGAGAACTTTTTTCCCGTTCCGCGCTATGTTGGCTGCCGCCTGTATTATCACCGTAGACTTTCCTATTCCGGGCTCGCCGGAAATCAAAACAAGCGATCCCCTCACAAGCCCTCCGCCCAAAACGCGGTTGAGCTCTCCTATGCCCGTATCTATCCTGCTGTATTCCCTCGCTCCTACTTCCTTGAGTTTAACAGGCCTGCTGCCTTTTGCCGTTCGTCTTCTGTCATCTTCCGCAGCAGGGGCGACCGCTTTTTCTTCTACAAAAGAGTTCCAGGCTCCGCATATGCACTGTCCCATCCACGCAGGGCTCTCATAACCACATTCCTGACATACAAATACAGTTTTCGCTTTTTTAGCCATAAACTTTTCAATCTCCTTAAATCCAGTACGAGAACGTTTGTTCTTTTATATATAATACACTTTTCCGCCGGATTCCGCAAGTCAAAATTTACAGCATTCAGATAAATTTCATATTAAGCTCAGGCGAAAGCCTCTCGCCGTCTCTTCCCTTCCTCCCCCCCCTGCAAAAGAACTTTTATCCTCGTAAAATAACGGATTCTGACTAATCATGCAAGAGTCTCTCTCCTTTTGTTTTTCATGTAAAAACTTGAGGAAGGAAATTTTATCCCTCTCTCTGCCCGGCTGATATATTGTTTTTGATCAATAATCCTAAAATGCCGAATATGTTTCTAAATTCAGAGGCGGCATGAATCAAAAGGGGGAGGGATAAAAATGAAAAGGATTTCAGCATGCCTGATGATCTTGTGCTTAATCCTTTGTTTCCCGCCTTCTGCGGCTTTCGCAGGTCAACAGGGAACGGTGGATTTTGTCTCAAAATCAAAAGAGGCAACAGAACTGGATTCGGACTTTAATTCTCAAATTACTTTATCGCTGCCTTCCGCGGAAGAGCAGCTCGTAACGGATGTTGTGTTCGTATTGGACAAGTCTACCAGCACCGTTATAGAAGATGAAGCGCTTGAAATGCTCAAGAATCTCCAGCAGCAAGCCGACGCCACAGGCGCAAGGATAAACGCCGGAGTGGTGATCTTCAACAAGACTGCCAACGAGGCCATCGGTCTTACCGAATTAAATGATGAAAACCTCGGAAAAATTGAAGCTGCAATGAGAATGGACATCTCAGGCGGAACTAATCTGCACGTAGGTATCCTGGCCGGCAAAAAGATGCTTGACGACGATACGTCCGTCGATGCCAACAGAAAGTACCTTGTCGTTGTCAGCGACGGAATCACTTATATGTTCAACGAAAACCCTACAGCCGTATCGTGGTCGTGGATAGGAGACGGACCGATGAATTTTGCCGGACCCGACAATTGGTTCTCAAAATATCAGACCAATGACGCTCCTGAGGATTGGAACGCATATCTCAGCGATGTGGCGGAACTTATCGCCAGAGACGGCGACCGCTATGACTACCCTTACGGAGGACAGATGGGAGAAACCACTGTTCCAAACAAATCCGGCGAATATGCCATGTCCATAGACAAGGCATTTTACCTGTCAAACCAGGCTTATCTGCAGGCTCAGTCACAAGGCTATCACCGCTATTCCATGAAAGCTCAGACTGGCACTGAATACTCATGGGGTCCTAGCTTCATGGATTATCTGGCAGGCGGACAGGCTGTTGATTTCAGCGATATCCAAAACGATATAGCTTACGCTGTTTCTTCGGGAAGCTATGTTGACGACGTGATGGGCAGCGGCCAGCTTGACGGTAAGGACTACGATTTTGACCTGATAAACGTTCTTGATAAAATAGACGTGCTCGTGGGCGGAAAGGCACTGGACAAGACTGTCATCGCAGATAACCACTATGGCTTCGGCAAGAAATCTGACGGATACAGTTTTGAACTCATCTACTATCCTGAGGGAACTGATGCGAACGGAGGCCAAGAGTCCATAAGATGGCTGATCAATCAGAATATTTCAAGCTTTGAAAGAGTACAGCTGGTATACAGCGTACATCTAACAAACCCACAGTCAACGCCGGGAACTTACGGCCAGTATGATAAGGACGGCAGCCAGAATCTTGAGGGGCCGTACACCAACAATTCAGCTGTTCTCTACCCAACAGACAGTGATGGAGTTCAGGGACCGCCTCAGGAGTTCAACAAGCCTACAGTTTCTTACACCATAGAAGAAGTCAAAGAACCGGAGCCTGAAGACCCTGGCGACACCCAGGAGCCTGAAAATCCTGATGACCCTGGCGATACCCAGGAGCCTGAAAATCCGCCGGCCGGTGATAATAACGGAGGTAGTGGCAGCGGAAACCAGGGTGGTGACGGCGAAGATGCACAAATCCCTAAGACATCAGATAACACTGATATGCCAGCACCGCTGTTCACAGCTCTGATTTCAATGTCAGCAGCAGTAGCGTTCTACAGAAAAAGCAGGGGCTTGGAATAATCCCGCGATTATTTTATCAGGTCTCTGACCGCGCGGCATAACGCATTGTATAATGAATATGCCTTGCTAAATATCAAATAATATAAATAGAGCTGCTGCGAAATAGATGAGATTTCATCATCTATGAGCAGCAGCTTCTTTATTACACGCTGAATCTGTCATAAGAGCTGCAGCAGTCAAGGCACAGCTTTTTTCCATCTGAAATCCTGATCCAATTGGCTCCGGTGCTCTCGCCGCAGCACTCGCATGTATATGACTCAAACAGGCGGGCCTGCTCAGGAAGAGATATGGTCGCCTCTTTTACATCGAACATATCTTTATAGTCCATTTTCTGATAGTATGCAAAGGACTCTTCCCTCGTCATATTCTGCGGCCTGGGTTTAAGCACCAAGCGGACTGATTTGCCTGACAGACGGTTATAAAAAGAAAACGCCTGCTTGCCGCGGATATGAAAGAGCAGATTGCCTTTTCCCACAGAGCATCCCAGTATCACCTGTATCGCGTCCACGCCGCAGGCGTCGTTCTCACTGATGCAGACGACTTTTTCATCTTCTGAAAAGCTCAGTTCCAGGAGCTCGGCAGCGTAAAGGGCCGCCTTATATCCAATCGTCAGTCCGCCGCATTCATGTCCGTGAAAGGCGACGCATTTTTCCCAAAGCTTTCTGTCATTATCCATAAATCATTCTCCTTAAATCATCATATGTTTTGCCGCAGCAGTAAGCATAATGCATACAGCTTGTAAGCTCACAGGCGCGCTACTGCACGACGACGATAGTCTGTCCGTCCACATTGTGTATTTTCACCGGAACACGGTATACTTCAGAAACCACCTCGTCTGTCAGAACGGACGAGTCTCCGTAGCAGTACACTTCACCGTCTTTTACGAACATGAAACGGTCGCAGTATCTGACGGCGAGGTTGAGATCGTGTATGACCACGATTACCAGAATATTGTCTTTCTTTGCTATTTCGCTGACGGTTCTCATAACCTCGTGCTGATTGTAAATATCCAGACTGGCTGTGGGCTCGTCCAGCAGCAGAACGTCAGGCTGCTGGGTAAGGGCGCGGGCCAGGACGACTTTCTGTAGTTCGCCGCCGGAAAGCTCATTTACATAGCGCAGAGCATAGCTTTCCAGTTCCATCCTGCCAATGGCTTTCTGAGCTATTTCTATGTCCTCTTCACTGGGCTCCATCTTTATATATGGTTTTCTTCCCAGCAAAACTGCGTCGAATACCGTCAGCTGACTGGCCTCGTTATGCTGCTCCACATACGCCATCTTCCGCGCGATTTCGTTTCTCTTCATCTTGGAAATATTCTGTCCTGAGACGGTCACAACTCCCGATTCAGGAGTAAGGATGCGGTTGAGGCATTTGAGAAGAGTGCTTTTGCCTGCTCCGTTATTTCCCAGCATAGCCAGGCAGTGACCAGGCCCAAGATCAAAAGAAACGTCGCTCAGAGCTTTTCTGCCGCAGCGGTATGTAAATCTAAGATCTTTGGCTTCTATCATCTTCTCTTCCCTCCCTTGAAAATGAGATACATGAACAGCGGCGCTCCCAGGAACGAAGTGATAGCGCCTATCGGCAGCACGACAGGCTGAACGGCAAGCCTGGCTACAGTGTCGCTCAGAAGGAGCAGTATCGCGCCTCCCATGGCTGAAGCTGGAAGCAGATAGCGATAGTCGCTGCCTATGACTCTGCGCATCAGATGGGGCGATATCAGGCCGATGAAATTGATAATGCCGATATATGATACTATGACCGAGGCCGTCAGCGAACAGACTATCATGCCGATTATCCGCATGCTTTCCACGTTCACGCCCAGGCCTTTGGCCGTATTCTCGCCGTTTTGCAGGGCGTTGTAATTCCAGCGGTTGAACATAAAGTAGATGAGCGATGCAGCTACGACTGCAGCCATTATTATTATCTCGCGCCATGATGTGCTCCCGAGATTTCCAAAAGTCCAGAACACCACAGCCGCCACCTTGACGTCGTCGGCAAAATACTGCAGCAGCGTCGTACCGCCTGAAAAGACAGATGAAAGGGCGACTCCTGCCAGCACCATCATCTCCGGCGTGATTCTCTTAACCCTCGACATTCCTAAAATAACCACAGTGGACATCATCGAGCCTGCAAAAGCACACAGGGAAATTGCATAAGGATCAGAAAAAGTCACGCCGTCAAGTGTCTGGCTTTGCATGCCGGCTCCGAGCACAATTATTGCAAATGCCGCACCGAAGGCCGCTCCCTGAGAAACTCCCAGCGTGGAAGATGATGCCAGCGGGTTTTTAAGCAGACTCTGCATGACGCATCCCACTACTGCCAGGCCCGTTCCTGCCACCACTGCAGTTATGACTCTTGGCAGGCGAATGTTGAAAACGATCACGTCGGTCTGCTCCGTTCCCTTTCCTAAAAGAGTCGTCACAACTTGGGAAATGGACAGTCCTGACGAGCCGCAGGCAATGGCAGCAAGGGCTGTCGCCAACGTCACGGTAGCGAGCGCGAGAAGAAATATTTTTTTGAATCGTATATATCCGTTGTAGCTTTCGATGTTTGTTAAAGGCGACATATATGTTATTCTCCGATCGTGAGCCTGCCAAAGCCTATTCCTGCCTCATCTAGCACATCCAGATATTCACAGCCCAGCATCGTTGTGAATATCTCCTCTGCCTTTTCATTGAAATCTACGTCTGAAAAAGCTTCCGGGTAAATGATACTGCCGGCGTAGTAAGCGTCTGCTATGGCGATCTCCATATTGGTTGAGTTATAGTTGTAGGACACCTGACTGTACAGTTTTCCCTCCTTGACCGCGGTCAGATTGTCATAAAAGGCTGAATTCTTTTCGTAATCTTCGTTTATCAGATACATGTTTGACGGATTGACGAAAATTATTTCCGGATCCCATACAGTAACTTTTTCCAGGTCTATGAGCAAAGCTCCTGACTGGCCGGTCTCATCGACGACGTTCTTGGCGTTGATCGCGGCGAAAGGAGGATACAGAGCGCATGTCCCCTCAAAGCCGTGAGGACCCCGGTATCCCATGCCTCCCATATAAACCGACGGTTTATCTTCTTCTGCTATGTCTTTCGTCCTGTCGCTCAGGTCTTTCTGCCAGCCTCTTATAGCCTCGGCAACTTTATCAGCCTGTTCTTCTGTTCCCATTACGGAGCCTACAAGGGTCAGGGAGCCGAGGAAATCCTCGGCAAACATGTCCGTCGCGTAAAGCCCCACCACCGGTATTCCTGTCTGTCTAGAAAGCTCGTCGAGGGCGGCTGTATCGCTGGTATAGGCGAAAATCAAATCCGGCGCCAAAGTCACCAGTTCTTCTGCATAAGTCGTATCTTCGCTTCCGCCTGAACCTGTAGATGCCAGGTCTGCAAAGCTCTCCCTGTTGACGTAGGCGTACGGCATGCCCGGTTCTCCTTTTTTATCCAGGTCGGTGACGCCGACCAGCTTATCTGCTGCCCCTGCATAAGTTATGAAGCGAGCGGCGCTGTTGACGGCAGCTATCGTATTTACATCTGCCGGAATTTCTACTTCACGCCCCAGCATATCGGTTATCGTATATGACTCGCCGGCTTGTTTATCTTGTGTTCCTGAATCGTCTTGTCCGCCGCAGGCGGCAAGAGACATCATCAGCACCATTATCAAAAATATCGTAAAAGTTTTCTTCATTCTTTTTTCTCCTTGAGAACTGCACGGACATCGTCAGGCGAAATGTCTTCGCGCCGGGCGATCTCGGCGATGTCTTCATATTCGTATTTCTGCTTTTCCACTCCGTATCCTCTGGCGACTTTTTTACGCACCGGGCCGTAAGGCGTTTCTTCCGTCTCCACTGATCGCTCAAGGATATATCGCCTGCAAAGCTCCTCCCTAATCCCGAGAGTGGTCGTATGTTTGAATATGAGCCTTGCCATCTTTTCTCTGTCCGATTGCTTGCATATCACGCTCAGGAGGGTTCCCGGCCTTGATTTTTTCATTCCTATCGGCAATGTGTATACGTCAAGCGCTCCTGCCGAAAGCAGGGCTTCCATGGCAAATCCCACCGATTCTGCCGTCATGTCGTCTATGTTGCAGCTCAGCTGAGCTACCACATCGCCGCCAGCCCTTGGTCCTGCAGAATCAGCATCGGTTTCTCCAAACATTGCACGCACGCAGTTGGCCGATTCAAAGTCTTTTTTTCCCATGCCGTAGCCGATGCCATGTACTTTCATCACCGGCATTTCTCCGAAGCTGTCTGCAAAGTGCTTGAGCAAAGCCGCGCCTGTAGGCGTGCAGAGCTCGCCCTTTATGCTTCCGCCGTATATAGGCACGTCTCTGAGAATGTGGGCCGTTGCAGGCGCAGGCACCGGCAGAATTCCGTGGGCGCACCTGACCTGTCCGCTCCCTACATGAACCGGGGAGGCTATCACTCTGTCGGGAGCTATCTGTTCCATCAGCATACAGACTGCCGCCACATCGGCCACAGCGTCCAGAGTTCCCACTTCGTGAAAATGTATCTCAGGCACCGGAACGCCGTGGGCTTTGCTCTCGGCCTCAGCAATCAGCCTGTACACGGCGATCACATCATCTTTGACTTTTGGGGAAAGATCCAGATGGTCTCTCACCAGATGCTCGATATCATGCATGCTGCTGTGAGCATGGCCATGAGAATGACCGTGTCCGTGGTCATGCGCGTGGGCATGGCCGTGATGCTCATGATGGTGCTCGTGGCCATGGTTATCGTGCTTGTGACCATGGCCGTAGTCGGCGCTTTCCTCTTCTTCTCCAAATACCGTCACGGCAACATGAGTCCCCGTTATTCCGCACTTGACAGATGGCTTAGCATTGTAGCGCACCCCCGGAATACCGACCGAATTAAGCTTATCTAAAAAGGCTTCGCGTTCCGGCAGAAGTTCCAGCAGGGCTGCCGTCAGCATGTCGCCTGCCGCCCCCATCCCGCAGTCTAAATACAATATCTTCATTTCTTCACCCCCATGTGGTTTATCATGCTGGCCAGATATCCGGCTCCGAAACCGTTGTCGATGTTTACGACGGATACGCCGCTGGCACAGGAGTTGAGCATGGACAGAAGCGCGGAAAGTCCGCTGAAAGAAGCGCCGTAGCCTACGCTGGTGGGAACCGCGATGACCGGGCAGTCCGCCATTCCTCCTATGACGCTGGCCAGAGCGCCCTCCATTCCTGCTATTGCGATGATGACTGAAGCGCTCATGATATCGTCCATATACGAAAGCAGGCGATGGATGCCGGCCACTCCCACATCGTAGAGCCTTACCACTTGATTTCCATGAGCTTCGCAGGTGAGAGCCGCCTCTTCTGCAACAGGAATATCAGAAGTCCCTCCTGTTGCTACGACTATCTTTCCTATTCCGTCGGGCAGAGGTTTTTCGCCTATGATGCCGACTCTTGCCTGTTTGCTGTAATCCATATCACATTTTTCGACTATGGTCCCGGCAGATTCTTCCGACAGCCTGGTAATCAATATGGTTTTCTGGCCGTTTTCCTGCATTTTTTCTATAATGCCAATCATCTGTTCCGCTGTTTTCCCTGCGCCGTATATCACTTCCGCAGCTCCCTGCAGTATGCCGCGGTGAAGATCGACTTTGGCATATCCTATATCCTCGAAAGGTGCCTTTTTTATGGCCAGCATGGCTTCTTCCACCGCCATCTCTCCTTTTCGTACCGATTCCAAAATGTTTTTTATATCGCTCATCCTCTTACCTCCAAATCCAAAAGTACAGACTCATAATATTTTTTTAATTCCGCAATGACCTCTGTTCTGTGGCGTATCAGCATATCGAGCTGCGCTTCAGGCAGCTGGATTTTAGCTGCTTTTTTCTCCATTCTCACTCTGAAATCTGTGAAGCCAAGCGAGGCAATAAAAGCTTCGGCTTCTTCCGTCGTTTCAAGCTTTTCTACGGTAATCTTCTCGCCCGTGGCTATCCTCGTCGCCAAGCAGGCATAGGCAGGTTTGTTCCAAGTAAAAAGACCTGCTTCTCTTGACAGCTTTCGTATTTCTACCTTTGTAAGTCCGCACTCACGGAGAGGCGAACGAACCTTGAGTTCCTTAAGGGCAGCCATTCCCGGCCGGTCTGCTTCATCATCGGAAGCATTTGTGCCATCCAATATAACATCGAATCCGTCGGATGCCGCAGCTTCCGCAATCGCTTTAAATATCATATTCTTGCAGTGATAGCATCTGTCCATGGGGTTGGACTCCACATCGCGGCTGGCCAAAACGTCAAGGTGTATGACTTTTATCTCGGCCTTCAGCTGTTTTGCAAGCCTCTCCGCGTCCTCCAGCTCAAACTGCGGCTGAAAAGCTGATTTCACATAATATGCTTTCACATCCGCTTTATTTTTGATGGCTTCATAGAGCAGATAGGCTGAATCCACACCTCCCGAAAAGGCTATCGCTGTTTTATTGTTTTCTCTGAAAAAATCCGCAAGTCTCATTCTCTGCGTCCCTTCTCTCCTTACTATTTGTGCAAAAAATAAAAGATATACAGGCCTCCCTTGCTGGAAAGCTGTATACCTCCGATAGTATACGTTAATTTCCTTAAATCTTCCGTTAAAACTTCACAGCCTCGCATTGCCGGGCTGCGGACGGCAGCTGCGAAAGCGGCTATTCTTAGCCGCACTGTCTGGCTTCATGCCAGCAGTTTTTCTTCTTTAATAATATACAGCAAATTTGCCTGCCTGTCAATGGTTTTACATGCTTTTCCGCACCTGGAATATCTGTTTTCCCCACCCAGGTTTCCACGCCAGGGTTTCCACACCCGGGTTCACGCGTCCCGGCAAAAGCAACAATAAAAAATCCCCCGCCGGGCAGGCTTCACAACGGAAGCCTGCCCGCAGGAGACCATATTGAAAAGAAAGGTTTCGCTCTTATGCTTCTTTTGCTTCTGTGGCTTCTGCCGCAGGAGCCGCCGGTTTTCTTTTTGCTCTGAGGTTTATTATTGCACCTGTAGGACATTCCTTGGCACAAAGACCACAGTTCTTGCATTTTTCAGGGTCAATCATGGCGAGATTGTTCTCAACCTTGACAGCGTCAAACTTGCAAGCCTTTTCGCACTTCTTGCATCCTATGCAGCCGTTGGTACAAGCTTTCCTTGTCTTGGCGCCAGGATCAGTGGAATGACACTGAACGATAACCTTGCTCTTTGCAGGAGCGATTCTGATGACATGGTTAGGACAAGTATTGGCACATATGCCGCATCCTACGCACACGTCCCTGTTGACAACAGCCACACCGTCGCAAACCTGTATCGCGCCGTAAGGACATGCTGCCTGGCAGTCTCCCAGACCTAAACATCCGTGGGCGCACATATTGAGTCCGCCGAACATCTGCTTGGCTGCCGCACAAGTTGAAAGGCCCTGGTATTCCATCAGTTTCTTTGAAGCCTGGGCATTGCCGTTGCACATTACGACAGCCACCTGAGGTTCTGCTGAACCGGCTTCCACGCCGAGTATTTCAGCAAGCTTAGCCGCAACAGCAGCTCCGCCTACAGGACATTTAGCCGTTCCTATTTCATGATCAGCAGCAAGCGCAGCCGCGTAATCATCACATCCGGCGAATCCGCAGGCTCCGCAGTTGGCTCCCGGAAGTTCGGCTCTTAAGTTGGTAACCGTTTCATCTACAGGTACGAAGAATATCTTCGACGCGATAGTCAAGATGACGGCAAGGACAAAACCCATTGCTACTACCAGCAATACCGGTATTAAAATATCCATCATTTCTTAATTCGCCTCCTTATCCTACACTAATCCGCCAAAGCCCATGAATGCCAGCGACAGAAGAGCCGCAGTAGTCATGGTGATCGGAACTCCCTGGAAAGGCGCCGGAATATCGTTGTTTCCCTCCAGTTTGCTTCTCATTCCCGAGAAGATGACCATAGCCAGCAGGAAGCCTACGCCTGCACCGAAAGAGTTCACAAGCGACTCCAGGTAGTTGTATCCCGAATCAATGTTGGAGATACATACGCCCAGCACCGCACAGTTTGTGGTTATAAGCGGTAAGTATACGCCCAGCGCTTTGTGGAGCGAAGGGATAAATTTTTTCAGCGCCATCTCAACGAACTGTACCAAAGCAGCTATGATGAGAATGAACACTATAGTCTGTAAATAAGCTATGTTCAGATTGTTCAGAGCCTGCATTATAGGCCATGTAGCCGCGGTAGCAAGCACCATTACGAAAGTAACGGCCACTCCCATGCCGACGGCGGAATCCAATTTTTTGGATACGCCCAAGAACGGACAGATACCGAGGAACTGAGCGAGAACATAGTTGTTTACCAGGATTATCCCCAGCAATATAGTTAAGTAACCTGACATTATGCTTCAACTCCTTTCTCTAATTCCTCAAGACATTTCTCCTGCTGGCAGATGGAAGCCATTGCGCATCCCTGACAGCTGAAGTTTCTTGGCTTTTTGCCCTTGGACTGAAGTATCTTGTTTACTATCGCTATAGCGCAGGCGTATACGAAGAATCCGCCGGGAGCGAGAGCGATAATAAGCATAGGATGTTCTGATATAAACGGAATGGAAATGGTCAGCTTCTGAACCAGCTCTTCGCTTCCGAGGAAGAAACCTGAGAAGATAGTTCCGGCTCCGATTATTTCCCTTATAGCTCCGATGAAAGTCAGAGAAAGAGTAAATCCGAGACCCATTCCTATACCATCGAGAGCGGAGTCAAGAACGCCGTTTTTGTTGGCGAACATTTCTGCTCTTCCGAGGATTATACAGTTAACTACGATCAGTGGCAGGAACACGCCCAGTGAATTGTACAGCGGTTCCGCAAACGCCTGAACGATAAATTGTACAAGAGTTACGAATCCTGCTATCAGTACGATATAGCACGGGATTCTTACTTTATCAGGAATAAGTTTTGCCAACAGCGAAATCGCGATGTTGGAGCAAACCAGTACGGCAGTCGCCGCTATACCCATACCCATTCCATTGAAAGCCGACGACGTGGTCGCAAGCGTAGGACAGGTTCCCAGCAATAATACCAGGTTAGGGTTTTCCTTAATTATGCCCTTCGTAAGGACTGCTAATCTACTTGCTTTTTCTTTCATTAGTTAGCACCTCCCTGAACTGCTTGATACTGCTGCAGAGCTACGCATACTCCCTGGTAAACGCCGTTGGAGGAAATAGTCGCTCCACTTATATATGACACAGCAGTATCGCCTTTGATATTGTCAGCGCCTGCAAGCTCAGTCAAGCCTATATATTGCTCAAGATAACCTGATTCATGAGCTTTGGTACCGAGTCCCTTTGTGTCGTTATGCGCAGTTACCTTAACGCCGGTTATGCTGCCTTCATTGTCGATACCTATCATCTCTGTGAGAAGACCTCCGAAAGACGAGGACTGAACGGTAACTACCATTCCCACGCCCTCGGCAACATAACATTCAGTAACGAATACTTTGTCAGGAACTGCGACGATCAAATCTCCGTCATATTTTTCAAAGCTTTCTGCTGCCGGAAGCAGTTCGGCTCTTGAAGCATCAGCCGCTTTCGCCGAGTTCTCCGCTATTATAGGAGAAGTGATGGAATTCACGTATGCAAGGGCGAAAGTGATTATCAGGCAGATCGCCACGAGAACGACTACCGGCTGTATGTATTCTTTAAACGTATTACTTTTCATCTTTCTTAGCACCTCCATACATTCTCTTCTGGAAGAAGTTGTTGATGAGCGGTGTCAGGCAGTTCATGATCAGTATGGAGAAGGATACGCCCTCCGGATACTGTCCCCAGATCCTTATGATCATGGTGATCAGACCGCATCCTATTCCGAATACGACTTTTCCCATAGGAAGGAGAGGAGTCGTAACGTAATCAGTAGCCATAAAGAACGCTCCCAGCATTACGCCGCCGGCCAGTATGTGGAATACGGCCATATTCAGCGCGTCTCCGCCTGTCGCAGCATAGTAGATGAACGCGAACACAAACACAGTTCCTATAAAGGCAACCGGTATTATAGGGCTTATTATCTTCTTCCAGATCAGGAAAAGTCCGCCTACGATCAGCGCGATGGCGCTGACTTCACCCATGGAGCCTCCTATAAATCCGAGGAACATCTCCACATTGTTAGGAAGTTCTCCGCCCTCTGCCAGGACTCCGAGAGGAGTTGCAGTTGAAACGGCGTCTGCAGCCATTCTAGGAAGAGGCCATGTGGTCATTTCAGTGGCGAATGAGATGAACAGCACGATTCTCGCCGTGATGGCAGGATTGGCGATGTTCTTGCCTACGCCGCCGAAAAGCTGTTTAACGATGATAATAGCCACGAAGCAGCCTACGATGGCAATCCAGTAAGGAAGTCCTGACGGAACATTGAAAGCGATCAGCATGCCTGTTACAACAGCGCTCAAATCGCCCACAGTCTGTCTCTTGTGCATCAGGACGTTCCATATCCACTCAAAGAATACCGCGGCTACGATGCATACCGCAGTCAGAGAGAGCACTCTCATTCCGAAAACATAAACGCTGACAAGCAGTGAAGGCACGAGAGCCAGAATTACCATCATCATGATCCTGCTTGTGTCCATATTGCTTACGATATGAGGAGCTGACGATACTACTAAATTATTGTAAGTTTTCTTTTCCATTACTTAATTCCAGCCTCCTTTACCACAGCTTTTCCAAGCTTGTTCGTAAAGCCCAGAGGTCTTCTCGCCGGGCAGACATAAGAACAGCTTCCACATTCCATGCACTGCATTACCTTGAGATCTGAAAGCGCCTGAGCGTCTCTTCTCTCATAAGCGTCTGCCAGAGCAGTAGGGATAAGATTGAACGGACACGCCTGATGGCATCTGCCGCAGTTGATGCAGGCAGTTTCTTCTTTTACCATGGCCTGAGCCTTGGAGAAAGCCAGAATAGCGTTGTTATTCTTTACGATAGGCATCTCGTCGGAGAAGATCGCTCTTCCCATCATAGGTCCGCCCATCAGGATCTTTCTCGGTTCCTGCTTGTATCCGCCACAGAAAGCGATTACGTCGTTGATCATAGCTCCTATCGGCGCTATGACGTTCTTAGGCTGAGCAACGGCGTCGCCGTCGACAGTCATTCTCTTTGAAACGAGAGGCATTCCTGTTCTGAAATATTCTCCTACTTTAGCGAAAGTAGTTACGTTGGAAAGGATAACACCCAGGTCTGCCGGCAGAACGCCTGCATTCATGGTCTTTCCTGTGATTTCATAAACCAGAACTCTTTCAGCTCCCTTAGGATATCTGGCCTGGAGTTTGAAAGTCTTGATATTAGTAATACCTTTGTCTGCCAGAACCTTATCGATGTGGGCTATGGCATCAGGTTTATTTTCTTCGATTCCAATAAAACCTTCGTCAAGTCCTATGTACTTCATTGCAAGCTGCATACCACTGATCAGATCTTCGGTATCTTCCAGCATCAGTCTGTGGTCGGAAGTGATAAACGGTTCACACTCCGCAGCATTGACGATGAGAGTATGAACATCATCGATATTTTTAGGATTGAATTTAATGTGGGTAGGGAATGATGCTCCGCCCAGTCCCACCAGGCCGCTGTCTCTTACTGCCTTGATAAATCCTGGCAGATCTTCGACTACAGGCGGCTTGATTTCTTCGTAAATTTCCTGCTTCTTGTCCGTTTCGATAACGACGAGAGTATCGACTCCTCCGACAGCTGAACGCTGTTCCTCGATACCTGTTACCGTGCCCGAAACGCTGGAGTGAATCGGCGCGCTTACAAAGGCGTCAACATCACCTAAAAGCTGACCTACTTTGACGTAGTCACCCTTTTGTACTAAAGGTTTGCAAGGTGCTCCAATATGCTGAGACATGGAAATTTTTACAACATCAGGAATCGGCATTACTTCTGTGGCACAACCGGCAGTGTGCTTGTAATGATTCACATGGATGCTGTGTAAATGTTTGTGACTCATTTCTTGAGACCTTCCTTTCTAAAATTTGTACATATTCATACAAAATATATTATACAACAACACTCCTCAAAAATCATCAAAAATTTTCTTTTTACTGTTAGGAAGTTGTTAGAAACACCAGAAAAAGTAACCATCAGGTGCGCATTTCGATCTTCGCTCATGAAAATCTTCCGCAGTAACGTATAAAGCTCTCTTTCAGGCGCCTGATCTTTCTGCTTCAATTCTACCCCTTTGCCGCAGTCTTACAAGTAGGCGCTTTTTTATACGGTTACACACCTTTTAGTTACTTTTGAGTGTTCTTTTGTCTTATTTTATTTTAATCGGCCTGCCGTTTTCCCGCCATGACTTTCATGTCTTCGCTGACTCCGATAACCTTCTCTCCCATTTCTCTCAGGCTCTTTATGTATCTCAGCACTTCTTCGTCGAAGACTTCTCCGGGACATGCTATCGGAATTCCCGGCGGATAAGGGATGACCGATGCGGCGCACACTCTCCCCGCCGCCTCGTCGAGGCTCACTGCTTCTCTGGCCGCAGGTACTTTCTCCTGTTTCAGTCTCTTCGCCAGGACTTTAGGATGATCAGGTCGCTTCTTTACTGCGGCGCTGCCCGATGCGGCGGCTGTTTTCAACGCTTCGATCAGCCGCAGGTAATCGCTCTCTTCGTTGCCTATGCCCGTCATGCACATCACTATATTGCCGCTCACCAGCTCTGCAAATATTCCTCTTTCCATGAGGAAATTCTCAAGGTCGTTTCCGGAAAACCCGTGCGCCGACATATCCAGATTGATCTTTGTGGGATCCATGCCTTCCGTCTTCATTATCCTCAGGCCTTCTACCGATTCTGCTTCTTCATAGAACCGGGACAGGTTGTCCTGCCACTTCTTT
>UQXL01000008.1 GCA_900545135.1 uncultured Eubacteriales bacterium | reverse complement strand
TACCGATTTTAATTTTCTTTGTAAACTTCTCTATCTCATCTTTATTCTTTCATTCGCAGGAATTTTCTCCAACTATTTATAATTATAAATACCGACGCAATTGTCCCAATAATATATAATTGAATATTGTTTTTATCTCCCGTATTTACAGCACGCTCCTTTGAAGAAGAATTCACTCTCTCCCTGTGGTCTTTTCTGCCTGCGGCCATAGTGATAGTGCTTCCTTTACTGAAAGTCGACGTGATCAAAGCCATGGGAGCCAGTATAGCCGCCGGAGTGCTGGTGGCATACTTCGTGCAAAAAGTTCACTTGCTCGAAGTTTTAAAGATATGTATAATAGGTTATGAAGCGCCTGCACCGGGCCTGGGCTCCATCTTGGACGGAGGAGGCCTTGTCTCCATGGCTGAGGTGGCTGTAATACTGGTAATATCCAGTTCGTATTCCGGTATTTTCAGCGGAACAGACATGCTGGCGCAGCTGCAGGACAAGATTTTTGCGGCATGCAGCAGGCTGGGACGCTTCACGATAATGATATTCATGAGCATTGCTGCCGCGGCGGTATTCTGCAATCAGACTATAGCAACGCTGATGTGCGCCGATTTGATGAAAAAGCCTTACATATCGGGCGGAGGCTCTAAGACGGAACTTGCCATAGACATGGAAAACTCCGTAATATTGATAGCCTGCATAATACCGTGGACTATAGGCTGCACCATTCCGCTGTCCTTTATGGACGTGGGCATAGGAGCGATGCCTTATGCCTTTTACATGTACGCAGTGCCTTTATATTACTGGATCAGAAAGAGACATTTTACTTTTTAAAGAGACATTGAATTTAGGAGGACTTTAATGCAGAAAAGAAGAATTTCATGGCTACCGGATTTCGCCAAAGGCAAAGCCGCTATAGCGATCGCCATATTCGGAGTTTGCTGGACCATCATGGCCATACATTTTAAAGAACACTGGTTTATGGTGCTGATAGGAATTTTCATCGCGGTGAAAGGAACTCTCAGAGCCATAGAAAACGCCAAGGCGCCGAAGCAGAAAAAGGTGGGAGCGTTCAAGGCCATGAAAGAGCAGCGCGAGGCATATAAACAATATTGCAGGGGAGCTGAGAATAAAGATAACGGCGATGAGTAGCCGGACGAAACAAAGCTTTCACATTGACTTGACATACTTTAAACGTCATGACGCCAATGTGAAAGCTTTTTTATTTGCTGCCCGCTTATTCTCGTTTATTCTTGCTGATTCCTCTTGAAGTTTCCTCCCGCCGCTTTATTGTCCGCCCTGCGGAGCGGGACTCTTTTTTGCAAGTAAAAATATAGTGGTGATGATGCAGAGGAAGCCCAGCAGATCCATGTAGTGGAAAGGCACACCCAGCCAGATTATCATAAATGCGGCGGCAGATACCGGCTCCGTGCTGGCCAGCATGCTGGCCGTTACAGGACCGATCATAGAAAGACCTTTGAGATACATGCTGAATGTCAGGACGGTTCCGAAGACCACGATACCGATGAAAGCCATGATAAACCTCAGGTCAGAACTGAGGCTGACTTTCCACGCGCCTGAAATCAAAAACAGGATCAGACCGCCAATCAACATTCCATAGCCTGTTATCGCCACACTGCCGTATTTCTGCGTTATCTTTCCCGGAAGCAGCGTGTACAGCGCCAGGGCAACGGCGGCCAAAAGTCCCCATATCAGTCCTTTGGTGTTGATTATCATGTTTGAGACGTCACCGTGGGTGGCGATAAAAAACGTTCCCAGAATAACGAGGACTATGGCTGCTACTTCTTTTAAGTTGGGCAGCCTTTTGGCCATGGCACAGCTTATGACCATCACCAGGACGGGGCCGGTGTACTGAAGTATGGTGGCCGTTCCTGAGTTGGTATAAGAGATGGCCTGCATGTATGTGAGCTGTGAAAACATTATTCCCAGCACAGCGTAAAGCATCAGCCTTATGACCGTCTGCTTCGACTGCCATATACCTATCATGCTCTGCCTGTCTGTGGCCAGCCCGATAAAGGATAGAATGACTCCTGCGCTGAGCATCCTCAGCGAAGTCAGGTGAGCAGGCTCGATGGGGAATCTCTCGAATATATATTGACCGCACGCGCCGGAAAATCCCCATAATATTCCTGCCGTTACCGTGAGAAAAGTTCCCAGATTTTTCTTCATTTATCTTCCTTTGTGTCGTCTTATGCAGATTCTCTGTTTTGTATTCTTTTATTTTGATTCTGCGATTATCGCCTTGTATTTATCGTCTATCTCTTTCAGCTTAGATATTATGTTTATCTTCTGCGGACAGTGAGATTCACAGTTGCCGCAGCCGATGCAGTCGTTGGCGTTTGGACCAAGCTTTCCGTAGAGATCAGAAAGGGAGTCCCAGAGAAAGACGAAATTTCTGGCGGCGGTGTCGTTGTAAAGCTTGAATATCTGAGGAATTTTGATTTCTGCAGGACATTCGTAGCAGTAATTGCAGCCGGTGCATGGAACCATTATATCGCTGCGGAGCTTTTCAGCCGCTTTTGGTATGGCTTCCAGTTCAGTTTCGGTGAGCAGAGGTCCGCTGAAAATTTCAGTGTTTTCATTCATCTGCTCAAGCGTCGACATGCCTGAGAGCACGCACATCACGCCCTCCAGCTGGCTGGCAAACCTGAGGCCGTAGGAAGCTTTTGAACACTGCGGCTGGCCTGCCTTTTCCGTGGCTTCAGTCAGTATCCTGTGGGCGTCTTCGCTTGGCAGTTCGGCCAGCATACCGCCTCTTAAAGGTTCCATCACGATGATAGGTTTGTCATATTTGCGTGCGATATTGTAAAGCTCTTTGGCGTTTATGTAATCCCAGTCCATGTAATTGAGCTGTATCTGTACGAATTCCAGAACGTCGCCGTACTTTGAAAAGACTTCTTCCAGAAGCTGAGGCTGGCAGTGGACTGAAAGACCGATATGTCTGGCCATACCATTTTCTTTGACTTCCTCCATGAAACGCACCAGGCCTAAAGCTTCAATGTTGGGCCAGGTCTCCTCATCTACATTGTGTAGAAGATAGAAATCGAAATAATCGGTTTTGCATTTGTCCAGCTGCTCCCTGACTATTCGCTCGGCATCCGAGACCGTCTTGCACAGCCAGGTAGGCAGTTTGTCGGCCAGGAAAAAAGAATCACGCGGATACTGGGACAGAGTCTCTCCGCAGAAATTTTCCGAATCGCCCTCGTGATATTTATAAGCCGTGTCAAAATAATTGACTCCGCCTTTGAAAGCCGCGGCGACCATCTCCTTGCCTGCCGCGTAATCTATTTTGCCCTCAGCAGTCTTTGGAAGCCTCATGGTTCCAAAACCGAGGGCTGAAATTTTAAGGTCTTTGAAATCTTTGTAACGCATACTTTTCCCTCCGAAAAATGTTTAATTTTGCACACTGAAAGTGCATCTACAAAATAAAAACTAATTTTATTATATTCTTTTTTCTGCCGCAGACAAGAGGTTTAAAAAAAATTATTGACATATGCCACAAACGTGATATTATATAAATATCATATGCCATAAATTCTCCGACGATGATATGGCAGCGATGCGATAACAACGTAACGTAACTGGCAACGTAACTGGCCGGAGCGGAGGTGAAAAAATGCCCAGACCTAAAAAATGCCGCAGAGTTTGCTGTATGCCGGTATCCATGGGTTTTGAACCTGTAAAAAAAGGCAATAATAAACTGCAGGTGATCATGACGGTGGACGAATATGAGACTATAAGGCTCATAGATAAACAAGGCCTGTCTCAGGAAGAGTGCGGCGAGTATATGGGAGTCGCCAGAACCACCGTGCAGCAGATATATAACGAGGCCAGAAAAAAGCTCGCAGAAGCCCTGGTTGAAGGCGCGTCCCTCAAAATAGAGGGAGGAAACTATGTCCTATGCGGAACGGAAGAAGAGGGCTGCGGCAGAGAAGCGAGAGGCTGCGGCTGCGGCGGCTGCCGAAACAGATGTAAAATATTAAATGAAAGATGAGGTATATATTATGAAAATTGCGGTAACTTATGAAAACGGACAGATTTTTCAGCATTTCGGACACACTGAGCAATTCAAAGTCTATGATGTTGAAGACGGTAAAATCGTCAGAGAAGAAGTTTTAGATACCAACGGAAGCGGGCACGGCGCATTGGCAGGCTTCCTGGCAGAAAACGGAGTTGAAGCGCTGATCTGCGGCGGTATAGGCGGCGGAGCGAGAACGGCGCTCGAAGAAGCTGGAATAAAGCTTTACGGCGGCGTTACAGGAAGCGCCGATGCCGCGGTCAGGGCTCTGGCAGAGGGCAGCCTGGGCTATGATCCGGATGTTAAGTGCAGCCATCACGAGCATGAACACGGCGAGGGTGGCCATACGTGCGGAAACCACGGCTGCGGAAGCCATACCTGCGGAAATCACACCTGCTAGTTGTGCCGGACATACCCCTGCATACCGGAAAAGCTGCAGAAATAAAACTGCAGAAATGCCATTTGAAAACAAAACACGAAGAAATAAAAGATGAGCTGCTGCCGCATATATTTTATGCGGCAGTTTTCTTCAAGACGCAAAGCCGCGTCCGCTGCCGGCCGAGGATTTCGGGGCATATTCGCAGCCACGGTTTTGCATAATTATTCAGCGGCCGGGCAGCCAGGAGGGGTGACGGAGGACCGGGAATCCCTCCAGCCATGTGAACTGCAGGAATATGTCGATTCAGGTGATTATTCACGGATATTTGTCTGGTATACTTTCAAATTTACTCTTGCATAGGAGGTCAAAAAAGAGTAAAATTTAGAGAGCTCACACAAAATAATTAACAAAATTTTATTTTTATTAACTAAAATTTCCATAAAAACTTCACTTTGTTTGAAAAAGTACACAAGCTATTTAAATTAGTAAATTGAACGTTCATGCCATATGAATTATTATATTAACGATAGGATGTAAAGGCGGAGCAGAAATATGGATACAGGTGATAACGGACTGGTTATAAAAGCTCTGGAAATAAGAAACAAGCCTTTTCACGTCAGCGAGAACCTGAGGATACTGTACGTCCTCAAAGGCACGCTTGGTCTCGAATTTGTAGCGGGACGCTGTTATCTCACTGAGGGAAATATAGAAATTATAAATATAGACGAACCTGTGAAACTGTTCAGTGAATCGGGAGAGGAAAACGTAGTACTCGTGTTTGAAGTTGAGCGCGAAACAGCGAAAAGCTTACAGCCGCTTATAGACAAAGCGCTTTACAACTGCAGCACGACTTTATTTTATCCGAGCAAAGCGACAAAAAATCATCAGCAACAGCTGCGGGCAAAATTGCTGCTCATATATAATCTATATGTAAATACAGCTGACGATACGCTTATGATAAAAACAGTCCAGGAAGCCGAGGACCTCATAGTCGAATATTTCCACGACTTTAAGAACATGCTGGCAGACTCAGGCGTTTCCGACGCCAGGCTCAACAGATTCTTGAGGATATATGACTCCATATACATGAACGCCGCCGAGCTGAACCTGAGAAAGCTGGCTGACAATGAGTATGTCAGCGTGCAGTACCTTTCAAAAGAATTCAATGAAAAGCTGAACGTCAATTTCAAGGCGACAGTTGAGTATTATAAGGTGATCCAGGCGGTCAGATATCTGATAACCACCGGTATGCCGGTCACTCAAGTCTCAGAAAACAGCGGATTTTCCGCACCGAGATATTTTTACAAGCAGTTTTCCGCCTACCTGAAATGCACGCCTGTGGCTTTTCGCGACAGGCTTAAAGCGGAAGAAGAACAGCTTCTGTGGCTTACTCCGTATGACGATAAGATAAGAAAGCTGGTGGAAAAGAAAGCTTCTTTCAATTTGGGAGTTTTCAAAGATGAAGAAGATTATCACGAGATTTCCACGCCGGAGACAGGCCGCAGTGAAACAGCTGCTGCAGACAAACTGGAAGATATCCTTTCCGCGGTTTACGAGATGAAAGGCGGACAGCCGGCATCTGCGGCGAAATTCATTATACTGTCTCCGCAGGAAAAGGCTAAAATAGAAAGTCTGCTGGGGGAGGATATAGGAGAAAATGTGCTGGCAGTCATGATCGACGGCAGAGGAAAGTCTGCCGGGAAGCTGGTCCACGATGCGGAAGAGGCGCTGAACTGCCTGAGCCTTTTCCTCGACACAGCGTCAGCCGGCGGGATAGAAGCTGATTTTCGCTGGGATGTGAGCAGTCTGTCCGAAGAGATAGACCAAGCATTGGGATATGAACCTACCAACGTTATAGTGGGACTGCTGTCAGTGCGCTAGACGTGGCAGGACATATATATTTATTTTATTTCGAGAGAAAAATGGAGGTATTGAAATGAAAATCAAACGCGCTATCGCATTGATCTTAGTCTTTGCCGTAGTCCTTTCGTTTTCAGCCTGCGGCGGAGGCGGAAACGACAGCGAGGGCGGCGACACAAAGACTCTGGTCATTGCCATACAGGATGAAATCGAGGGTACGGATATTCATCAGATCGGCTGGGAAAACGTTGTGCACCAGCTGCTGTACAGCCCTCTGGTAACATTCAGCGAAGATATGAGCACGCTTAACCCTTGTTTCGCGGAATCATACACTGAATCAGAAGACGGCAAGGAGATAACTTTCGTTCTTCCTGAAGACGCCAAGTTCTCCAACGGAGATGCTTTAGACGCTGAAGCTGTAAAGGCATCCTTTGAGAGAATGAAAGAGATAAGCCAGTATTCAGGAGACATCGAGGCGATTACTGATATCGAAGTAATAGATGAAAGAACATTCAAATTCATTCTCTCCGAACCGGCGCCTTACATGTACGCCAGTCTGGCCAGCACATACGGCGGCCTTGTCGACGTAGCCGCGGCAGAGGAAATGGGAGATGACGAATTCAACAGAGCGGCTGTTACCAACGGACCTTTCATGGTTAAAGAGTGGAAAGCCGGTTCTGAAATCGTTCTGGAAAAGAACCCTAACTTCGTAACTTCAAATCCTGAAGTAGAAAATCAGGGAGTACTGAATTTCGACCAGGTAATCGTAAGATTCATACCTGACGAATTCACAAGAGTAAGCGAGCTTGAAGCAGGAAACGTAGACATCGCTTACGATATCCCTACTTCCAGCGTAAAATCCATCACTGAAAACGACAGCCTGGAAGCATATTTCTATGAACAGGCAGGTTCCACATATATGATGTGCCAGACTGTAGACGCTCCTCTCAACGACCAGAAAGTAAGAGAAGCTATCAATGTCGGAATTGACAGAGAAGCACTTGCCTCTGCTCTCGACGATCAGGTAGCGCCGCTGTACGGATTTATTTCCAAGGCGCAGACAGGCTACAGCGCAGATAAAGAAGCTGAATATGCAGAAAAGTACGCTTACAACCCTGACAAGGCCAAAGAACTCCTCAAAGAGGCAGGCTATGAAGATACTGACGGAGACGGCATCGTCGAAAAGAACGGAACTCCGCTGACCATCGAATACTGCTCACCGACGGATAAGGCTTCCAACAAAGCAGCGGCGCCTGTAATCCAGTCACAGCTGAAAGAAATCGGCATAGATGTGCAGATCGTTGAATATGAAGCAGCTTATATCAAGCAGCTGCAGAAAGAAAACGACTTCCAGATGATGGCCAGAAGCTATGTATGGAGCGACGCTGACATAATGTACTACGTATTTACTGAGGCCTCAGGCTATCCGTGGAACGATCCTACGGTTACCGACGCTCTGGTGGCCGCCAGATATGAAACAGATCCTGAAGCCAGAGTTGAAAAATACGAAGTTGCTCAGGACGCATTGTTTGCAAAACTTCCTGCTATCTCCATGTTCGCTGACAAATACTGCATCGCGACTACAGACGAGGTAAAAGGATTCAAGGTGACCAACGACGGCAGATCTATCTTCAACGACGTAACTAAGGGGTAATTTCATGGAGATTGCAGCATTAGAGAAAAGACTTGATAAAGTTATCAGCGAAGACATGAACGACAATACGCCGGGAATGGCTCTGCTGATAACTAAAGGCGACGATATACTCATAAGAAAAGCTTACGGCCTTGCCGACATGGAGACGGGACAAAAGGTAAAGCCCGAGGACGGATTTGTCATAGCTTCCAACACGAAGCAGTTTACCTGCATAGCTATCATGATGCTTAAAGAGCAGGGACTTTTGGACTACGACGAGCCGGTGGAAAGGTTTTTCCCCGACTTCCCGGACTATGTGAAGCGGGTGACCGTAAGAAATCTTATGACCCACGTTTCCGGAATCAAAGAATACTTTGAGGACAACGTATGGCTCAATATACCTGAGTCAGCTACGGCAGACACGGCGAAAATGCTGGAGATAATCAAGGGCTTCGGAGATTTGACTTTTGAGCCTGAGACCCAGTATTCCTACTGCAACTCGGCTTACGTAATGCTGGGCGATATAGTACGCCAGCTTTCGGGACTCAGCTTCGGTGAGTTTTTAAAGAAGAGGATCTTTGAGCCTCTGGGAATGAACGACACCATAGCTCCCGATTATATGGATGTAAAAGCTGACAATCTGATTGAAGGATATACTAAAGGCGATAAAGGCAATTTTGTAAGACAGGAGTACAATATGGCGCTGGTAGGATATGCCGACGGCAATATACAATCTACTGTCGATGATTTGTTCAAATGGCACAAGCACCTCTACATGAGCGATTCTGAATTGCTTCTGAAGAGGGAAACTTTGGCCGAAGCCTTCAAGGAAAACCACCTTAAGGACGGAACAGCTACAGGCTACGGATTCGGCTTTTTCTTGGGCGAATACAAGGGCCACAGGGAGATATGGCATACGGGCGGAACGACAGGATTCATATCCAGAGTTTCACGCTTTACAGACGACGATATTTCTTTGATCATGCTGACCAACTATGAAGGTCTTCCGAAAAACGCAATGTACGAAAAAATCGCTGCGGAAATATTCGGAATTTAAAACGTGGAGCTGCTGCGCTGAATGACCGGGCAGGTCGAACAGTGCGGCGGCTCCATCTGTTAAGTATAATAGGAGGACATGACGTGAATGGTGTTATTCACTATGTGATAAAGCGACTGCTTATGGGCATAGCCATAGTGCTCTTTGTTTCAGTTCTGGTCTTTGCCATAATGCAGGCTATGCCGGGCGATCCGATCGACCTCATGGTAGATACTAGAGTATCTCCTGAGAGAGTTGCGGAGCTGAAAGCCCGGTGGGGGCTCGACGAGCCTCCTGTCGTCCAGTATTTTTACTGGCTGGGCAACATATTACAGGGAGATTTCGGCACGTCCGTTTCAATGAAGCAGAGCGTAGGCGACCTGATAATGCAGCGTCTGCCTTATACGCTGATGCTGACGGGCGCAGCTTTACTTATAGAATATCTGATATCCATACCGCTGGGCCTTTTGGCGGCGACGAGAAAAGACAAACCGGCAGACAAAGCGCTGACGGTGGGAACCATTGTTTTATGGTCGATGCCGCAGTTTTGGCTGGGCGTGCTTTTGATGTTCATATTCAGCATAACGCTGGGTGTTTTGCCTGTATCGGGATACAGCGGCTTCTCCTCGCTTATTCTGCCGGCGTTCACTCTGGCGTTGCCGACTCTGGCTCAGATATTCAGGCTTACACGCTCCGAGGTTCTTGACGTCATGCGGGAAAGATACGTCATGACTGCCAACGCCAAGGGCCTGAGCAGCAGGAAGGTACTCATAAAGCATATCCTGAGAAACGCTTTGATACCTGTTACCGTAATGTTTTTCTTATCGCTGCCATGGCTCATCGGAGGCGCTGTAGTAGTAGAAAATGTATTTGCATGGCCTGGAATGGGACAGCTTCTGTGGAAAGCAATTTCCAAACAGGATTTCATGGTGGTTCAGGGAATCATCTTTGTCATAACCGTTCTTACGGTTATATGCAACTTGATCGGCGACATCATATCGGGTATACTTGACCCTCGCATACGTTTGGAGTAAGGAGGGCAGACAATGAAGAAAAAGTTTAAAGATATATTCAAAAACAAAATGTTTGTCATCGGCATGATACTTTTTGGCGCGGTGCTTATCATCGCCATTTTTGCGCCGCTTATCGCGCCTCACACTTATGATGAGCAGAATATGGCCATGAAGCTTGTCGGCCCTTGCTCAGAATATCCTCTGGGCACAGACCAGTACGGCAGATGTATTTTCAGCCGCGTAGTCTATGGCTCAAGGATAGCCTTAAGCGTTGGCGTTGTGGCCGTCGTCATAGAGACTATAATAGGCGTAACCCTTGGTATGCTTGCCGGATTTTACGGAAAGAAAATAGATAAGATCATAACCTTTGTAACGGATTCCGCCTGGGCAATACCGCCTATAATCCTGGCCATGGCCATCGTCCTCATGCTGGGCTCCAGCGCGATGAACGTAGCCATAGCCGTAGCGGTAGTAAGCTGGGCGCAGTTCACAAAGATAATCAGGGCAAAAGTCCAGTCGCTCAAGGAACTTTCATACATCGAAGCGGCGAGGATATACGGCGAAAGCGATTTCAGCATACTGATGAGATATATACTGCCGAACCTTACGTCGACTATAATCATACTGGCCACACTGGCTCTGCCATCAGCCATACTGTCCACAACTTCCATGGGCTTCCTGGGACTGGGCGCGCAGCAGCCGCAGCCTGACTGGGGAATGATCCTCCAGGACGGAATACAGTATCTGACTCAGGCACCTTGGATTTCCATGGCGCCGGGCGTAGCTATAGTTTGGATGGTTCTCGGCTTCAACCTCGTCGGCGAAGGCGTGAAAGAGCTGCTTGACCCTAGACTCAAAGTGTAAGGGAGGAGAAAGATGGACAATACGATATTAAAAGTAAGAGACCTGTCGATCAATTTTGAAACCAAGCACGGAGTGGTCAGAGCAGTTGACCAGGTATCTTTCGACATAAAGAAAGGCGAAGTTTTCGCTCTCGTAGGCGAATCAGGCTGCGGAAAATCAACCACAGCCCTCGGCATCATGAGACTTTTGCAGGAGCCGGGAAAGATTTCAGGCGGAGAGATAATCTTTGAAGACAAGGAAATCGTCGGCCTGAGCGAAAAAGACATGAGCCACATAAGAGGGAAGGAAATAGGAATGATATTCCAGAATCCTCTCGACTCGCTGAACCCTGTCTACAGCATAGGATATCAGGTTTCAGAGGGTCTCATTGAAGAGGGAAAATCCAAGGAAGAAGCTCACGAAATAGCTTTTCAGACGTTGAAAGACGTCAAGATTTCCGATGTGGAATCCAGGATGAAATCCTATCCTCACGAGATAAGCGGAGGAATGAGACAGAGAGTCATGATAGCCATGATGCTTTGCAGAAATCCAAAGCTTCTCATAGCTGACGAGCCGACCACAGCTCTCGACGTTACCATACAGGCAGGAATAATAGAACTGATGAACGAGCTGCGCAGCAAATACAACTCCTCTGTATTGATGATAACTCACGATTTCGGCATAGTGGCCGACATGGCCGACCGCGTCGGCGTTATGTATGCCGGCAACATAGTAGAAGTAGCCGACGTTTTCGACATATTCGACAATGCCGCTCATCCTTACACCAAGCTTCTCATGAAAGCCCTGCCGACGATAACCAAGGATGAGGGACGGCTGGAAACGATTCAGGGCACCGTTCCTGACCTGTCGCAGGAGGTGGCCGGCTGCAAGTTCGCGGACAGATGCCCATCCTGCATGGAAAAGTGCAGAGCAGAAAGACCGAAGCTCAGGGAGATAAGCGACGGCCATTTCGTGGCATGCCACTTCGCTCAAGGAGGGAAAGACGATGAAAGACAATAAAGTAGTAGAAATAAAAGATATAAAAAAGTATTTTCCTCTCAGAAGCATAGGCAAAAAGAACGCCAAATATGTCAAAGCGGTCGACGGTATTTCTCTCGACGTATACGAGGGGGAAACTCTCGGGCTGGTAGGCGAAAGCGGAAGCGGCAAGACTACGCTGGCCAAGATGATACTGGGTCTTCTGCCTCCGACTGAAAGCACCGTAATCATAGACGGAAAGGATATATGGGCGGACAAGAAGAACAGAGGCGGCGGAAAAGAAGTAAGCGCGGTCTTTCAGGATCCTGCCTCCTCGCTGAATCCACGCTCGACTATATACCGCACCCTTGAAAGACCGCTGCTTATAAACGGTTATTCAAAGGAAGAAGCCAGAGAGAGGATTCTGGACACAGTCGAAAAGGTAAATCTCAGAAAGGAACTGCTGGACAGATTTCCAAACGAGCTGTCGGGCGGCCAGCAGCAGAGAGTCAGCATAGCAAGAGCTATTTCGCTCATGCCGCGCATCCTGGTTCTCGATGAACCGACCAGCGCCCTTGACGTATCCGTTCAGGCGCAGACTCTGAACGAGCTGCTGCGCTTGCAGAAGGAGCTGAACATGACTTATATCTTCATCACCCACAATCTTTCGGTGGTAAGATATATGAGCGACCGCATATGCGTAATGTATGGGGGAAAAGTCATGGAGATAGGCAAGACGGAAGATATATACGACCATTGTCTGCATCCGTATACGCTGGGACTAATGTCTTCAGTTCCGCCTCTTCACCCGAGGGAAAGGGAGAGAAAGAAGTATCTGCTCAGCGGCGATATGCCAAGTCTCATAGACGTTGGCGATGGCTGCCGGTTCTGCAACCGCTGCAAGTTCAGCAAGGATATATGCCAAAGCTCTGAACCGCCTCTCAAGGATATGGGCGACGGTCATTGCGTGGCCTGCCATTTTGCCGGAGAGATAGAATTTGACGCATAGCGGCGACGGCTAGTTGTGTGCGTCGGACGCCGGCCTGCGGCCGTGCGGAAAAAGCTCACAGACGCTGCACGGGACTCTGACGTTGCGCTGGAACCTAACGCTGCGCGGGACTCTGCCTCGCGCGGCGTTCTGGCTTGTGCATAGTTTTGACCTGCACGGGACTCTGACTCGCGCGGCTTAGGGCACGGCTCGCAGCTTCGTCGCCGCACCAGTGAGCATTGCCTTTGTTCGCTAAAAGCAAGAAAAGAGGATTGAGAATATGAAAGATCTGAAAATTATAAACGGAAAATTTCCCGATTTTGATAGCAATTCATGGGTGCAAGCAGATATATTGATTCACGGCGGTAAAATCGAAAAGATAGGCAATGTCAGTGAAGAATGTACTCAAGTAATAGACGCGGAAGGTAAAGTGGTTTCGCCGGGCTTCATAGACATACATGCCCATGAAGACAAGTTTGCAGGCGGCAGGGAGGACGATTTTTTTACTGCAGGAAGAGGCCTGCAGATGGGAGTTACGACTCAAATCGTCGGAAATTGCGGCGATAGTTATAACTCGATGGAAGACTTTGTCGGCAGAATAGACAAAGAGGGAGCGCCCCTGAACATCATGACTTTCATAGGCCAGAATTATCTCCGCGAACTGGCCGGCGCAGGAGACCGTTACGCGCCAAGCACCAGACAGCAGCTGGAAAAGATGAAAAGCCTGCTCAATGAAATGAAGAAATATTCTCCTGTAGGCATTTCCTGCGGATTTGAATATGCTCCCGGCGTGACCACGGAGGAAACCATCGAGCTGGTCAGGGCTATGGAAAGCGACAAATATCTCGTCTCAGTCCATTTTAGACAAGACGGCCCCAAAGCTCCTGAATCGACCAGAGAACTGATAGAAATATCCAAAGCCACAGGCTGCGCCATCGAGATGTCTCATATAGGAAGCTGCAGCGCAGTGGGATATATGGACGAAACGCTGAAAATCATAGAAGACGCCATAGTAAACGGCACGGACATTTCCGTAGACTGTTATCCGTACAACGCCTTCTGCACAGGCATAGGAACGGCGGTGTTCGACGAAGGCTGCTTTGAAAGATGGGGAAAATCATACAGCGACGTACTCGTGCTGGACGGAACTTATGTAAACCAGAGATGCACGAAAGAAATCTTTGAAGAACTGAGAAAAGAGGACCCGGACCTTCATGTGGCTGTGTTCGCCATGAATCAGGCGGAGGTGGACAAAGCTATCTCCAAGCCTTATGTAATGATAGGCAGCGACTGCGGTTTCGTCAACAGACACGGTCATCCGCGGGGCGCAGGAACCTTTCCTAAGGTCATCAGAGAATATGTCAGAGAGAAAAAGCTCCTGACGCTGATAGAGGCTCTCAGAAAGATGACCGTCCTGACTGCCGAAAGAGTCGGACTTGACGGCAAAGGAAGAATAAAAGAGGGCTGCGACGCCGACATAGTTATCTTCGATGAAAACACCATCACAGACAAGGCGACCTTTGACAACCCGACGCTTACTCCCGAGGGCATAGATTACGTGCTCGTCGGCGGAAAAGTTTCCGCAGACCACGGAAATGTAAAATCCGATTCCAACGGAAAATATATACGTTATAAAGATCGCTAAAATACCATGACCGTGATGTGTGTATGCAAAACTGTCTGCACACGGTGAACTGAGCTGTCTGCACACGACGAATTGAGCTGTCTGCACACGGCGAATTGAGCTGTCTGCACACGGCGAGCGAAGCTCGCCGGTGCGGACAGTTTTTTGTTTGGATAAAATGGAGATACTTTAGAATGACTGAAAAACATATAAATGTAAGATAATGCAATTTGTTGCCTTTTTTAAAGATCTGCTGATTTTTGACAACATTTGAGGCATTTCAGCTTGTCGAAAACAGCTGGATACAGCCTGAAAATGGCCAGATGTTGTCATATTTCACAATATCCGAAAATTTGACAACATTTTTAGAAAAAAATGTTGTCAAAATCACCGTAAATCTTAAAAATGTACAACATCGACATGATTCGACACGATTTGAGCCGCTTTTCACGTTCTCTCAACGCCTTAAGAAAATGAAATGTTGTCAAAAATCGGCCGAAATAAAAAATTGTACAACATTTTCCATATTGTTACAAATAGCATATTGGTGAAAATCTTAAAGAAAAACAAACGCGTGTATTTGCTCGTAATTTATACATTTCTGCCTTTTTCTTTTGTTTTTTGAGCTAATGTGGTACAATATATTATCACAAGACCTTTGCTCCGCTTTGCGGCAGGCGAAAGCCTGAGCTTGCAGCTTTGCTTTCAGGGAATCAAAATAACTCGCGCTGCCGGCGCTTGCAAACGCAGCCTTTATCGGAAGAGATTTCGACCTCGCGGCAACTTGGTGTGCGGCAGGGAATCTCAGCGCGCTCAGACAGATTTTGATTTCGGACTGAAACCATGCGCTGCTTCGCCGTGTCTGCGTGGAAGCCGCCGGAGTTCGGCAGACCAGAGAAGACTTCGGGCGGATTTGGAAAGTCTGAAGAATCAGGCAATGAGGGTCAGCGCATGATATTTGCTTCGCCAGGAGTAAAACGTCAGAGGGCAAAGCTCTATGAAGTGATCACAAATAGCTGAAAAGCTTTTGAGATAATATAAAAATGGTTTGAGATTATGATTCAGAAAGGCAAATTCTATGAAACTCGATTTTTTAAAGGGAGATTTTGAGATGGCCAGCCTTTTCACCGAACTTGTCCGGTGGTTTTTTGTAGTGCTTGCCATCTTTATTTTGGTGAGAGCCATAGCGTCCCTTCTGAGGACAAAAAATCCTGCCGAAGTGTGGGCTTATATGCATCTGCGCACTTACAGGACGGATGAAGAGGGGAATCCGTTGGACTGGACCGAAATGAGCGTCCCTATAACCCACTGGGAAAGCGTGATAGGGCGTTCCAAGAGCTGCGATATATCGGTGGCGGACGGAACTCTTTCCAGAAATCATGGGATCTTGATGAGAGATACCGGCGGAAAGTGGATATATAGAGATTTAGGCTCAAAAAACGGTACATATCTCAACGAAGAGAAGATAACCGGAAGCAGAAGCGGTCAGAGGCGCGCCAACAAAAACGGGGAGATGAGCGGTCCGGTGGAGATCGAATACGGAGACGTTCTGAGGACCGGAGCGACAGAAATGACGCTGCTGCCGATAAGCCTCGAGGAAAAGAACAACAATATCGCCATGAGAAGATCGGATACGCGGTTTATGTCGGCAGGGCCGTCGCTGGCCGCGCTGACGCTGTTCCAGTTGCTGACGGCTTTCCAGCTGGGCATCGCTCTCGGCGAGGAGCACATGAGCCAAGTATATTTTTCCATAGGCGGGCTGATGGTGTTCATGTGGATATATGTAGGTGTCATGAAGCATCTGGGCAACACAGCCTTTGAAATGGAGACGATAGCTTTCTTCCTTACGACATTGAGCTTGGCCGTGGTCGGATCCTCAGCTCCGGAAAGCATGCTCAAGCAGCTTATCGCCGCGATTATGGGCATCGCCGCCATGGTGATATTATGTGTAATATTGAGAAATCTTGAGCGGACAAAAAAGCTGAGATGGGCAGTGATGATAGGCTCGGTGATTTTGCTTGTAGCCAATCTCACTCTGGGAACCTTCGGATACGGGGCCAAGAACTGGCTTTCTATAGGAGGATTTTCTTTTCAGCCTTCGGAAATGGTCAAAGTGGCCTTTGTATGGATAGGGGCGGCGACGCTGGATGAATTGTTCCAGAAGAAAAATCTGATGGTGTTCATGCTGTTTTCCGCATATTGCTTCGGCTGCCTTGGACTTATGGGGGATTTTGGAACAGCCATAATATTTTTCGTAACATTTTTGATAATATCCTTCCTCAGAAGCGGAGATTTTTCAAAACTTTTCCTCATGGTAGGAGCCGCTGCTGTGGGAGGTTTCATGATACTCAGATTTAAGCCTTATGTGGCGAACAGATTTGCTTCATGGGGTCACGTTTGGGACGCTGCCGTGGTGGACGCGGCGGGATTTCAGCAGAGCAGAACCATGAGCGCGGCTGCCAGCGGAGGACTGGTGGGAGTAGGAGCAGGCGAGGGCTGGCTGGAGGGCGTTCCGGCGGCGGATACGGATATGGTATTCGGCATGCTGATAGAGGAATGGGGCCTTATAATAGCTGTGCTTGCGGTACTTTCCATCGTCACATTGTCGCTGTTTGCCTACAGGTCAATTCTGGCGGGCAGGTCCACTTTCTATACCATAGGGGCCTGCGGAGCCATGTCCATGTTCATATTTCAGACGATGCTCAATGTCTTCGGATGCGTCGATCTGCTGCCTTTTACAGGAGTTACGTTCCCGTTCGTTTCCAACGGAGGAACCAGCATGACAGTGTCGTGGGCTTTGCTGGCATTTCTGAAAGCGGCGGACACCAGAGAAAGAGCAAGCATTGCTGTAAAGGCAGGTGGTAGGTCATGAAAAAGCTTGAGGGAAGAGCTCTGATGTGCATAGCGCTTGCCGCGGCGCTGATAATCGGACTTGGGATATTCATAGGAAAGCTCGTGATACATGGAGATGACTGGGCGACGTTTTATGCCAACACCCATGTATATAATCAGGGAAGGCTGGCGGTAGGAACAGTCTATGACAGGAACGGCGAGATACTTTTGGAAAACGACGAGGACGGGCCTCACTACAACGATGATGTCGGAGTAAGGAAAGGCACAGTCCATGTGGTGGGCGATAAGGATTTGAACATATCCACCGGAGTGAACTCGTTTTTCCGCAGCGATATAATAGGATACAACCTGATAACAGGAACCAACGGTTCCATATTTTTAGACAACAGAACCCTGAAGCTGACCATAGACGGAGAAGTTTCAAAGGTGGCCAGTGAGGCTCTCGGAAGCAGGAACGGCCTGGTGGGAGTGTATAACTGGAAAACCGGAGAAATAATATGCATGACCAGCAACCCGACCCTTGACCCGGAGGTGGGAGCAGGGGAAAACGCTGAGTCGGGGACATATATAAACAAAGTGCTTTCCGCAGCCGACACGCCGGGTTCTATCTTCAAACTGGTAACCACAAAGGCTGCCCTGGAAAACATAGCCGGAATAGACGACTGGTCGTTTACATGCACCGGAAGTCATGTGATCGACGGAGAAAAGATAACTTGCACGGCGGCTCACGGAAGACAGAACATTTATGGCGCCCTGTCCAACTCGTGCAACTGCGCCTACGCTTCTCTGGCAGTAGAGCTGGGAAGCGATGTGATGGAAAAGACGGTGGAGCAGCTGGGGCTGACTTCTTCCTATGATATAAACGGTATCAAGAGCAAGGCGGGAAGCTTCACTTTCGATACTTACAATTACAATCTGGGCTGGGCAGGAATCGGCCAGTTTGAAGATCAGGTAAATCCTCTTTCAATGATGGTATATATGGGAGCCATCGCGGGCGGCGGAGAGGCAGCTAAGCCTTATCTGCTTCAGGGAACCGGCGAAGATACAGTATCTATGCTTGACAGCAACACGGCCGCCAAGATAAAAGAGATGATGAGAAACAATGTTGTGAGCAACTACGGAGACGGAAATTATCCGGGGCTTGAACTTCACGCCAAGTCCGGCACGGCAGAGGGAGCTAAGGGAACTGTTCCCGACGCCTGGTTCTGCGGCTTTTCCGGCGATTACGCTTTCATAGTGTGCGTGGAAAACGGAGGATATGGCTCGTATGTTGCCGGTCCTGTGGCCAATAAGGTGCTGCAGGCGCTTAATTCTGCGCAGTAAAGCCAGCGGCAGGCAGGACTTGAATGCCACCGCCACCGCGTACAGCCAGAAATCATTAGTAAGAATTTCGTAAGAAATAAATGGGCTCTTTTGTAAAAATGAGCCCTTATTATGTAGTCATAAGGCGAAAGGAGAAGCTTATTAAATGGAAAATGTTCAGAAGTTCAATATCATGGTCTGCGATGATGACAAGGAGATAGCGGGAGCTATCGAAATTTATCTGCGCAACGAGGGGTATCGCGTACTTAAAGCCTTTGACGGAGCAGAAGCTCTTCAAATCGCGATGAAAGAGAATCTGCACCTGATCATCATGGACGTAATGATGCCTAAGATGGACGGAATACAGGCAACCATGAAAATAAGAGAAGAAAAGAACATTCCTATAATAATGCTTTCCGCGAAGTCGGAGGACTACGATAAAATCACGGGTCTCAATGTAGGCGCCGACGACTACGTCACAAAGCCTTTTAATCCGCTGGAGCTTATCGCGAGGGTAAAGTCGCAGCTGAGACGTTACGTCAACCTCGGAAGCATGGCGGGCAGCCCTGCTCAATCGGGCGTTTATAAATCAGGGGGATTGGTCGTAGACGATAATGAAAAGAGCGTTACTTTGGATGGAGAGCAGGTTGTAGTGACGCCGATTGAGTTTGGAATTTTAAAACTTCTGACGGAAAACGCCGGGCGTGTATACAGCATAGACCAAATCTATGAGTCCGTATGGAACGAGCCGGCATACAGCCCTGAGAATACAGTGGCAGTACACATAAGAAGAATAAGAGAAAAAATAGAGATAGACCCGAAGAATCCTAGATATTTGAAGGTGGTGTGGGGGATTGGATACAAAATTGAAAAATTCTAACGGAAAGACCGCGGCTTACATTTTGCTGTTTATCTTTGAAATGGCAGCGGCAATAAGTCTGGCAGTGTGCGGAAGCATATTTGCAGCAATAGGAAACATGTCCTGGCTCCAGGAGATAGATCCGGCGGAAAGCGATTGGTACGCGCCTTATTACGGACAGATAACAGACCAGGCCAGATATGATTCCATGCAGAATACCATAGGCATAGGCGGCATAATATTGGTTGGTATCGCTGCGGCTGTGCTGCTGGCTATGGTACTGCTGGCCGGCCGGGGAAAGACAGACGAAAACGGAAGGATATGCCTGAACTGGTTTGACAGGATATGGAGTGAAATACAGATAACACTGGCTTCCTTGGCAGGCGTATGGTTCGGCTCTATAGTTCTCCTCCTTTACGACGTGTGGATGCGCGGAGATTATCTCGGCATATGGGAAAACACTTCCGACCAGGATGGACTGTTTTATTCAGCAGGCGTAGTCACAAGAGAGATAGAGATGACTTACTGCATAGCAGGGCTTCTCGTGAGCACATTCGTATTCCTTCTGTGCATGATGTCGATGATAAAGAAGATAAAAGCCAGACAGTTCTGGGAAAAATCATTGCTTGGGGGAGCTTTTCTTGCCGTATACCGCAGTTTCAAGAGCAGCGACAAAACACTGTTTAAGATCATGGCGGCAGTTATAATAGGCGCTTTCTGCTGCGCCACATGGTTTGGCCTGCCGGTAGTCCTTGTCATAGTTTTGATCATCGTGCCTAAATCCGTAAGAAAGTTTACTGAAATCAAGAAAGGCGTGGAGGAAGTCAAAAACGGCAACCTGACATATAAGATCCCGGTTGAAGAGGACATAAAGGGAATAAGAGGGGAACTTGACAGGCTGGCTTCAGAAATAAACGACATATCGCAGGCTTCCAACATAGCCGTTCAGAACGAGATAAAGAATCAGAGAATGAAGACGGATCTGATTTCAAACGTTTCCCACGATCTGAAAACTCCGCTGACTTCGATGATTTCATACGTAGATCTGATGAAAAAAGAGGGCCTCGACAGTCCCAATGCTCCTGAGTATCTGGACATAATAGACAGCAAGACCCAGAGACTGAAGACATTGACGGAAAATTTGTTTGAGGCGGCAAAGGCTTCTTCCGGCGCAATTCCGGTAAACATGGAGCCTATAGATCTTTCCTCGCTGCTCAGCCAGAGCATGGCCGAAATGGAGGAAAAGCTGATGGCCAGAGGTCTTGACATACAGGTGAAGAACCAGTGCGAAGGCATAAAAGTGATGGCGGACGGTCAGCTGATGTGGAGAGTAATCGAAAACCTGCTGGGCAACGTGTCCAAATACGCGATGGACAACAGCAGAGTCTACATCGATATAAACAGCCTGGAAAGCAAAACGGAAAGTTCCAAGGATATGGTGATCCTTGAAATGAAAAATATTTCCAAGGACCAGCTCAACATCTCGGCGGACGAGCTGATGGAAAGATTCAAGAGAGGCGACGAATCCAGAAATACAGAAGGAAGCGGCCTTGGCCTTGCCATCGCCAAAGACTTGATGAAACTGATGAACGGCGTCTTTGAGATAACAGTCGACGGAGACCTTTTCAAAGCTACCGTAATGCTGGAAAAAGCATAAAGCGTCTGGAAAAAGTACAAAGCGTATAAAACAACTTTATATATAATCATAAGAGACAGGGCGCGTACCGGCAAACCCTGTCTTTTTACGTCTAACCTTGACATAGCTTTTTCCGGCCCTTTTGGCATAGCCGGAGGAGCCGCAGACGGAGGCGTGTCCACATGCTTGAGAATATCAGAAATAATGTGCGTGACATTTATTGTATTATATAGTATACTGTATACCTGAAGAGAAGAAGGAGAAGGGAGAGAAAATAATAATTGAAGCTGTTTGACAATAGAGTTCAGGAAACTAAATACAAGGTTTTACGCGAAGTGGCATATCAGACATGGAAAGGCAACGATGTATTCGCAGAATTCAACGAAATCGCCAGCAACGTGATTCCAAAGGACGAACCGCCACAGACCTGCTGCATATACAAGGACAGGGCTGTAGTTGCCGAAAGGATCAGATTGGCCATTGGAGGAAGCAGGCACAACGACAGCGTCGTTCAGGTTATAGAGATAGCCTGCGACGAGTGTCCGGAGGCAGGATATGTGGTGACTGATCTGTGCAGAGGCTGCCTCGCTCACAGCTGCGTTCAGTCATGCAAACGCGGAGCCATAATCATAGACTCCCATCAGCATGCGCATATAGATAAGAGCAAATGCGTTGAGTGCGGACGATGCGCCAGCGCCTGTCAGTACAGCGCCATACATAATTTTCAGCGCCCTTGTGAAAGAGCGTGCAAAGTCAACGCCATATCCATGGGACCTAATGGAGCCGCCAGCATAGATCATGAAAAATGTATCAGCTGCGGAGCCTGCGTATACCAGTGCCCATTCGGCGCTACTGTAGACGTTTCCAGCATAGTCAGCGTGATTAAAGAAATACAGGCTGTCGAAGACGAGTGCAGAAAAGACAAGATGATAGCCATAGTCGCTCCGTCGATAGCCAGCCAATTCCTCTACGCTTCACTGGGCCAGGTTATAACCGGTATCAAAGAACTGGGCTTTTCACAGGTTCTTGAAGTAGCGGTCGGAGCGGAAATGGTCGCCTATAAAGAAGCGATGGAGCTTAAGGAAAAGGGCTTTCTGACGTCTTCATGCTGTCCTGCTTTCGTTGAATATATTCGCAGCAAATACCCTGACATGGCCGAACATATTTCCTCAAACCTTTCACCTATGGCAGAGCTGGCAAAGCATGTAAAAGCCGACTATCCGGACTCTGTTATCGTGTTCATCGGCCCATGCATCGCGAAAAAAGCAGAGGTGAAGCAGGAGCACGTCAAGAAATATGTGGATTATGTCATAACCTTTGAAGAACTGCAGGCTCTGCTTGACAGCAGGGATATTATACTGAGAGAGCAGAAATATACCGACTGGAACCAGGCTTCCTATTACGGCAGGATGTTTGCCAGAAGCGGAGGCGTGGCAGGAGCGGTAGCGCAGATGCTGAAAGAACTCAAGGAAGAGGACTTTGAATTCAATCCTATCGTATGCGACGGAATAGATAAGTGCAAGACGGCTCTTCTCAAAGCGTCAAAGGGCGTACTGCCGAACAACTTTATTGAAGGGATGGCCTGCGTGGGAGGATGCATAGGCGGCAGCGGCAATCCGGCACGCCACGAAGACACTCCTGCCCAGATGAAAGAACGCATACAGGAGGCTCCTACTGAAATGCTTCCCAACGTCAACAAACATATAAATATATACTAAAATGAAAGAGGTACCGCATGATCATCAAATCGCGCAGACAGATGACGGGTGGTACCTCTGTTTTGTTTGGAAATTTTCTGCGAAAAACTTCGGCTGAGCCGTACCGCAGGGGAGACTTAGGCTAAGCCGGCTCGTACGGGAAGCAGTCCATGAACTTGAGCTTGAACTGGTTTGCCGCGTGAAGTCTATCGATCTTTTCCTTAGCGTCAGCGTCGTCAATTTGACCGGTACGTATATACCTGTCCAGCGTCGCATAGGTGAAACCCAGGTTCTCTTCATCGGTTTTAGGCTGGAGACCGTCTATCGGAGTCTTGTCCACAAACATGGAAGGCAGTCCCAGCTGTCGGCCGAGGGCCTTTACTTCCTGAACTGTCAGTTTGCTCAGCGGACTGAAATCCCCTGCGCCGTCCCCGTACCGCGTCGCATAGCCGACCCAGTCTTCGCTGAGATTGCAGGTGTTGGCCACGCGTCCGTTCATCGACTGAGAAACGGCGTAAGTGGCGGCCATCCTTAGACGCGGCGGAAGATTGGTAACGGTCTGTGCCTTTACTTCCGGCAGACAGGAACGCAGTTCTCCCATTAAGCCGTCGAAGCAATCTTTGATATTCAATTCAAAGTGCTTGATGCCAAGATGCTTTACCAGCGCCAGAGAAACATCTATATCGAATTGCTCTCCGTTGGGCAGTAATACGCCGATTACACGGTCTTTGCCAAGGGCTTCCACACACAGAGCGGCGACTACGGAACTGTCCTTTCCGCCGGAGACGGCGACTATGGCGTTGCATCCGGGGCCGTTCATTTCAAACCATTCTCTTATCCAGCATATAATGTCATTTTTGACTTTTTCAGCATCGAAATTCATATCAAATCCTCCTGATTATATTATTATACACCCAAGCTCTGCAAAATACAAATTCTTGCGGCAGAGGTGTTTTTGATGTATAATGTCCGCATAAGGCTGGCAGTGGAAACGCCTGACCGCTCCGTAAAGCGGGCGACAAAGCAGGGTTCATCGAAACGATGCGTGAACGATTGGCAGGCACAAACTTGCGCATGCCTTTTACGTCTTCAGCACATGGGAAGCATTGATTAACGTTGGCAAAAAATTCGAATGATGAAAATATGACAACATTTTGAGAAAGATTAGCATTATTTTAGAGGTTTTATAGCGTCGAATCATGTCTGTGTTGTACATTTTTAAGAATTTCGGCGATTTTGCCAACATATTTTGCAAAAAAAGTTGGCAAATTTTCAGAGATTATAAAATATGCCAACATTTATTTGGCTTCATAGCCAATTCGACAAATTTCGACGTGCTCAAATATAAAAAATGTTGTCAAAAATCAGCTAAAACAGAAAATTGTACTACATTTTCTATAATATTACAAATCCAACGACGATTTGTTCGGCATTTCCCTGTATTTCTTGGAATCACACGGCATTGCACGATTTGTTCGGCATTTCCCGGCTACGCCCGGCATTGTACAATATTGTACGGCATTGTACGACATCGCCAGGCGTTTCTTGGAATCACACGGCACCGCCTGACCGCTCCGTAAAGCGGGCGACGAAGCAGGCAACGAAACGTCGGCGCAGATAGTAAGGTAACGAAACGTCGGCGCAGATAGTAAGGTACCGAAGCGCGCAGCAGTGAAGCAGACACAGAAACGATGTCCGGCTCTCAGCCGGCGGCGGAACTGCCGGCCGCAGGGAATTGGAATAAAATAATAATTTTCTTTACAAAAGGAAGGGACGGATGAAAGAGATATACGTTAAAGATTTACGCAAAGACCAGGAGTTCACAGAATTTTTCATGGCCAAAACAGCGGCCATAAAAGTGGGCTCCAACGGCAAACAATATTTGGATATAGCTTTGTGCGATAAGACGGGAGATATTTCCGGCAAGAAGTGGGATGTGAGCGACAGTGAATATCCCGCGCTGGCAGCTATCAAGGATAAGGAAATAGTAAAGATAAAGGGCATAGTCGTCGAATGGGCAGGACAGCTGCAGATCAGAGTTCAGCGGATACGCGCGGCTGCCCCCGAAGACGGACAGCAGATGAGAGAGTTCGTCAAAGCCGCTCCGGAAGACCCTGAAGATATGTACAGCTATATCCACGGCGCGGCAGAAGCCATGACAGACAAGGATCTGAGAGCATTATGCGTTAAAGTCCTCGATGAAAACAGAGAAAAGCTGATGTATTATCCGGCAGCGCAGAAAAATCATCACGCTGAGCTGGGCGGTCTGCTTTATCACACTAAGCGCATGCTGATGACAGGTGAGAGAGTCTGTCAGGTATATACAAATTTGAACCGCGATCTCGTGGCAGCCGGCGTTATACTTCACGACATGGAAAAGCTCAATGAAATAGAGTCGGAAGAGGACGGTATCGCCACTGGATATTCCTTCGAGGGTCAGATGCTTGGACATATTATCCAAGGAGTAAAAACTCTGGATAAGCTGACGACGGAGCTGGGATTTCCGCGTGAGAAAGCCATAATGCTGGAGCACATGATCTTATCCCATCATTATGAGCCTGAGTTCGGAAGCCCGAAAAAACCGCTGTTTCCTGAGGCGGAAGTACTTCATTATCTGGATATACTGGACGCGAGAATGTTCGATATGCAGGACGCGCTTGAATCTACAGAGCCGGGAAGCTTCAGCGACCGAATATGGACGCTGGATAACAGAAAGCTGTATAAACCTAAAGAAAGCAAGTAGACGGTACTGGTGAAAATTTGGTGAAGTCAGTGAAAGCAAAGGAACTTTCCGGCCGCATGAGAGATCCTTTGGGAGATGTTAATATGCGGACTTTCGATGTGCCGGATGGGCTGTACAGTCTGGCGGCACGACTTGAAAATGCGGGGTTTGAGGCTTATGCCGTAGGCGGATGCGTGCGTGACATGATCATGGGAAGAAAGCCATGGGACTTTGACCTGACCACAAACGCAGATATAGACAGTCTGCAGGAGATCTTTCCCGAGGCCAGAGTTTTAAGCGAAAAATACAGCGTAGTAAGGGTAAAGGCTGCGGACAAGCCTGAGATAGCCGCGGACATTGCCTCATACCGCAGGGAGGGAGCCTATGAGAATGGCCGGCCGATAGAGATTTTTTTCGTGGATGAAATAGAAGAAGATCTGCCGAGACGTGATTTCACGATAAACGCTCTGGCGCTGCGCCCAGTTTATTTTGCGGAAACGGTCAGGAAAGCCGCAGAAAGACGCGCCGGAGAAGGTGTCGGCGAGCCGGGGAGTGAAAACGCAGAAAGACGCGCCGGCGAGCCGAGCAGCACGGACGGCGGAGCACAGCTTATAGATATGTTCGGCGGATTGGAAGATATACGCAGAAAAAGGATACGCACCATAGGCAACGCTGACAAACGGTTTGCGGAGGATCCTCTTCGCATGCTGAGAGCCGTGCGCCTGGCGGCTCAGCTTGACTTCGAGATTGATGAAGAAGTCCAAAGAGCAATGAGATCAAACAGCCGGCTGTTAGCAATGGCCAGCGGGGAAAAATCGGGAAGCGAGCTGGCAAAGATGCTTAACACGGAGCATGCCGGCAAGGGACTTGCCATGCTTCTTGAGTGCGGAGGCGCCCACTTGGTTTTGGGAGGTCTGGATGCGAAAAGATTTTCCTGGCTGGAAAAATTCAAGCTGCGCAGGCTGTGCAGATATATAGATGAGCGTGATGCCAGCGGAAGAAGCCGCATTGAACTTTTGTTTTCCTGCGTTAAAAAAAAGAGGGCGGCTGCCGCCGCCGAAAGGCTGAGAATTCGAGAAAAAGCGAAATCCGGAAGAAAAATGGTTGAATAATGGAATTTATTGAAAAGGACGACAACATAACCAAGATAAGCCAGGTCACCCCGGAGGTGGCCTTGTTTTTACGCCAGTTGGGATTTTCCAACTATTATATAATAAAAATATTCGCCCTTGTGGGAGACGCGGCCATCGCGCTGACGGAAGACAATCCATATTGGCTTTTGGACGAATTTCCAAACATGAAGTTTGAGACAGCGGACAAGGCGGCATTCTCAGTCGGAGTGGAAAGAAATAGCTTCTTCAGGATAGAAGCGGCCATCAAGCATGGACTTTCTTCATACATAAACAGGGGGCATACTTTCGTGCCGGCCAGGGAATTTTGCCTGCAGATAGGCCAGTTTCTCGATCTGAGCAGCGAAAGCGTGGAAGACGTAATGGAAGATATGGCGCTGGCCGGCGATCTACAGCTGACAGTTCTCGACGGGCAGGAAGTCCTGTATTTTTATGGATATTACAAAACCGAGTGCATGATCGTGCGCAAGATAGCCGAGATGACCGGCGAGAAGCCAAAAACAGTAGCAGCCAATGTGGACGCCGTCATAAGAAAAGCTGAGAGCGAGGGAGACGTGGCACTTTCGGCTCAGCAGAGAGACGCGGTGAAAAATTCCCTCGGGTACAGCGTGTCGATCATAACAGGAGGTCCGGGAACAGGAAAGACCACCATAATAAACACGCTCATAAAGATAATGGAGGAGGGAGGCCTTGAAGTCGCGGTCGCTGCCCCGACAGGCAGAGCCGCCAAGCGCATAACCCAGACCAGCGGAAAAGAAGCTGTTACCGTACACCGCCTTTTAGACTATTACTACGACGAGGAACAGAGCAGGATGGTATTCGGCAGAAACGCCGAAAATCCGCTGGATTATGACGCGGTAATAATCGACGAGGCCTCAATGATGGACCTGATGCTGACCGGAGTCCTGCTCAGGGCATTGAAGCCGGGCAGCAGACTCATACTCACGTGAGACTCCGATCAGCTTCCCTCGGTGGGCGCAGGCAATGTGCTAGGGGATCTGATAGGCAGCGGATACGTGTATACTTCCAGACTGACGGAGATATTCAGACAGGCGGAGGAAAGCATGATAACAGTAAACGCCCATGCCATCCGACGGGGCTCTTATCCTCAGTACGGAGGCGACTTTCAGCTGATAAGGATGGACAAACAGGCGGAAATCCTCGACAAGGTCGTATCGCTGGCATCGTCTTTTCCTCCGGATACAGTACAAGTTCTGACGCCTGTCAAGAAAGGAATTCTCGGAAGCACAAACCTCAACTCCAGGCTCCAGGAGGCTTTCAATCCAAAGGCCGAAGGCAAAGAAGAAGTACAATTCGGCAGTGCCGTGTTCAGAGTCGGTGACAGGGTGATGCAGATAAAAAATAATTACAGGCTGGAATATAAAAAGCCCGACGGCTCTTCGGGAAAGGGAATTTTCAACGGAGAGACCGGAATAGTCGCAGCAGCTGCTGGAGAAGAGAAGAAGCTTACAGTATGCTACGACGGAGACCGCTGGGTTGAATACGAATATATCAAGCTGGACGAAATAGAACTGGCATACGCCGTGACCGTTCATAAAAGCCAGGGAAGCGAATTCCCAGTGGTGATAATCCCTATGAGCTGGTTTCCGCCTGCGCTGGCGACCAGAAATCTCATATATACCGCCGTTACCAGGGGAAAAGAAAAGGTGATCATCGTGGGCAGAGACGACTATCTCAACGCGATGGTTGACAACAACGAAGAGGGTCGGAGGAATTCAGGCTTAAAGACAAGATTGAAAGGAGTGTATGAAGGATTTTTGATTTGAGAAAGAGAGGGACTTTAGGGAGGAAAACCGCGGAGCTGCTGTATCCGTCGTCGCTTTACTGTATATGCTGCGGAAAATACACTGACGCAAGCCGCGCATATTCGTTGTGCGACCATTGCATAAAGCGGATGAATTTCTGCATGAGCGAGCTGCCGGGGAACGGCATATTGAATTCTGTTGCTGCCGCCATGGGATATGGGCTTTACGAAAGACAGCTGATCTTTGGGCTCAAGTACGGAGGCAAAACATATATAGCGAGGCACATCGCCGATATACTTTACGATTGTCTGAAAAAGTATTTGTCCGATACCGGCAGATGTCCGTGGTTCGAGGCTGACGTCATAGTCCCGGTGCCTATCCATAAGGAAAAGCTGAAACAGCGCGGCTTCAATCAGGCCGCCAGGATATCAGTGCACTTGGGAGAAAAAACAGGGATACCGGTTTTCGGAGACGGACTTGAAAGAATAAAATCTACGGTTCCGCAGCGGGCTTTATCTTCATCTGAAAGAAAGGCAAACGTTGACGGCGCTTTCAGGTTCAATCCACGGAGGCAAAGCGTTTTGAAAGGTAAACGTGTATTGCTGATTGACGATATATATACCACAGGCGCGACGGCGACGGCCTGCGCCAAGAGTCTATCGGAGGGCGGAGCGGTCCGCGTGGATTTTCTTGCGTTGGCTTCGGCGGGAAACAAAGACCATCATTTATCTGAATTTGCTCCTGTGTCTTGCGCGGGACCATATCCAGATGATAAAATGATATAAAGCTGTTCGGGTCTGTGGTTGCAAGTCCAGGCCAGGTACGGGCAAAAGGATCCACGTAAGCTGTTCCGCGGAGTTCGGGCAGTGATCATGGCGTACCTTAGGAGTAAGTCCTCCGCAAAGCGGGCAAAGGCAAGTGTGGGGTCAAAGACCAGGTCAGCCGGACAGCTGAAAAGTCCCGGTTTTTTATAGTAAAACCCGGGACTTTGTCTACAGTCTGGGACGTCATCTGCGATGGCGTCTTTTGCTTTATAATGACTTAAGCTATGAAAAGGCTTAAGCTATGAAGCCTGCGGCGATGTACATTATTCCTGCTATCAGAGAGAAGGACAGCGTGTACGGCAGCTGGCTGTTGATGTGCGCCGGAACGTCACACTTGGTAGCCGAGCAGGCAACGACTGTGGTGGCGGATATAGGGGATGACTGATCTCCGAAGAGACCGCCGCTCCATACGGCTCCTGCCAGCAGAGGGATGTTTACATCCATCGCGAAAGCCATAGGCATTACCAGAGGCAGGACTACGGCCATGGTTCCCCAGGAGCTTCCTGTCGAAAAAGCGATTATCATCGCGATAATGAAAGTGATGAAAGGCAGCAGCGAAGGGCTTAGTATGCTGGAGAAAGCGTTAGCCAGGTATTCGCCGGTTCCTAAAGTGGAAACCAAGTCTCCCAGTCCGAGAGCAAATGTCAGGATTATGATGGCAGGAAACATTCCAATCCAGCTTTCATACAGCCAGTGGCTGGCTTCCGCAAAGGTAAGATGCTTCTTGGCAAGAATCATTACGAAAGCGATAGCTATGCCGGAAAGCACGCCCCAGAGGAATGAACGCATGCCTGAACCGTTGAGGATGTTGCCGTCGCCGGTGAAATACATGCCTACGATGGTGACGACGATCATTGACACTACAGGCAGAACCAGCAGCAGGCAGGAGGCCTTTTTATCTTCAAGCTGGTCTGTGTCTATGTCCTGGGATACAACGGCGTTTTCCCTTGCCACTCTGAGTTCGGCTTTCTTCATAGGACCGAAATCCTTATTGGCGAAGATGAGGATAGGGCACATGAATACGGCGATGATTACGTAGAATGACAGCGGTATGGATTTCACCATAACGCCGGCGGCGTTTTCAACGCCTGAGTTTTCAAGTACGCTGATCATGTAAGCTCCCCAGCTGCTGAGAGGTATGAGGGCGCATACGGGAGCAGATACGGTGTGAACTATGTAGTACTGCTTTTCCGGTGATGTGAGGTATTTGTCGTTTAGCGGCTTCATAATGGTACCGGCGATGACGCCGTCGATGCCGTGCAGGATATTTCCGCCCGCAACGATGGTGTTGCCGGCCAGAAGACCCAGCAGCAAGGACACGTATACGTTTTTAGTAGTCAACGCCAGTCCGACGGCGATGAGGGTAGGAAGCAAGGATAGTATTCCGTATTCCATTTTTTTCTCCTTTCTTAATTTTCTGCTTAAATTTTAATCCGCAAATTAAATTCAGATAATTCTAAAGAACTATTAAAACAGATGAAGCAATAAGTATGATGTGCACTAATAGTCAGAATGTCTCGTGGTTCACTTTCTTGAGCGCTATATTGCCGGCGGCCGTTCCCAGCAGCACGGCCGGCAAGAGAATGAGGCCGCAGCTCAGCGATCTCTCGGGTATGCCGGAACTGAAAACCAGACTTGCCAGCAGGAAACCGTTGATAAAGACCCAGTATCCGGCTACGGTGCTTCTCAGCTCGTCCCTGCCATCTATGGTCTTTGTGAGGAACGCTACCAGCAGAGGATCGCCTATGCCGAAAGATGTCTGCAGCGCACCGCTTCCGATGGGATAGAGATAGTGGAAAGATTTAATTCCTTTTTTCTCTTTTCCCGCTTTCATGCGGTATATTTCCTTGGAGGAATTTGCCGATATGAAGACAGCCAGTCCCCATTTTACATATACTGCGGGCAGTTTTTCAAAAACCGCGGTGGAGAGAAGCCATCCTGCGGTGCATGCCAGCAACAGCGATATTGCCCTGCTGGCTGATCACTTCATCAGGCATTTCAACAGGACTATGCACCGCAATGTGCTCGGTATCTCCGGAGATGCTCTTGAGCTGCTCCGCGGTTATTCCTGGCCGGGCAACGTGCGCGAACTAAAAAATGTAATTGAGGGATGCTTTAATATGGTCGGCGACATGGACGGAGACGGTTTTCTGACCAGAGACGACATACCGCCTTATATCGAAACGACCATAAGGCATGACATAAAGCTGACGGCGGATAATGACTCCCGTTCTCTTGACGAAAAGGTGAGGGACTTTGAAAAGAAACTCATCCTTGCCGCCCTCAAAGAAAATAATTCCCTTTCCGCCGCCGCAAGAGCGCTGTCCATAACAAGACAAAATCTCAGATATAAACTGGAGAAACACGGCATAAATACGGAAGAAATTTTGGGCTCGGAAAAACGATGAATCAAAGGAAGCATGCGGCTTTTCGCGCTCCGGCGTTTTTTTACCGCTAAAGTTCATCTAAAAATCGCTTTAATTTCATTTAAGTTGTGCTATAATAAAAGAAAAGCGTAGGAGGTCATCATTATGAAGATCATCGTAACTGGAAAGAACATCAATGTCAGCGACAAAATTCAGTCCGCCATCGAAAAGAAGTTTGAAAAATTCGGAAGGTATTTTGCCGACGATATCAAGGCGAACGTTGTGATACACCCTGAAAAGGCTAAAGTCAAGATGGAGACTACCATAGTGGCCAGGAACACGATTTTCAGGGCCGAAAACGTTTCTCAGGACGTGTTCGACTGCATAGATATCGTAGCAGACAAGTTGATGAAGCAGATTTCAAAGTATAAGGACAAGATGATTAAAAAGAACAAATCAAACGAGTCCGTAAGATTTGAGATGATTCCTGAGCCGGAGGAACAAGAAGAGGGAAGAGTTGTCAAGAACAAGAAATTCCATCTTACACCTATGACTGTGGACGAAGCTATTCTGCAGATGGATATGCTACAGCACGATTTCTTCGTATTCCTCAACGTCGAGACCGACAGCGTAAGCGTGGCTTACGTGAGAGCGGACGGAGACTACGGCGTTTTGGATACGACTTATTAAGATGATTTTGCAGCCCTCGCTTATGCGGGGGCTTTTTTTGAAGCATTAAAAAATAGAAGCATAACAACATAACAGGGGGCTTGCAATGAAATACGATTTTGACAAGATTTACGAAAGAAAAAACTCTGAGAAATGGATGGAGCTGGAGAGAAAATTCGGCTCATCAGATTTGATTTCCTTTTGGGAGGCTGATATGGACTTTCAGTCGGCGCAGCCTGTGATAGATGCGCTGGTCGAAAGGGCAAAGGAGGGGATCTACGGCTATCCGTCCAAATCTCCCACCTATAAAGAAGCAGTCTGCGGCTGGTATTCATCGCGCCACGGACTTGACATACCCCATGGATGGATTCTGCACACGCCTATGGTGATCACGGCTGTAGCCATATATCTGAGAATCGTTACAGAACCGGGAGACGGCATAATCCTGACGACTCCGATGTATTATCCTTTCTACGACGTCATCGCAGACACGAGCAGAAAAACGCTGAAAAGTTCGTTAAAGCTCAGGGACGGCAGATATGGGCTGGACTTTGATGACCTGGAGCAGAAGATGAAAAGCGGCGCAAAGGTGATGGTTCTGTGCAATCCGCACAACCCTACCGGAAGAGTATGGACGGAGGACGAGCTGCGCAGGATAGGCGATATGTGCATGCAGTATGGAGTAAAGGTAATCGCCGATGAAGTACATGCAGATTTCACTTGGGGAGAAAATAAGTACATCCCGTTTTCGTCACTGGCTGAGGAATACAGGAAGAACTGCGTGACGCTTCTTTCTCCGGGAAAAACCTTCAATCTGGCGGGAACTAAACAGGCTATAGTCGTCATCGCCGACGAGGCTGTGCGGAAAAAGTTTGAAAAAGAGACGGAAATACTCGACATAGACAGAAACAACTGTTTCAGCATGGTGGCCGCCGAAGCTGCCTACAGATACGGCGGCGAATGGTTCGAGCAGGTCAAAGCGTACATAGAAAGCAATATGGATTACGCGGCGGAGTATTTCAGAACGCATGCACCTGAAGTAAGAGCGTCAAAGCCGGAGGGGACTTATCTGATGTGGGTCGACTTCAGAGAGCTTGGCATGACGGGAGAAGAGCTCAATCGTTTTATGGTGGAAAAGGCCAGGGTAGGCTGCGGCGAAGGAATGTGGTTCGGGCCGGAGGGCGCTGGATTTGAACGCCTGACCATGGCGTGTCCGAGGGCGATTCTTGCAGAGGGACTTGACAGGATCGCAGCGGCGGTCAGAAGCTTATCGGCAGCAGCAAGAAACTTGTAAAATAAACGGTGTTTGAAAAGTTTGAAAAATATGCGGCATTTGCATGGGAGCCGGCAGCGAGGCGGATGAATGTTCATCAGGCGGAGCGCGGCTCCTTTTTTCGTGCTTTCAGAACCGCAAAATCTCTTTACAAAACGATAAAGAAATTTTGCGAAAGGAAGATTTCTTTACACCACGCAAAACGGGAAAAACACGAAAAACGCCAATTTGTTGTCGGCGCTATAGAAAAATATACTGAAATCGCGTAACTTTTTCAGCAAATACTTTTTCTGTCAGCGGTGGCATGGTTATTGCTGTTTTATAGTGCAGACGGCAGACGGCCACGGGAGCGCGTCTGCCGCAGGACGAATTATAAGGAGGCAAAGCTATGAAAAATTTGAAGAACGCTTATGTGCTGGACGCGTGCATCTGGCCGGAAAACGGCAGGTTTAAGGGAATGTCCGAAGATTATAAAGAATCCTTGCTGGATGCATGCTTTCTGACGCTTGACGGAACTGACTTCAGGACAGGCGTGGAGTGCCTCGGCCAGGTGTCAGAGCTCACCGATGACCCGGCTGAAAGGATAAGAATTGCCAGAACCTACGATGACCTGATGAAAAACAAAGCTGACGGATATAAGTCACTGATACTGTATTTTCAGGATCCCGCGCCGCTGGAAAACAAGCTTTATGTTGCAAAAGCTTTCTATGAAATGGGCGTGAGAGTCATTCAGATGTCATACAACAAGGGCGGATACATAGGAGGCGGCTGTGTGGAAGGCGGAGACTACGGCCTTACCGATTTCGGAAAAGCTCTCGTGAAAGAATTCAATCAGATGGGCATGCTGATAGACCTTTCCCACTGCGGTCCCAAGGTTGTGGAGGACGTGCTCTCGCTCAGTGAAAAGCCGGTAACTATAGGACATACCTGCTGCAAGGCTCTGGCAGACAATCCGAGGAACAAAACCGATGAACAGATGAAGATGCTGAAAGAAAACGGCGGTGTTATCGGTATGACTCCGTGGGCGCCTATATGCTGGAAGCGCAAAGAAAATGTGCCGCCTACCATCGAGGATTATCTCGATCATGTTTGTCATGCGGTGGAAATCGCAGGCATCGACCATGTGGGCTTTGCAAGCGACAACAATCTGGACCACAACAGCGACCTGGCAGGAATCAGTTCGCAGGGCTCGCTCTACGACTTGGTAGTGGGTGGATACAACAAAAATGTAGGTACAGACCCGAAGGAGAGACATGCGCTTGGCTTTACAGGGGCTCTCGACGTGCAGAACATAGTCGACGGAATGAGAAGAAGAGGCTTCAACAATGAAGAGATAGAGAAGTTCCTCGGCGGAAACTTCCTCAGAGTGATAAAGGAAGTTTGGAAATGATTTTGTTATACCAAATTTAAAAATCGGCAGAATGGAGATTTAATATGGAAAAGAAAAATAATATGACAGGAGCCAAAGCGCTGATCATAATGATCGCTTCGGCAGCCACGATATTTTTAGGGGCTCTGGTCGTCAAATCGCCAACGGTGGTAAACCTGATAGTGGCAGGTCTGATTGCCATGTTCCTGGCGATGATCTGGGGCGTGAAATGGGATGACATACAAAATGACATCCTCGACTTGGCCAGAAGGATGTTCCCCGCAATTTTAGTCCTTATATTTGTCGGCATGCTCATCGGAGCATGGATAGCCAGCGGAACGGTTCCTCTCCTCATCTATTGGGGGCTCAAGATACTGACCCCTAAGTTTTTCCTCGTAGTTGCCTGTCTGACTTGTTCCGTGATGTCAGTGGTTACAGGTACTTCCTGGGGAACGGTGGGAACTATAGGCGTCGCTTTCATGGGAATCGCCACCGGCCTTGGAGTTCCTGAATCCTACACCGCTGGAGCGGTATTGGTGGGCGCTCTGTTCGGAGACAAGCTTTCCCCTATGTCGGACACTACCGTTTTAGCTCCGGCAGTATCGGGAACAGACGTTATGAGCCATATAAAATACATGCTGTGGACTACAGTTCCGAGCTATCTGATTTCCCTTGTATTCTTCTTTGTGGTCGGACTGAGGTTCGGCGAGGGAACGGTGGAAACAGCAGAATACAACGAAATCATCGCAACCATGGAAAGCACGTTCGACTTGAATCCTGTACTGGTGCTGCCGCCGCTGGTAGTATTGTTCCTGATATTCAGACAAAAACCGATTATTCCGTCGTTCGCCATAGGCATAGTGATGGGTGTGGTATTCGCCATGATATTCCAGGACTATAATCTTACTGAAATCCTGGCCGCCTGCAACAGCGGATTCACCAGGTCAACCGGAGTGGAGGTTGTGGATACCATGCTCTGCAGAGGAGGAATAAGCAGCATGCTCAGCTCTGTCGCCATAGTAATCGCTGCAGCGATTTTCGGCGCCTCACTGAAAGCGGGAGGAGTCATCGACTTTGCCGTGGCGAAGATCATGAAAGTCGCCAAAAGCCAGAAGAGTGTTCTCTTCTCGTCGTATCTGTTCCACTCTTTCCTCATCCTGACCATCGGCGGATACTATACTACCTTCTCGATGGCAGGTCCTGTTCTCCAGCCTCTCTACGAAAAATACGGTCTGGACAAGGTCAATCTTTCAAGGTGTCTGGAAGATTCGGGAACTACGTTTTCACCGCTTGTTCCGTGGTGCAGCAACGGAGTTTACTTTACAAGCACGCTGGGCGTGGCATACAGCGCATACGCTTTCACAACGCCGATGTGCTGGCTGTGTATGGTATTCGCGTTCATATACATAGCTACAGGCTTCAAGATCAAGCAGGCTCCTAAAAAAGAGGAAGAAGCGACTGCATAACTCTGCATAACTCGCGGGTAAGTGACTTTCTGTTTGGTCTCTGCCGGGTCTTTGACTTTCGGCGAAATTCGGCGAGTCCAGATGAAGCCCGGCGGTACTCTGGAAGGCCGCGCAGATGCGCGGCCTTTCTGCGCGATCTTCATACTGTAGACAAGTTAAGAAGATTGTAAGATAATGTAAAATGTTGGCACACACTTCGGCTCCTTGGTTTTTGCCAACATTTTATATTTTTTGGAAATATGAATGATGTTTTGGCGTGTCGAAATTTGTCGATGATGTACATTCTCACGATTCTAAACGGTGCAACTGTATCCAAATTTGCAAAAAACGTGGAAAATGGATACCATTTTCCGAAATTTGGATACGCTTTCGCTCAGCCCGGACTAGGCAGGAATCGGCTTGGCTCGGCGGTCTGGCTATGTGATGCGACATAGCCAGACGCGGCAGGCAATCCAGTTCCCCGCACGGCAGGCCTCACCTGAGCCAAGCAGATGCGCGATCCCCGGGGCAGTCAAATCCATGTCATGGGTGTATGAAAAACCGTTTCTTTACAGATTTTCCATTTTTCTTATCGGGGCGGCACCTTTCATAATGAGCAGATTCATGTTATAATTTTAATTATAGCTAGGGTCTTGAAGATAGAACAGAAGAGGCGTATCTGGGAGCCAAGGCAGCAGCTGCAGAAAATACTGACGAAGAGGAGGGCGTGAGAAGATGGAATATATGAGCGAAAAATATATAAAACAGATCCTGAATATATATAACCACGTCGATACCATAATATTGACAGACACAAAAGGCTATATAACATATTTCATAACTTACAGACCTGACGTCAACCCTCACAAACCGGCAGAAATGATCGGAAAACACATGCTGGAAGCTTTCCCGACGCTGACGGAAGAATCCAGTACCGTAATGCGCGTGATCAGGACAGGCAAGGCCATATTGAACGAGTTGCAGGAATTTCCCTACGATGGATACGTAGTGCAGAGCATAAATTCGACGATTCCAATAATAGAAAACGGCAGAATTGTGGGAGTGGCCAATATGGTCAGGTATCTGGACGGCCCTTTCAAGCGCAATGAAATCGTCATAGACATGAAAGAAAAAAAGGATTTTGGCGTCCGCTACGGCATAGACGACATAGAAGGATGCTCGGAAAGCATTTTCTATTTGAAACAGAAAGTGAGGATGGTCGCGGAGACCGATTCGCCTGTGCTGATATACGGAGAGACAGGGACAGGCAAAGAACTGGCGGCCCAGGCCATACACAGCCTTTCCGGACGCAGAGAGAACCGCTTTGTCTCCCTGAACTGCGCGGCCATACCTGAATCGCTCCTTGAAAGCGTGCTTTTTGGCACTGTGAAAGGAGCTTATACGGGAGCTGAAAACAGACCAGGCTTTTTTGAAATTTCCAAAGGGGGAACCCTTTTCCTCGACGAAATAAATTCCATGGAGATAAGCCTGCAGGCCAAGCTCTTAAGAGTCATAGAAGACAACGAGGTGACCAGGATAGGAGGCAGCGAGCCTGTAAAAACCGACGTGAGGATCATTTCCGCCCTCAATGAAAATCCGATGGAATGTATAAAAAACAGAAAGCTCAGACGAGACCTGTTCTACAGGCTAAGCGTGGTAGAGATCGACATAGAGCCGCTGAGAAAGCGAAAAGAAGATATTCCATATATGACTGACTATTATATAAATTACTACAACAAGAAGATGAACAGGGCCATAACAGGCATAGATGAAGAAGTAGAAAAAATATTCATGAAATATGATTGGCCGGGAAACGTACGAGAACTTAAAAACTTGCTTGAAGGAGCTTTCAATATAGCGACTTCCAGGAGCATAAAGAAAAAATATCTGCCCGGCTATCTGCTGAACGAATTGAATATGGAAGGAATAGAAGCGGCGGAAGAACATATCATAAGATGGAGCAGCGAAGACGGCTTCAATCTCGACGAGGCGATCAAGGAATATGAAAAAAATATCATCATAAGCGCCGTCAGAAATTCAAGAAATTTGTCGGAGGCCGCCAAGAAGCTGGGCATTTCCAGACAGAACTTAAATTACAAGTTAAACAAACATTCTCTACTTGAAAACAACACACTTTCCAAGTATAATATTAAGGAGTAATGCAAAGGAAATAACTGTTTATGGAGACATTTTTTGATAATATAGTGTCGAGCATTGGAATCACAGATGTTCTCGACATTTTGATAGTCGCGTTTATCGTCTACAAAGTTCTTGGATTTATAAGGGAAACGAGAGCAGAACAACTGGCAAAAGGACTTCTGATACTGGTAATAATCACCCTGGCATCGAAGGCTCTGCACCTCTATACCCTCAACTGGATCCTGTCCGGTCTGATGACCGTCGGTGTGGTAGCGCTGGTGGTAATATTTCAGCCGGAGCTTCGCCGTGCATTGGAACATTTGGGCAGAAGCAGATTTGTCAATGTTTTGAACGGAGTGGACAAAGAAGAAGCCAAGCGCATGGTCCTGGAAATGGTCGAAGCGATCGACAGCATGTCGTCCTCCAGAACCGGCGCTTTAATTGTAATTGAAGGCGAAATCACACTGAACGATATCGTTGAGACAGGTACTGTCATAGACGCGGCAGTTTCTGCTGAAATGATAGGCAACATATTTTACGAGGGAGCTCCGCTTCATGACGGAGCGCTGATAATTAGAGGCGACAGGCTTCATGCGGCGGGATGCGTTCTGCCTCTCACTCAGAACAAGCAGCTTTCCAAGGAGCTGGGAACGAGACACAGAGCCGGCATAGGCATCACTGAAAATTCAGATGCTATGGTAATAATAGTCTCAGAAGAGACTGGAGTCATCTCCATAGCGCAGAACGGCAACCTGACCAGATTTGTAGATGTCAAGAAGATAGAAAAGACGCTGCTTGGCATGTATTTTGACGGCGACAGAAAATATACCTTTACAGAGAGAATCAATATGATACTGCGAGGTGGAAAAAATGCTGAAAAGTAAGAGATTTAACATCATACTGGCATTGATAGCCGCCGTAGCTCTCTGGGCCTATGTTTTAGGAGAAATAAACCCGACTTCGAGCACCGTCGTCAGAAATGTACCGGTAAATTTCATCAATGAAGAGGCTCTGGAGGCCGAGGGACTTACCATCGTCAGTGTCAGCGCGGAGACAGTGAATGTGACTATCTCGGGACAGAGAACGGCGATCACGAGGGCGGAAGCCGGAGATTTCAGCGTAACGGCTGATGTGGAAGCTCTCAACATAGGTGAAAACACCGTCAGGCTCAGCGTTACAGGACCTAGAAATGTTGAAATAGAGCGAACGAACGTAGAAAAGATCACAATAGTAGTAGACAGGAAAGTTTCGGTGGAGAAGCCTGTAGAGACGTCTGTCACCGGAGAAGTGGCCGGAGATAAAGAAGTCTCCATAGAAAGCATGGAGAAAGAGACGGCAGTGGTTACAGGACCTGAGTCGCTGGTGAAAAAAGTGGAAAAGCTGGCGGCCTATATAAACGTCGAGAACATAGGAAGCAGTCTCAAGACGCTGAGCCTGGAGATGGTACCTATAGATGAAAACGGAGCGAAAGTTGAAGGCGTGATCATAGAAGGCGGAACCAGGCTGGACGTTTCAGCCATCATGCTCAGCAAAAAGACGGTGCGCCTTAACGTACCCGTTACAAATCTCAATTCAGATGGGATCGAAAGGCAGATAGACGCGCCGAAAACCGTAGTGATAAAGGGAAGCGAGGAAGCTCTGCAGCAGGTCAGCAGCATAACATGCCGCAGTATTGATCTGGCAGATATCACTGAGTCGGCCACACTGACGCTGGAGCCTATACTGCCTGAGGGAGTGGAGCTTACAGATGATTATGAGACTCTTACAGCAGAGGTGACCGTCAAAGAGACTGTAACCAAGACCTTTGATTTTTCAGGCAGCGATATAATATTCACGGTAGAAGCGCTGGGACATACGTACCGAGTCGGCGACGGGGAATTTGAAGTGACAGTTTCAGGGCGGGAAAGCGTCCTGAAAAGCCTTACAAAGTCAGACTTAATACTTTCCGTAGATACGGAGGGACTGGAAGCCGGGACCCATGATCTGGACATCACGGTGAAGTGTGAAAAGGACGTATCTAAAATCGAGATAACGCCGGCAAAGGCGGAAGTAATTATACAATAAAAAAGATAGTATAAAATAAGTGTGAGGTGAAACGATGGGCAGACTGTTCGGCACAGACGGCGTGAGAGGAATAGCCAACAAGGAGCTTACGCCGGAGCTGGCATTCAATTTGGGAAAAGCGGGGGCGCACGTCCTCAAGCGTGAAAATAACAAGCCTGTAGTAGTTATAGGCAAAGACACGAGAATTTCAGGTGATATGCTTGAAAACGCGCTGACAGCCGGGATTCTCGCGGTGGGCGGCAATGTAATAAAGGCAGGCGTGATACCGACGCCTGCTGTGGCATATCTGGCCAGATATTACAATGCTGATGCGGGGATAGTGATAAGCGCTTCCCACAATACCTTCGAATACAACGGAATTAAATTTTTCAACGGCGACGGATATAAGCTGGATGATTTGCTGGAAGAGAAGATCGAGGATATAATCATCAGCAGCATAGATGTCAACAGCCATATCACCGGCGATAAGATAGGAAAATGCCTTGAAGCCGCTGAAAACGCTACTGAACTGTATGCGGATCACCTAATGAGCACGGTTGATTTTCGCCTTGACGGAAAGAAAATAGTTCTGGACTGTGCCAACGGCGCTTCTTTCCGCGTGGCCGAGATGGTCTACAGGAGGCTGGGGGCCGAAGTCACCGTGATAGGCAACGAGCCCAACGGCATAAACATAAACGACGGCTGCGGTTCCACTCATCCGGAGAAGATGGCCGAGACGGTCAAACGGATCGGAGCTGACATAGGACTGGCTTTCGACGGAGACGCTGACAGGCTGATAGTGGCAGACGAGCTGGGAAATATCATAGACGGGGACAGAGTCATAGCCATATGCGCTCGCATGCTGAAAGAGCAGGGCAGACTGGCGGAAAACAGAGTTACAGCCACCGTCATGAGCAATATAGGATTTCACAAGGCCATGGAAGCTTCAGGCATCGAAGTTGACGTGACCGGCGTTGGAGACAGGTATGTGCTTGAAAAGATGCTGGAAACCGGCTGCGTCATAGGAGGAGAACAGTCGGGGCATATAATATTCAGGGAGCACACGACTACAGGGGACGGAGTCCTTTCGTCGCTGCAGCTGATGAAAGCGCTGGCCGACGGCGGGAAGAAGCTTTCCCAGCTGGCGGCTGAGATAGAAATTTTTCCGCAGGTGCTTGTCAATGCAAAGATCAACAACGATTATAAAAAGACATATATGAACGATGCTGAGATCGCCGCGGCCATAGAAAAGATCGAAAAGGATATGGCGGGCAGAGGCAGAGTGCTGATAAGGCCTTCCGGCACGGAACCTCTCGTGCGGGTCATGCTGGAGGGAGAAGACGAGAAGCAGCTTTTCGACATGGCAAAGGAGCTTGCCGGTCTCATTGAGAGAAAATTAAAGTAGGAGAATGATATGTGCGGTATAGTAGGATACATCGGAAAAGATAATAATGCAAAGGAAATCATCATAGACGGACTTAAAAAACTTGAATACAGAGGATACGATTCGGCAGGCATAGCAGTCGTAAGAAACGGCAGTCTGGAGATAAAGAAGCACGTCGGAGGCATAGAAAACCTGGAAAATCTCATAGGAGACGACCATATGGCCAGCCATGTAGGCATCGGCCATACCAGATGGGCAACCCACGGAGCTCCGTCGGACCTGAACGCCCATCCCCACGGCAGCCAGGACAACACCATAGCGATAGTACACAACGGAATAATAGAAAATTATCAGCAGCTCAAGCAGGAACTTATCGAAGAGCATAACATCAAATTCAAGTCAGAGACCGATACAGAAGTGATCGCCCAGCTTATAGGCGTCATCTACAGAGAAAAGAAAGACTTGCTGGAATCAGTATTCGCCGCTGTTGAGAAGATGCGCGGAGCATACGCCATAGTAGCCATAGCGCAGGAAGAGCCTGACAAGATCGTCGCGGTGAGAAAAGACGCACCTCTCATCGTGGGCCTCGGCAAAGGTAGCAACTTCGTGGCTTCCGACATACCAGCTCTGCTGAAATATGTCAAAGAGATATACCTCATTGAAAATAACGAAACCGTTATGCTTACAGCAGACGAAGTCAAGATATTCGATGAAAACAGAAAGCCGGTCAAGAGGGAAGTCTTCCACGTGACATGGGACGCTGACGCCGCCGAAAAAGAGGGCTATGAGCATTTCATGCTGAAAGAGATTTTCGAGCAGCCTAAAGGCCTTTCGGAGACCTTAAACAGGAGGCTTGATGATGACGGAAAGATACAGCTTGAAGGCATAACTCTGACTAAAGAACAGATAGACGAGATAGACAAGATTTATATAGTAGCCTGCGGAACGGCATACCATGCCGGGCTTGTGGGCAAATACGCCATAGAAAAGATGGTCGGCATTCCGGTGGAAGTGGACGTGGCGTCGGAATTCCGCTACAGAGACCCTCTGGTGGATGAGAGGACGCTGTTTATAGCCATAAGCCAGTCAGGAGAGACGCTGGACACTTTGGCAGCGCTCAGAGAGGCCAAGGCCAGAGGCGCGAGAGTCCTCAGCGTGGTAAACGTAGTCGGAAGCTCTGTGGCAAGGGAATCGGACGACGTGTTCTACACATGGGCAGGGCCTGAAATTGCCGTAGCCTCAACTAAAGCATATACGACGCAGCTGATGTGTATGTACATGCTGGCTCTCTACATGGGACTTGAGAAAGGCTCCATCGAAAGAGCATATTACGATGAATTTATAGGGGATCTGAAAAACGTTCCGGCAAAGCTGGAAGCGTTTCTGAAAGACACGGCCCATATAGAGGATATAGCCAAGAGGCTTTACAACAAGGAGCAGGTATTTTTCATAGGAAGAGGCCTTGACTCGGCCGTTTCTTATGAGGGCTCTCTCAAGCTTAAGGAGATTTCATACATCAATTCTTTCGCCATAGCGGCGGGAGAGCTGAAGCACGGAACCATAGCCCTGATGGAACCGGGAACCCTGGTCATCGCGCTGGCATGTCAGGATTTCCTGTATGAGAAGATGGTTTCCAATATTCAGGAGATTAAGGCCAGAGGCGCTTATGTGCTGGCCGTTGTCAAAGAGGGAAACGACGAGGTAGCAAAGCAGAGCGACGACATGATATATATACCTGAAGTGAGGGATGAGATATCCCCGCTCCTCAGCGTAGTGCCGTTGCAGCTGCTGTCATATTATGTGGCCAGAGAAAGAGGCTGCAACATAGATAAGCCGAAAAATCTTGCCAAATCTGTAACTGTAGAATAAACAATATCTAAAGAAAGGTACGAAAGATGAAGAAGTATGAAATAAGAGACATTGCTTTGGCCCCGTCAGGTCACAGAAAGATCCAGTGGGTCAAGGAAAACATGCCCCTGCTCAGCGGGCTTGAAGAGGAATTCAAGAAGACAAAGCCCTTTGAGGGGATAAAAATTTCTCTTTCCGTTCATCTGGAAGCAAAGACGGCCTACCTGTGTCTGGTGCTGGCAGCCGGAGGCGCCGACATGTCGGTCACAGGAAGCAACGTGCTCAGCACTCAGGACGACGTTGTCGCAGCTCTTGCAGACAGCGGACTAAAGGTTTTCGCTTATCACGGAGCGACGCCGGAGGAATATGAGAGACATATAGAAATGTGCCTTTCCCATAAACCTAACATCATTATCGACGACGGAGCCGATCTTGTAAGCTTTCTCCACGAAAAACGCCCTGACTTGATGGAAGAGGTATGGGGCGGCTGCGAAGAGACGACTACGGGAGTCATTCGCCTGAAAGCCATGGAAAAGCAGGGCGTGCTCAAATTCCCGATGGTGGCCGTAAACGACGCTGACTGCAAGCATCTTTTCGACAACAGATACGGAACAGGCCAGTCGACCTGGGACAGCATAATGAGAAACACCAATCTTATCATAGCCTCCAAGACAGTTGTAGTCGTAGGCTACGGCTGGTGCTCGAGAGGAATCGCCATGAGAGCGGCTTCCCTCGGCGCGCAGGTCATAGTTACTGAAATAGATCCTGTCAAAGCCATAGAGGCAAGGATGGACGGATTCTCAGTGATGACCATGGCGAAAGCCGCGCCCCTGGGAGATATATTCGTCACGGCCACAGGCTGCTGCAAGACTATAACCACTGAGCACATGATGACTATGAAAGACGGAGCCATCCTTTCCAACGCCGGACATTTCAACTGCGAGATCGACATGGCCGCACTGGAGGATTTCGCCGTAGAGAAGAAAGAACGCAGAAACAACATCATGGGATATAAACTCCCTAACGGAAAATGGGTCAACGTCATAGGAGAGGGCCGTCTTGTCAACATAGCCGCCGCCGATGGACATCCGGCTGAAATAATGGATCTGAGCTTCGCGGTACAGGCGATGTCAGCCAATTACATAAGAGAAAATTATAAGACTTTAGAAAACAAAGTGATCGACGTATCGGGAGAGATCGACGACATCATAGCACGCAGAAAGCTGGCGGCGTGGGGAATCGAGATAGATACGCTGACGGTTGAACAGGCAGAATACCTGGACAGCTGGCAAATTTAGGAGGCGAAAAATATGAGCATAACTTATGAAGAAATCAAGAATCAGGCAAAGACGGCATGCAGTGAAGTTATAGAAGCAGCCAGGCTTAAGGCCGGCGATATCTTCGTAGTAGGATGCAGCTCCAGTGAAGTCATGGGAATGAGGATAGGCAAAGGCTCGGATATAAACGCGGCCAAAGCCATTTATGAGGGCATAACTGAAGTCCTTTATCCTAAGGGAATATATCTGGCGGCTCAGTGCTGCGAGCACCTGAACAGAGCGGTGATCGTAGAAAAGAAAGCGCTGCCGCCGTCAGCCGAAATAGTCAACGTAGTTCCGCAGCCAAAGGCCGGAGGCTCTTTTGCCACAACATTTTACAACAGAGCAGAGTGTCCGGTAGCTGTAGAAGAAATAAAGGCCGACGCAGGCATGGACATAGGAGATACTTTCATAGGTATGCAGCTAAAGAAAGTGGCGGTTCCTGTGAGAATTTCCATAAAGTCCATCGGAGAAGCACATTTGACGTGCGCGAGGACGAGACCTAAGTTCATAGGCGGTTCAAGAGCCGTCTATGATGAAAAGCTTTCGGGAGGCGACGTGCCGAGATAAGGCCGGGATAAAGCTGAGATAAATCCGGCGGAAAGCCGACAGAAAGCTGGCATAAAGCCGGCGCATGAAAATAAGAAAAAGTTAGCGCAGAAGACAGTAACAATTTCTCTTGCGGAGTCATATTCTATAGTACAACTGAATAAGAGCAAAAGCGAAGCTGAATCCACGGACGTCGACGACAGCCTTGGAGGAAGCCGACGCTTGCAAGCGGATGCTCATGCGTCCGCCATGTTCAAAAAAATATGAAAGAAGCAGGTGAATTATATGGGAAACAATTGTGGTCTTTTAGGAGACAACGGCGTAGATACTAGTTTGTTATTCTTTTTCTTGTTACTGGTAATCATTTTCTGCAATTGCTACAACTAAAAACTGGTAATACCTATGAAAAGCCGCCCGTAAGGACGGCTTTTAAAGTTTATCTTTTATCTGCAGCCGAGCCCGCGGCTGAGTCCGCGGCTAAGGCTGCGGCTGAAGCTGCGGCATGATCTCTGACTTTTACCGTCCGGCGAATCTGCTCAGACGCTCTCTAGTCCTCTCTTCGCCTAAGATCTGCTGGATTTCCCACACGTCAGGCGACTGACTGCGGCCCATGACAGCTATACGTATCACGGTGCTGACATGGCCCACATGGCCTTTGTAATCTTCCGGATGTTTTTTGTAATCCTTAGGTTTGGCCGCATAGCCCAGTTCAGAAGCGATGTCCCTTATCTTGCTGAACCACGCTTCCTGGTCGTCGCTGTGGTCATAAGAAGCCAGATATCGCTCTATTATTTCTGACACGTCGGCGGAGGCTTCAGCAGGAACTTCCTCCTCTATCCTGAACATATCGTCGAAGAAGTAACTGATGTTTTCGACCATCTGCTGAGCGTAAACGTGGTCTTTTCTAGGCTTCGCGCCTTCGCGTCCTATGCCGAGTATCTTTTCCAGATATGCTCTGTCGCTGAACATTGAGGCTAGGTCAGGTCTGAATTCTGCGGCCCAGCCAGCTAAAAAGTCCGCCAGATCAGAAGCGCTTACTCGCAGCAGGACGTCCTTGCTCACATCGTTGAGCTTGTTCAGATCGAACAGAGCGCCGGAATTGCTCATCTTTTCCGTCGTAAAATCAAATTCATCTATGTCAGCCTCAGGGTTTGCTATGCGCCATTCTTCAAAGTTGGAGTTGAGAATAGTCAGGAGATATTCCCTGACGGCGGCCGGGTGGTAGCCAAGCTGACGGTAATAATCCAGTGAAAGCTCAGGGTCTTTGCGCTTGGAAAGCTTGCGCTTGTTGCCGTCTTCTCCGATCTTCATCAGCTGAGCCGTGTGGCAGTATACAGGCGGCTGCCAGCCCAGCTTTTCAAACAGTTCCACATGAATAGGAAGAGACGGAAGCCACTCCGCGCCCCTGACAACGTGAGTGGTGCGCATCAGATGGTCGTCCACCACGTGGGCGAAGTGATAGGTAGGGATGCCGTTGGCTTTCAAAAGAACGGTATCCTGATCGTTGACAGGCATGCTCAGCGTTCCTCTGATGGCGTCCTCGACTTCAAATCTCTTTATCTGATCTTCAGGCAGACTCATGTCGCCGTCGGATTTGAGCCTTATGACGTAAGGCAGGCCGGCGGCCAGCTTTTCTTCTATTTCTTCGAGTGTAAGGCTGCGGCTTCTGGCCCATTTTCCGTAGATTCCGGGGTTCTGCTTCGAAGCCTCCTGCTCCGCTCTGATCTGGGCGATTTCATCTTCCGTCAGAAAGCAGGGATAAGCTTTGCCTACGGAAACCAGTTTCTTGGCGAAAGACTGATATATGGGTCCGCGGCTGCTCTGGACGTAACTGCCGTAAGCTCCGGTCTCTCCGTCCGCGGAAGCTCCCTCGTCGAAATTTATGCCGAAGAATTTGAGGGAGTTTATGATTATGTCCACAGCCCCTTCGACGTAACGCTTGTCGTCGGTGTCCTCAATGCGGAGAAAGAAAACTCCGCCGGACTGGTGGGCAAGACGTTCATCGGCAAAGGCTCCGAACAGGTTGCCCAGATGGATGAAGCCTGTGGGGCTTGGTCCCAGTCTGGTGACTTTTGCGCCTTGCGGAAGATTGCGCGGCGGGAACATCGCTTCATATTCTTCAGGACTTTTTTCTACTTGTGGGAAAAGGATTTCCGCAAGCTTTTCGTAATTCATTTATAAAAACCTCCTAAGGTTGATTTCTGACTAATTTATTATATATGCAAAAGTATGAAATATCAAGATTCTGGCAAAATAAAAGAGACTGAAGGAGGAGTGAAATGTACGAAAAATATTTGGAAATTCTGAGAAGAGATCTTCCTCTGAAAGAGAGCTTCGACATACTTGAGAGAAAATTCAGGATAGGAGGCAGAAAGGCTTCCATGTTCTTCACCGACGGGCTGACCAACGGCCAGAACGCCCAGTTCATGCTCAACTACCTTTTGAGCATTAAAAAAGAGGACATGGATGAAATCAGGGACAGCAAGCAATTCCTTGAAGAGAAGCTTCCCTTTCTGGACAGCAACCTGATAGCCCCACAGCAAGGGCCCTGCGGTCAGCCGCCTGAGGATACGTCTCAATGGACCGAGGCCATGATAGCCGACTGCTGTCACCAGGCGGAACAGAAGATGTATTCGGGGCTTACGGTGCTGGATATAGAGGGCATGGACAAGCTGCTGTTCATGGACATGAGAAATTACCCGTCACGCTCGGTGGAGGAGCCGGAAAAGGAAAAGACGCTGCGGGGAGCCAAAGACGGATTTACAGAAAACATGATGGAAAACATCAGCATGATCCGACGCCGCATAAGGGACAATAACCTGATAGCATCGTATTATTCGGTGGGAAGCGTAAGCAAGACCGACGTAATCGTCACGTATATGAAAGACAGGGTCAACAAGAAGCTGCTGCAGAAGCTGGAGACCCAGCTTAAGAACCTTGACGCCGAGAGCCTTACGGTGGGAGACCAGAGCCTGCTTGAAAGGCTTCTCAAATCCATGGGAGGCTACAGCAAGATAAATCCTTTCCCCAAAGTCAGATATTCACAGCGGCCGGACGTCATCGCAGCCCATGTGACGGAGGGAAAGATCGCTATAATCGTTGACAACTCGCCTACGGTGATGCTGCTGCCGGTGGGCATCTTCGACTTTTTGCAGGATATAGACGACTATTATTTCCCTCAGGTGACAGGCAACTATTTCAGACTGCTGAGAACGATGAACTTCATCGTCATACTGTTCCTCGTTCCTGTTTATCTGCTGATCATAGAATACAAGGAATTTACGCCGGAAATACTGAAATTTTTCGTCCCGGAAGAAGATTTCGCCGTGCCCATACTGTTCCAGTTCATACTGCTGGAAATAGCGATAGACGCTCTCAAGCTGGCGTCGCTGAACACGCCTGACTCTCTGGGCATGTCGCTCTCCGTCATAGGAGCGCTTATCCTGGGCGAATTCAGCGTCAGCTCCGGCTGGTTCATACCGCAGACCATACTGTGCATGGCTGTGGTGGCCCTTGCCAGTTTTACACAGCCCAGCATCGAACTCAGCTACGGAGTTAAATTTTCCAGGGTGCTGATGTTGCTGGGAGCAGGCTTCTTCGGCGCCGTCGGATTCGCGGCAGGCGTGGTGATTTCAATACTTTTCCTGGCCACCACCAAGACGCTTTCAGGCGACTCATACCTCTATCCTCTGGTGCCTTTTAAGTGGAAAGCATTAAAAAGATTGCTTTTCCGCACTGAAAAGTGATATAATATACAGGCATCTTATAAATATGGGGGGTTAAGTATGGCAAGAATTTTGAAGAAGATTCCTAATTTTAAACTTCCTAAGTATAAAATGAGGGACATAGAAGAAGTTGAAGAACTGAACGTCGAATATACACCCGAAGTTTTAGAAAATCTTAAGAAAAAGAACGATAAAGATAGAAAAGGCGGCAATTATCCGGGAACTGAGTACAAGACTGTCAAAGAGTTCTTTGACAGAAGCACCAGAATCTTCGCTGACAGACCTTTTATTGTGGAAAAATTCAACCGAAAAGGCGGTTTTGAAGAGATCACATACGGAAAATTCAGAGAGGACGTCGTGGCGCTGGGAACGGGTCTTACGCGTGCCTTTAAGCTGAAAGGAGAAAAGATACTGATCATAGGAGAAACTACTTATGAATGGTATGTTTCGTATATGGCCATGCTGGGTGGCGCCGGAATCGCAGTGCCTACGGACAAGGAACTGCCGGACAACGAACTTGAGAATATCATAAAGCGTTCGGACGCGGCGGCTGTCATCTTTTCACCGAGGAAAAAAGACCAGATCAAAAAAGTGGCCAATCACTGCCCCGGCGTGAAATATCTCATGGAAATGTATTCAAATGAGAAGATAGACGGCAGATTTGTGGGCCTTGAACATGTTATGGAAGAGGGAAAGTTCCTTCTCGACATGGGCTGTACAGATTATACAGATATCGAGATAGAGCCGGACGATTTCGCTGTGCTCATATTCACCAGCGGGACCACTTCCGCGGCTAAGGGCGTTATGATTTCCAACACCAACCTGGCATATAACATCAATTCGGTAACGCCTTACGTACATTTGTCGCCTGACGACAGACTGTTTTCGGTGCTGCCGCTGCATCATACGTATGAGTCTACCATAGGCTTCCTGCTTCCAATGGCTCTTGGCTGCTCTGTAGCGGTGTGCCAGGGACTGAAGCACATAGCGGGCGATATGAAAGAGACTCAGCCTACGGCCATCATAGCGGTGCCGCTTCTCATCGAATCGCTGTATAAAAAGATAATCCAGGGAATCGAAAAGAGCGGAAAATCAACGGCCGTAAAATCCATGATATCGCTGACAAACGGCCTCAAGAACCTGGGAATAGACGTGAAGAGAAAGGTTTTCAAGGATATCTATGCCAACCTGGGCGGCAGACTGCGCATAGTGGTTTCCGCGGCCGCTCCTATAGACGGCAAGGTAGGCAGATGGCTTGAAGACATAGGCATAACTTTCCTGCAGGGCTACGGACTGACCGAAACCGCGCCTATCGCTGCGCTTACTCCTGACTGGGATATGAGAGTAGGTTCCGCCGGCAAATCGGTAGTATGGGATGAAATAAAGATTTCTGAGCCTAACGAAAAGGGCGAGGGCGAGATCTGGATAAAGGGAAAGACTGTAATGCTGGGATACTATGAAGATGAGGAAGCCACAGCAGCGGTCATGAACGACGGCTGGTTCAATTCCGGGGACATAGGATATATGGACGAAGACGGCTTCATATACATCACGGGCAGAAGCAAGAATGTCATAGTCACTCAGAACGGCAAGAACATTTATCCTGAAGAGATAGAAACGCTGCTTTCAAAGGTCGATGAGATCGCAGAAAGCATGGTATACGGCAAAGAGGTCGCCGGTGAGAAAGAACTGATAATCACGGCCAGGGTCATTCCTGACTATGAGAAGATAGAAGAACTTCACGGAGCAGGTCTCAATGAGGAAGAGGTCTATAAAGTCATCTGGGAACAGATCAGAAAGGTGAACCGCAAGCTGAGCAATTACAAGACGATAAAGAAGCTTGAAATCAAGACAGAGCAGTTTGAAAAGACCAGCACCATGAAGATAAAGCGCTACGCAGAACTTGCAAAGGACACGGCGCAGACTGCCGGTGCTGTCACCGCAGCAGCAGCCGCTGCCGGCGAAAGCGGCGCGCAGACTGATGCAGACTCATCTGCAGAGGAAAAGAATTAAAATTAAATATTCAGCATTTTGAATACCGCCTCAGATTTTCGTTTGGGGCGGTTTTGTACTATGACTATGTTTTTTTGCAACGAAGAGAAAATTTTGACGTTATATATTGGTAAAGGCGTATTTTGAAAGGAAAGAGAGGGAGCCATGCAAGATGAAATGATCGTGGAAATGTACTGGCAGAGGGATGAAAAAGCCATCGCAGAGACCGACTCCAAGTACGGAAATTATCTCCTAAAGATAGCGTGCAGCATACTCTCTGATATAGAGGAAGGCAGGGAGAGTCTTAACGACACATACCTCAGGGCATGGAATTCCATGCCGCCGCAGAGACCTCAGCTGCTGCGCCCTTATCTGGTCAGACTGGCGAGGCAGAGCGCAATAGACCTTTTCAGAAGAAAGAACAGGAAAAAGAGAGCTTTTTCCCAGTATGAAATGTCCCTTTCTGAGCTGGAGACCTGCGTTTCAAAGGGAAACGAAACCCAGGATACGGTGGATATGAAGCTGCTGGCATCGGCGATAAACCAATGGCTCAGAACATTGCCGAAAGAGAACAGGATTGTTTTCGTCGGACGTTATTATTTCATGGATTCCATCAAAGACATTGCAGATTATTGCAGCATGAGCCAGTCTAGGGTGAAAAGCATGCTCTTCCGTTCGCGCGCTTCTCTCAGGGAGTATCTAAGGAAAGAGGGGTTTGATTTATGAGTCAGGACAAGAGAGATAAGATCATGGACGCGTTGAATCTTTTGGATGACGATATAGCTGTTGAGACTATGGAAGCTAGGGATAAAGGACAGGCTGGCGAGAACCGGCCTGCCGGCCGCAAACAGAGCGGGCGCCGGCCTGCCGGCCGCGCATCTGGCGAGAACCGGAAAGCAGCGGCTGATAGAAGCGATAAAGCTTTTAGCTTCCGCAGGCTGAGATACGCAGGGCTGGCAGCATGTCTCTGCCTGGCGGTGGTAGGCGGCATACATTTCATGGCGGAGAGAGACAGCGCTGGAGGCGCGGAAAACGATGAGAACAAAGCGCTGACCATACTGGGTATATTCGACAAATCAGCCTCCGCCGACGGAGGCGCGGATTACGTAGACGACATCGAGAACTTCGACGACGGGAATCCATGGGAGGCGGATAAGGAGCTTGAGACTCTGCCTGTATTTAAAAACTGCGACTATCTTCCCGCAGGAGAGATCGTAAGCGGTCTCAGCGAAGAAGAGATGGCGGAAAAGCTGGAAAATGCCGCAAAAGTGATGGGGATAGAAGACTATCAGATAGAGAGGGACGTCTTTGATTTCTCATCATATTACGACTATAATTCGCTGGTCCGTGAAGAATCAGAGCCCGACAGGAAAGCATACCCGTCTGACGAGAAACTGAAAACCTACGATGACCTCGCAGAACTTTTTATAACGAAAGACGGACTTGATATACGGGTTGACAGGGGCGGACGGCTTTCGATAATGAGCGCCCTCCATAATGGGGATGATTATATCCTGGAACTGCCGGAAGAGTTCTTTTCGGCCGACGGTTCGTCCACCGACGAGCAGGCGGACCATCTGCTGGATTACCTTATCGAAAGATATTCGGGACTTTTTAACTTCTCCAACCCGAAAAAAATTTCATATGAAGAGACGCTTCACAACGGTGAAATTATCAGGCATTATGAAGTATATGACGGCGGAGAAAGCTACGAGGAGGAGCTCCTGAACTACGGTCTGGGAAAAACCACATTCAGCATATCCGGTGGCCGTCTGACCGGCATATTCATCGAGGACACTCTTTCCTGCGTGGAAAAGGTGGGAGATTATCCTGTGATATCGGAAGAAGAGGCACTCAAAATGCTCCTGAGAGGGGAGAATATAAATTATTACGGCCTTGAAAATATAGATGAAGACGATGTGAAAAAGGTTGAGCTCAGATACAGCCAAGGTTCGGAAAGCCATCTGCTCCCGTATTACTGGTTTTATGTGACCGATCCTCACTGGGAGAAAGAGGGAAGTTATATTCTCTGTTTTGTTCCTGCCATAGACTCCAAGTACATCTCTGGCTGGCCCGATGTGCTGAAAGAGTAGATTTTGGAAGGCTTGGCGGTGAGGAAGCGAATTCAAAGCCCCGGCGATACAAAGCCCCGCCATCTGGACAGCTTCGGGAGTGCAGGTCCAGAGGGTGGGGCTTTTGCTGCGGAGAACCCTAGATATTAGGCAGTACAGGCGGCGAATAGTACACGTAAGTAAGCCTTATCGAGAATATGTCTAAGACCATTATATTGCCGGTGGTGATCTCCTGCAGAATTATGAAATTGCTTCCCACGCCCACGAGGAAGCCGTAGCGCGTCTGAATAGTGTTGGAACCGATAAGCTGCTCAATGCGCATATACCGGCCTATCTGCGTGCGGAGAAAGCCGCTCAGTGACTGAACAGACTGATAGTCGATTTCTTCTTCATAGCCATTGGGAGTCAGCGGATCGTGGGGCGTTATGATATAAGGCTGGGAGGCAGGACCGCCTACTGAAATGTTTTCCATATAATTGGTCATCTGTGAGTAAGGCAGAGGATCGAAATGCGAAATCTGAGAATTGGCTGCATTCATGCCGTAGATCGGAGATTCGTACCAATTGTTTGAATTACTCTGCTGCGTGTTCTGGCCTTGCTGTGTGGTCTGCATCTGCCGCGTATTCTGGCCCATTCCCTGAGACGAAGTATTGGGGATGTAGCTGTCATCGGCTGCGTTGAATATGACGCCTCCGGGAATTCCTACAATTCCCGGTGCAGTTTCCATGTTGCCCGATTGGACCGGTATGTATTCATTGCTTTCCCCGGAAGCTGCGGCGTCGCTTTGTTCTGAAAAAACTGCTTTCGCCTCGTCAGCCTTTGCCGCCGCATCGCTTCGCGGCTTTGTCGAGGATTCTGATGCCTCTGCTGACGCCGTAATGAAATCATCCAGCTGTATCCTGTCGCCGACCGATACGTTGCCGGCTTTAATCATCCTTGGTGTTACGGTGTTGTTACAGCATGGTGCCATAAATTACCTCCTGTTGGTTGTTTTTAAGTATCGGCGTAGTAGCTGGTAGGTATGTAAAAACAGTGATCGCCTATGCGGTTATGTATGACTCCCACGCGTGTAGGGAAATAGGTGGGACATACGTCGCTGTAAGGATTGAAGAAGAAAAGCGCGTTGTCTATTCCCGGAAGCCTGCCTCCGGCCATCGCCCAGTCCACTATCTGATAATGTATATCGGTAGGTCTCATATTGTAAACATTCTGAGCGTTGTAGGAGCCTCCCACCGATTCACGCATGCATGTAAACTGACCGGGCTGTGTTATGACGGCTCTCACATCGCCTCCGTTGCCGACCCGGCTGAATTCCCCTTCCGTGGCGTTCGCCCTGTTCATAACTACCGTAGCCACAGCGGCCATACCGTATTCGCCTTCTCCGCCCGCTTCGCACTGAATGAGTCGGGCAAAGAGCTCTCTAGTATCTAATGCCATAGCTTACCTCCACGAACTGATATTATTTTATGACGCAGATATATAAAAGGTGATGGGTGTTGCCTAAAAATATTTTTTTTTGTATAATAATATAATGTGTTTTCAGCACATAACGAAATGCTGAAAATAATCGAGTTTGATCGTTAAAGGGGCACAAGATGAAAATCAGGGTTAGAGATTTTGTTTTATTAGCAGTAACGTTTGTTGCGCTGGTTCTGATGGAAGCTTTTCAGAGGGCCTTTACTCTCGGTTTTGAAGATAACCGGTACATAATCGCAGAAACCGTCATAATTGTCGCGGTATGCGCTTCCGCCGCGTCTTTGCTGTTTTTAATAAAAACCGCGGCGCCGGGGAGAGCAGGCAAAGTTCTGTATTCTGCCGCTATGGGAATAATAATTCTTTTATTCCTTTCACAAATCGTATATTACGGAATATTTTCCACATATTTTACCTTTTATTCCATGGTCAACGGCGCTCAGGTGACCGAATTTATGGGAACCATATTCGACGCTATCTGGCACGTAAAATTTCAGATGCTTACAATACTGATTATAGGCGTAGCTGCTGCGGTAATAGGACTGAAAGCAGACCACAGGGATTACAGCAGAGAAGGCGGCCGCAGGGCAAAGAAATTCACCCTTGTGATTTCTGCCCTGACATGTATTTTGTTTTTAGGCGTAAGCTTGATGACAGGATCGGTAAGGGACGATGATCCCCAGTCGCCTTATCAGGCGCTGCACGGCGTGGGAGAGATTCAAAGCTCTGTCAGATGCACAGGACTGATGGGCGCTATGGGAGTCGATTTGTGGAAGCTGGCGACGGGATTTGAACCGGTGCTTGAAGATATTTCCGCGGAAGAAGAGATAGAGCCGCAGCCGGATGATAACGTGATTGATTCCCTCTACTTTGAAGCGCTGGCCGAAGAGGAGGAAGACGAGACCATAGAGACGATGCACCGCTATTTCGGAAGCCTTGAGCCTACGGAAAAAAACGATAAGACGGGCATCTTTGAGGGAAAAAATCTCATATTTATCACGGCGGAAAGCTTCACTGACTTTGCCGTCAGTGAAAAGTATACGCCTACCTTGTATAAGCTGCTGACAGAGGGATATAATTTTACCAACTTTTATAACCCTATATGGGGAGTCAGCACCCTCGACGGGGAATACGTAAACCTGCAGAGCCTTGTTCCAAAGCCGGGCGTATGGTCGATGAAAGAGTCGGCTGAGAATTATCTGCCATTTACGCTGGGCAACCAGTTCAGCAGCCTGGGATATGAGACCAAAGCTTATCACGACCACAGCGTATATTATTATGACAGAGATTCCTCTCATCCTAATCTGGGATATGAATTCAAAGGCCAGGGCAGAGATTATTCCTTTGAAAAAACGTGGCCTGAATCCGACATAGAGATGATAGACGAGACGACGCAGGATTTTCTCACTCCTGATGAAAAGGGAGAAATAAAGCCTTTCCACGTATATTACCTGACGGTCAGCGGTCACATGAACTATAACTTCTATGGCAACGACATGGCCAAGAAAAACAGAGAACTGGTGGAAGACATGGATATGTCCGACGCCTGCAAAGCTTATATGGCCGGTGAGATCGAGCTTGACAGGGCGCTGGAACTGCTGCTGAGAAGACTGGAAGAAGCAGGAGAACTGGAGGACACGGTCATCGCCCTTGCAGGAGACCATTATCCTTACGGCCTTGAACAGTCAGCCATAGACGAGTTTAAAGGCCACGAGGCGGACCAGGAATATGAGATATACGAGAGCGCTTTCCTGCTGTGGACGCCGGGCATGGAGCCTGAGACGGTCGACAAGCTGTGCAGTAACATGGATATACTGCCTACGCTTTCCAACATGTTCGGGCTGGAGTATGATTCCAGGCTCTTCATGGGAAAAGATATTTTCAGTTCTAGCGAGGGCTTCGTGCTTTTCAAGGATAAAAACTGGATAAGCGAGAAAGGCAAGCGGAGCGAGCTCATCGGAAAAGACGATGAATATGTGGCTGAGATGGATAAGAAAGCGGCGATGATGTTCAACTACTCGGCGCTGATTCTCGATAAGGATTACTATGCCTGCCTTGACCTTGAAGAGAACACGGCGCAGGAAAAGCCGGCGGCCTGATGACAGCCTGGTGATAAGACTAATGATAAGGGTGGTTATAACAGCCGAAAAAATAAAAGATACCGTTTTTATGAAACGGTATCTTTAATAGTTTAGAAAGTAAATACCCGGTGGAATCAGGTAATGGGTTTCCTAGTCTTTGTTAAGTATATTTTAGCCGTTGTTTTGCTTATTGTAAAATACCATATTATCATATATAATATTTAATTGATTGAATATTTATGGAGATGTATTATGACGAACGCTGAAATTTACGCTTTTATCGCGATACATGAAGAAATGAATATATCAAAAGCAGCAGAAAAACTTTTTATAAGCCAGTCCTCTCTCAGCACCAGAATAAAAATTCTGGAAAGAGAACTGGGTTATCAGCTTTTTTTCAGGGGAAAGGGCCAGCGGAAGCTGACGCTTACTTCAGAGGGAGAGGAGTTTTCCAAGCTGGCTTTGGAATACAAGGAAATAGTCGAAAAAATGTTCGATATAGGAGGAAAGAGGCATATCCTCAGGGTTTCCTCCGTAGACAGTTTGGGTATTTTTATTCTTACTTCAGTCTATGAGAGGTTCATGGCCATACACCCAGACGTAGTGCTGGAAATAGAGGATATGGACACGAAAGAAGCCTATGAAAACGTGGAAAACGGTTTTATCGATCTGGCGTTCTATTCCAACATCAAGAACTTTCCCAAACTGAAATATGTCCCTGTCTTTTCCGAAAAAATGGTCTTGATCTGCGAGACAGACAACCAGCTGCCGGAGATAGTAAAAATTTCAGAGCTTGACGTGAGAGACGAGATATACACACCCTGGTCTGACACGTTCGTGGATTGGCATGATTCTTTCTTCGGAAAGAAGGTCAAGCCATACATAAAGATAAACCTCATAAGTCAGCTTGAGCATTTCGTCGAGAAAAGAGGTACCTGGGCCATAGTACCTTCGACGGTGGCCAACGGTCTGGTGACTGAGGGGAAAGTGGTTAAGAAACAAATTATCGGTGAAATGCCGACGAGGATGATTTTTTATTCGTACATGGCGGAAAGAAAAAACAGGGAGCTTTCGTACGAGCTGCTTGCCTGTATCAAGGAGACGATCGAGGAGCTGGAGGACGAAAATATAAAGCTGCTATTATAAACGGTTTTTGTACGCTGCAAAGGAAGAATTTTATACGAACTAACCAAGAGCCCGGCACATCAGCGGTTTAAGCCGCCGACACGCCGGGTTCTTGTTTATTATGATTTTGATTATTCCAGGATAAAATCCATATACACCGGGTTGTGGTCGGAACAGGTGAACTTCAGGTCGACCACGTCCGATTTGACGCATTTTACGTTGTCGCTGATTATGAATCCGTCAACAGTCAGCTGGAAGTTGGTTTCTGCGTCCCATGGCCTGTCAGCGTTGCGGCAGCTTGGGGCAGGCGAAGCTTCATCGAAAGGCGCCACGACCGTTATTCCGTCAGGAACTTTGTCGTAAGGGAAAGCCTTGGCCCAGCTGTAGTCTTCGCCGGAAACTCCGAAAATTTCAGCTGAATTTTCCAGCAAGTCCTTATTGAAATCTCCGCCGCAAACCACGTAATTCCCTTTTTCGTATTCCTTTGCAATGTCCTCATATAACATCGAAAGCTGCTCATCGCCGATGGCCGGGTCGGTTGTATAAGCCGAAAGATGGAAATTTATCAAAACCAGTTCTTTGCCGTTGTCAGTAGGGATGCGGCTGATGGAATAGCACCTGTCAAGATCGAGGAACTTGGCGAAACCGTTTTGGATCGGCAGACTTCTTCTGAGCGCCGACGTTATATCATAGCCTGAAATAGTGGCAATGCCTGCTACCGACTTGCCGTGGGGTTTCAAAACAGGATAGAAGAGGTAAGGTGAATCGTAATTCTGTGCATATACTCTGCTCTTGTCCTGAAATTTTTCCGCGATCATTTCGTATTCATTGATATGATATGAACGGGTGGCGTCCACATCGATTTCCTGTATGAAATAGAAATCAGAACCGAAAGCTTCCAGCTCTGAAGCCATCTGACTGACCGTATCCGATACTATTTCTTCTGAGAAACCGCGGGAGTATTTTCCTCCGTCCATGAAAAACGAATATTGATCCGTGTAAGCACCGAAGCCGATGTTCCACGAAGTAACGGTGAGCTCTTTCCCCGTCGGAACCTGCTGTCTCAGCGTTTGCGAGTCGCCTGTCTCCTGAGCGCCGTCATCCGTTTGCCAGTCACCTGCCGCCACCGGCTTTTCCACTGTCAGTTCGATGTTGTCCTTCAACCTGTAATAGTCTATGAAAACGTATGCGACATAGATGAGAACCACTATTATGAGGGCGGCTAAAACAGCGCCCAGAAATTTCAAAGCTTTTTTCATATATACCTCTTCAGTGCAGTTTTCAGCACAGCGGTCAAAGTCCGCACGGCTTTAATTTTAAGTTGCTTATAGATTTTAACTCAAACGGAGAGTTTTGTAAATCATAATGTCGGCAAAAGTGGATATTGGATTTCTGCAGCGCGGACTTTTCAGCGTGCGGCGATAAAGAGATGCGCCCATCAGCACTTTTCAGCTAGCAGCTTTTATGATAAAATTATCGCAGAAAGGAAATTTTGTATGGAAAAAGGTCAAAAAGTCAAGTTAATCATAGAAGACATGTCCAAAGAGGGGCAGGGCATAGGAAAGGCCGATGGGTTTGCCGTGTTTGTCAGGGATGCGGTCGTTGGAGACGTGGTCGAGGCGGAAATGACGAAAGTCAAGAAAAATTACGGATTCGCAGAAATCACAAATATGCTTGAGCCGTCTCCTGCCAGACAGGAAGCATTCTGTCCTCATAATAAGCAGTGCGGCGGATGCATTTACCAGGAGATGGACTACGAAAGCCAGCTTGCATTGAAGAAAAAGCAGACAGCCGATAAGCTGGTGAGAATAGGCGGCGTCGAAAATCCAAAAGTCGCCGATACGATAGGCATGGAAGAACCGTTCTATTACAGAAACAAAGCGTCTATGCCCGTCAGCACGGGCGGACTGATAACGGAAAAAGGCGGAATCGTTCACCCTGTTCACGAGCCCCGCATAGGTTTTTATCAGGCCAAAAGCCACGATGTGGTGGACTGCCGTTTCTGCGCGCTGCAATCTGAGCCCGCCATGGCCGCCACTCAGGCCCTGAGAAAATTCATGGAAGAAGACAACATAACGTCCTACGACAGACGCTGGGACAAAGGCCTCATGCGGCACATGATAGTCCGCACGGCTTTCGGCACCGGTCAGGTCATGGTCATACTTGTAATCAACGGCAAGGGGATACCAAACGCCGCCAAGCTGGTGGAAATGCTTGACGAAGCGATTTTTAACATTCCCGTTCATGAAGAGGGGCCTTTCGCAGGTATAGAATTCAGCCTGGAAAGCGTTGTGCTCGATATAAACAAGAAAAAGACATCCGAGATACTCGGCGATGAATGTATAACCCTCGCCGGAGCGCCTACGATCACAGAGAAAGTAGGAGACCTGAGCTTTGAGATTTCACCCCTTTCTTTTTATCAGGTGAACCCTCAGCAGATGAGAAAGCTTTATGACAAAGTCCTTGAATACGCTGATCTCAGGGGAAGCGAAACCGTACTCGATCTTTACTGCGGAGTGGGAACCATAGGGCTTTACTGCGCGGATGATATGCGCAGGAAAGGCGGAACCGGCTCAGTCATAGGCATAGAATCGGTCAAACAGGCTGTGCTTGACGCCAACAGAAACGCGGTCATAAACGGCATCGTAAATGCACGATATATTTGCGGAAAGGCAGAGGAGGAGCTGCCAAAGCTGGTCGGCAACGGGCATGAGCCGGGCGCCGAAAATGCGGACGTCGTGATTTTGGATCCGCCGAGATCGGGCTGCGGAACCGCCCTGCTGGACGCGGTTTCAGCTGTGTCTCCGGAGAAGATCATATATGTCTCATGCGACGCGGCGACCATGGCCCGAGACATAAAATATCTGGGTGAAAGAGGGTACCGTCTTGTAGAAGCCACACCTGTGGACATGTTCCCCTGGACAGGTGCATGCGAAGTGTGCGCCAAGCTTGTGAGAGGGTAAGAAAACAGCAAATTCAAAATGACGTATTTAAACAAAAATCTCCCGCAGTCTTGCCGGATTTGCCGGGTTTGCGGGAGATTTTTCGTATCATCGCATTAGATTGTGCCGGTCGGCATGACAGGCCTCGGCCGGGTAATCAATTTTCTCGGTGACCGTTTTGCTTTTCCCCTGGACAGGAAATCAATTTGCTCGGTGACCGTGTGGGGGGGGGGGGGGGGCGGGGGGGGGGGGCGGGGGGGGGGGGGGGGGGCGCGGGCGGCGGCGGGGGGGTTAAACATTTTTGGGGGGGCCCTTTGGTTTTTCGCCTCCGCTCGCTATAAATTTTGCCGGGTGGCCTTCCCCCCCCCCCCCCCCCCCGGCCGGGAGAAGAAAATCAGCCGATGGAATTTATCCAGTCTTTCAGCTGCGCTTCTGAAGCAGATGGGCTTAAACGTCTGCCGTCTTTCAGCACTGCTCCGGGGCAGGAGCCTTTCAGCTCTTCGTTGGTGCGGCCCATTCCGCTTCCGCCGGAAGTGGCGAATGGAATGATCGTTTTGCCGGACAGGTCGTACTGCTCCAGGAATGTGTTGATGATCGTCGGGGCCACATACCACCATATAGGAAATCCTACATAGATCGTGTCGTACTGATTCATGTTTTCCACTTTGCCGCTTATCGCCGGACGGAATGTCTTGTCGTTCATTTCGATGCTGCTGCGGCTCTTGCTGTTGTTCCAGTTAAGGTCAGCGTCTGTATATGGGATTTCCGGCTTGATTTCATACAGATCGGCGTTTGCCGCTGATGCCAGTGTCTTTGCCAGCTTTGCAGTCGTTCCGCTGGCGCTGAAATATGCTACTAATGTATTGCTCATGATAAAACCTCCCTGTTTTTATATAATCTGAAATGATTTATCTCTTCTGTAGCGCAGGGTTGGCGTCTCTGACGGGGCTTTGACGAGCTTTGACGAGAGTCTGAACTGCCATGATTGCTGCGCTTGCAGGCGCTATCTGAAAAAATCGACGATTTCTTTCATGCGTTTCATCTGGTCTACGCCGAAAGGACAACGGCTGTTGCAGTGGCCGCACTGCACGCATGCGTCGGCGTGGACGTCAAGCCCTATGTAATGTTCTTTAGCCATCTGATCGCCGTTTCTTGCCAGGTCGTAGTATTTATTCGCCAGGCCTATATCTATGCCTGCCGGGCAAGGCTTGCAGTGGTTGCAGTATACGCATTTGCCGGCGGCGTCTGCCGGTTTGAAGCTTCCTATCACCGAGTAGTCCTTTTCTTCTTCAGGCGCATCAAAGAATTTCAGCAGAGAATCCAGCTGCTCCAGGCTGCCGATGCCGGGCAGCACGGTCAGAACTCCCGGGCGGTCCAGGGCATACTGCATGCATTGATAAGCCGTTAGTTCCTGGCTGAAAGGAGATAAGGCGGCGTCCAGCAGCTGTCCGCCTGAAAATGGTTTCATGACGGAGATTCCGATGTTTTCCGATTCGCACCGCTGATAAACGGCGGCTCTTTCGTCCACCGAGCCCTTGGCATATTCGCCCTTCTGATAATCATATCCGGGATTGACGGAAAACATCAGCATATCTACGGCAACCTCGTCTAAAACATTCTGGATAAGAGCGGGCGTGTGCGATGAAAGCCCTATGTGCTTTACTGCGCCCTGACCTTTCATTTCCAGCAGAAAATCGAGAACGCCGTTTTTCTGATATTCTTCCCAATCCGAAAGTTCGTCGAGGCAATGAATAAAACCATAGTCTATATAGTCGGTCTTGAGATTGGAAAGCTGCCAGTCGATGTTACGCTTGACCGTTTCCAGGTCTGTGGTCCAGCCGTAAGCGCCTGTCTCGTAATTTGTGCCGAAATGGATTTGATAGATCACGTCTTTGCGCACCTGAGAGAGGGCTTTGCCCATGTATGGGAAGCAATTGCCCTGAGACGTGGCCAGATCGAAGAAATTTATGCCGTTTTCATACGCTTTCTGTAAGATTTCCACGGCTGATTTTTCATCTTTTTCTACGACGCAGGAAGTGCCGAAGCCCAGTTCGCTTATTTTGTCGCCTGTCTTTTTATTGATCCTGTATTTCATTTTAGTCCTTTCATCTTTAACCGTTGATGTTTAATTCGGATATCCACTGATCTATGTCGCTGTCTGAGGAACTTCCCTGGAAACGCCGGCCGTCTCGCCAGTCGGCGTCTGCGCCTGCCAGCGATTTGAGGTTTTCTGTGCTGGTATCAATACCGCTTCCGCCGGAGGTGCAGAAATTGATAATAGTTTTGCCTGAGAAATCATAGCTTTCCATAAATGTATCAATTATGCGCGGTTCCTCGCCAAACCATATAGGGTATCCTATGAAGATTATATCATAGCTTTCCATATTTTCCACGGCGTTTTCTATTTCAGGTCTCATATCCGCGTCCTGCTGTTCGCGGTTGGCGCGGCAGTCATCGTTATTGTAGTTCAAATCGTCTGAGCTGTATGGCTCTGACTGGCTGCATGCGGCGAAAGAAAACAGCAGACCAATGCATAATAAAATTGTCAGTGGCTTTTTCATATTTTTCCTTCTCGTGAATTTATCGTATTTTTGATTGAGAGCGTTTTAGACAGCCTCGCCCAGGGTCAGCACAGCTGTGACGCGGCCCTTGCCAAGGATTTTTCTCAACTCATCTTGTGATAGATCACGCGCCTTTCCCAGCCTGGTAAAATTCCATGTGTTGGACGCGTAATATATCACCAGCAGACAACCCTCGGAAAGTATCACGTCGCCTGGCATGACGGTGATAGTCTCGTCGTTTTTAGGAAGAGCAACGCCCAGATTTGCGAATTTTTCCATATGGGCGAAATCGTTCATTTCCAGAGTTAACGAGCCCTTTCTCAGCAATTCTTTCAGCTCCTGGACTGAACTGTTGTCCTCCAGTTCGACTCTGATGACAGAGCCGTTGATCTCCATATCCATTATGATGTCTCCTCCTTTGCGTTAAAATCGTTCTAAAGACTTGTGAGGACTGGATTATTGAGGTAATCGTATACCCGCCTTACTTCGCTGATTTTTCTGGTATCCAGCATGGAAGGGCAGCCCTTATCGAGAGCAGAGAGCTTTGACATGTCATCGTCGTCAAGGCTGAAATTTCAGATATTAAGATTTTCTGCCATGCGCTCCCTGTGGACTGATTTTGGTATGACGATGACGCCTTGCTGGACGTTCCAGCGCAGTATTACCTGAGCCGGCGTCATGCTGTGCTTTTCGGCGATGTCTGAAATGACAGGCGCGGAAAACATCCCTTTCAAACCCTCTGCGAAAGGAGCCCAGGCCTGAGGCTGCACCCCAAGTTCCCGCATCAGTTCAAGCTCTTCCTGCCGCTGATAATGAGGGTGACGCTCGATCTGATTTACATGGGGAATTATATCGGCATTGAAGCACAGGTCTGCCAGCCGGTCAGGGAGAAAGTTGCATACGCCTATCGCGCGGACTTTTCCTGATTTATATAATTCTTCCATAGCGCGCCACGAACCGTAGTAATCTCCGAAGGGCATGTGTACGAGATATAGATTCAGATAGTCAAGCCCAAGGTTTTTGAGAGATTCGTCAAAGGCTTTCAGCGTATTTTCGTAGCCCATCTGGTGGATATACGCCTTGGTGGCGATGAAAAGCTGTTCACGGCTTACTCCTGATTTTTCACTGCTCTGCCCACGGCTTCTTCGTTTTGATAAGAACTTGCCGTATCCAGCAGACGGTATCCGGTTTCTATGGCTTCAGCAACGGCATGCTCGCACTGAACGAGGTCTGTAATCTGAAATACGCCGAAGCCCTCCAGCGGCATTTCAACACCGTTGCGTAATTTAATTGTTTTAAACATTATTTCCCACACTCCTTTACTCAAGGCTAATTAAATTATATGCATCTGGGAAATGAATTACAAATAGTTGATAATAATAGGGTATAATCGTTTACGGGAATGATAAAAAGGTGTATAGTAAAAAATATATATAATGAAATTCCGTGTATACATCGAAAGAAGGCAAAATCTGAAAGGCGGCTTTTCTGAAAGAAAGTCCAGCCTGAAAGGAGGTTCATAAAAATGATCGAGACAAGACTTCTGCGCTATTTTTTAGCCGTAGCCAGGGAGCAGAATATCACAAGAGCGGCGGAAACTCTCTTTGTGACCCAATCGACGCTGTCAAAGCAGATGATGGATTTGGAAAAACAGCTGGGAAAAGAGCTTTTTATACGTGGAAAACGCAAGCTTACTCTGACTGAGGAGGGCGCTTTTCTGCAGGGCAGAGCCAGCGAAATACTTGAACTTATCGAAAATACCGAGGAAGCTTTTTACAGCGATGAGGATATCCTGAGAGGAGACATATCCATCGGCTGCGGAGAGACGATAGCGATGGACATGATAGCCGGACTTCTCGCCCGGTTTCACAAAGCCTATCCCGAGGTTAAATTTCACACTCACAGCGGCGATGCAGACGAGGTGCTGCAAAGGCTGGACAAAGGGTTGGTCGACATGGGACTGCTGCTTGGTCCTATACGCCAGGAAAAATACGATTATCTCAATATCCACGAAAAAAACATATACGGTCTGCTCATGCCGCGGGACTGCCCTCTGGCCGAGCAAAAGGAAATCAACATAGATCAGCTCAAAACTCTGCCGGTGATACTGCCTGAACAGGCTTCCGCCAGGCACCAGGAGCTGGAGTGGTTTTCAACGGACCCACCCGTGATTAACATCACGGCGACTTACAATCTAATATATAACGCTACTTTTTTGGTTGAAAGGGGAATAGGTTACGCGCTCTGTCTTGATCGGCTGGTAAATACCAAAGGCCGCAACTTGACTTTCCGTCCCATAGTGCCGGAACTCTCAGTAGACCTATATATAGTGACGAAGAGATTTCAGGTGCTCTCGCCGGCGGCAAAGGTCTTTTTCAACATGCTGAAGGAGAGGGACATGGAGCGTGGGCAAAAAAAGGGATAAAATTGTGGAAAACAAAAAGATAAGATTAGAGACTTGACAGTATTGCATCTTTGTGATAGATTATAACAGTGCTATATAACGCTGTTATATAAATATGGGTAAAGGAACATAGAATTGAGTGACAATCAACTTTCAACTTTGGAGCTGATACACAAAGCAGCAAAAGCCGAATTTATGGAAAAGGGTTTTAAATCGGCATCTCTGAGGAACATCGTCAAAACAGCAGGAGTGACTACAGGCGCGTTCTACGGATATTACGCCAGCAAGGAAGAACTCTTTGAAGCCCTGGTAGGCCGGCAATATGACGATTTTATGAGCATATACTGCAAAGCACAGAATGAATTTGCCGATCTGCCTCCTGAGCAGCAGCATGAAAATATGAGTGAAATCAGCGGTGAATGTATGAATGATATGCTTGTATACGCATATTCACATTTGGAAGAATTTAAACTGATACTCTGCTGTTCGGAGGGAACCAGATTCGCCGGGATGATAGATCAGATGGTGGAAATAGAGATAAGCAGCACTCATAAATATCAGCTGACGCTCAAAGAGCTGGGCTATCCCTCTCCGCAGCTGGAGCCCAGGCTGGAACATATACTGGTTACAGGTATGTTCAATGCTTTTTTCGAGATGATCATACACGAAATGCCTCTCGAAGCCGCACAGCGATATTTAGAGGAACTTCGCACTTTTTACACGGCCGGCTGGATGAAAATTATGGGACAATGAAGTCCTATAATTTTTGACAGTTAGTTAGTTATAACTAACTTAAAGCCGGAATTACATAGGGATATTATAGATGACTGCAGCATCTTTTTATCAATAAAATTTAAAGGAGGTTGTTTGCTTTGAAAAAAAGATCAAACTTATCGAGGCTCATGGAATATGCGGGGAACCGCAGATATCTGACCTATGCTTCATGGATATTGTCCGCTGTAAGCGCGCTGGTCGCGCTGGTTCCTTTCTGGTACATCTGGCGCATAATAAGAGACGTGCTTGACGTATATCCGGATTTCAGCCGGGCAGAGAATTTAACCCGTTACGGCTGGATGGCCGTTCTGTTCGCGGTACTTTCCATGGCCATATATACGGGCGCGCTCATGTGTTCACACATATCAGCTTTCCGCGTGGCTTCCAACCTGCGCAAGGGAACCATACACCATATCGCTAAGCTGCCGCTGGGGTTTGCAGAAAGCTTCGGCAGCGGAAGGCTGCGCAAGATAGTCAATGAATCCAGCGCGGCGACAGAGACTTTTCTGGCTCATCAGCTGCCTGACAAGGCCGGAGCTTTGGCCACGCCGGCAGGTCTTTTAGTGCTGCTGCTTGTATTCGACTGGAGGCTGGGCGTCATGAGTCTGCTGCCGGTCCTGCTGGGCTTTATCATCATGGCAAGCATGACGGGACAGAAAATGGCGGAAAAAATGAAAGAATATCAGAATTCTCTCGATTCCATGGCCAACGAAGCAGTGGAATACGTCCGCGGCATACCTGTAGTCAAGACTTTCGGACAGACTGTCTTTTCCTTTAAAAAATTCAAAGGGACTATAGATAATTACGGCAAATGGGTAATAGCCTATACCAAGGACCTGCGCCTGCCGATGATGTGCTATACGACTGCAGTCAACGGCGTGTTTGCTTTTCTGATCGCGGCTGCGTTATATCTGACCAGGGACGGTGTGAGCAATGAATTTTTGCTGAATCTGCTCTTCTATATAATAATCACTCCTGTAATTTCACTGACGCTGACGAGAATCATGTTCATGAGTGAAAATGAGATGATCGTAGCTGACGCGCTGGCGAGGATCGACAGCGTGCTTGACCTCGAACCGCTTGAAGAGGCTGAAAGCCCCGAGCAGCCTGCAGATTCATCTGTGGAGCTTGAAAATGTACGTTTCAGCTATGACGGCAGCAAAGACGTCATCAAAGGCATTTCACTTCGAGTCGAGCCGGGGCAGACAGTGGCCTTCGTTGGTCCTTCAGGCGGCGGAAAATCAACGCTGGCAAGTTTGATCTCAAGATTCTTTGATCCGCAAAGCGGAAGCATCAGGATCGGCGGAACAGACATCAGGCAAATCGAGAAAGAAGAACTCATGAATACGGTGTCTTTCGTATTTCAAAACAGCCGCTTGATAAAGGCCTCCATCGCCGATAATGTGCGTCTGGGAAAACCTGAAGCGACAGATGAAGAGGTTATGGAGGCGTTAAAAGCCGCCCAGTGTATGGACATAATAGAAAAATTTCCTCATGGGGCGGATACCATCATCGGTACAAAAGGAACATATCTTTCCGGCGGAGAGCAGCAGCGCATAGCCATCGCCAGAGCTGTACTCAAAAATACGCCTGTCATAATTTTAGACGAGGCGACAGCCTTTGCCGATCCGGACAACGAAGCACAGGTACAGGCTGCGTTCAGCCAGCTGGCCAGGGGCAAGACGGTTATAATGATTGCCCACAGACTTTCCACCGTAGCAGGCGCTGATAAGATATATGTAATCTCAGACGGAAAAATCGCAGAATCAGGCGGAAGAGAGCAGCTGTGCGAAAAAAACGGTCTGTTTGCCAAGATGTGGAAAGATTATCAGACTTCAATTCAGTGGAAAGTTTCAAGGGAGGTATGATTTATGATAGAAAAACTACAAAGAAAGTATGCACTTTCACGGCAAGGCGCAAAAGACTTGATCAAAGGCTGCATTGCCTGTTCACTACAGAATATTTCTTTCATGTTCCCCGTAGGACTTCTGTATTTTCTGGTTAGCGATTTGCTCAGCGGAGGCATAGAGCAGAGCAGGATAACATTTTACGCGGCAGGCTGCACAGCGGCTCTCGCGCTGATTTTCATAACGACTTGGTTCCAGTACAACGCGACGTATTTCGCCACTTACATAGAAAGTGGAGTACGCAGGATAACTCTTGCTGAAAAGCTGCGCAGGATACCGCTCTCTTTCTTCGGGAAGAAAGACCTGGCGGACCTGACAAGCACCATCATGGCAGACTGTGCTTTCCTGGAAACTGCTTTTTCCCACTGGATACCGGAGCTCGTAGGCTCAATAGTATCGACGGTTCTGATCGCAGCGGGAATCATGTTCTATGACTGGAGAATGTCGCTGGCAGCTCTGTGGGTATTGCCAGTTTCAATAGCCATCGTGGCTTTTTCGTCCAAGATACAGAGTAAGCTCAATGACAGGCAGATGGATGCCAAGATGTCCTGCGCCGATGGAATTCAGGAGTGCATAGAGACGGTGCGCGACCTGAAAGCCTGCAATGCCGAAGACGAGTACCTCAAAGGATTGGATAAAAAGATCGACGCTGTGGAAAAAAGAGCGATAATCACAGAGCTGGGCACCGCCGTGTTCGTAGTATCAGCCTCTCTTCTGCTTAAACTGGGGATTGCTACTGTAGCTCTCGTGGGCTCAATACTTCTGGTGGACGGAAGTCTGGACGTACTGGTGTTCTTCATGTATCTTCTCGTAGTTTCCAGACTGTATGACCCGTTCCAGTCGGCTCTGCAAAATCTTGCAGCCATCATAGCCGCGGGAACCAATATCGGCCGCATGAAAGAGATCCTAAATCATTCTGAACAGGAGGGAAAAGGCCATCTTTCCAACCAAGGCTGCGATATTGTTTTCGATCACGTTGGTTTTGCATATAATCATGGTGAAACGGTTTTAAGGGATGTGTCGTTTACGGCAAAGCAGGGCGAAGTCACTGCACTGGTTGGACCGTCCGGCGGCGGAAAAACCACGGTGTCGCGTCTTGCAGCCAGATTCTGGGACGCCGACAGGGGAAAGATAACGCTGGGAGGCATGGATGTGTCAGACGTGGACCCGGAAACGCTGATGTCGCTTTACTCCATCGTTTTTCAGGATGTGACGCTGTTCAACAACACTATCATGGAAAACATCCGCATCGGCAAAAAGGACGCTACAGACGAAGAAGTCATGCAGGCTGCCAGACTGGCCAACGTTGAAGAATTTGCTGAAAAGCTTCCCGACGGATTGAACAGCATGATCGGCGAAAACGGCTGCGAGCTTTCCGGAGGTGAACGTCAGAGAATATCAATAGCCAGGGCTTTCCTGAAAGATGCACCCGTGATTTTGCTTGATGAGGCTACCGCCTCCCTCGACGTAGAAAATGAGACCTTGATACAGTCGGCTCTGTCACGCCTTATCAGGGATAAGACAGTGCTGGTTATCGCCCATCGCATGCGTACCGTAGCCGGCGCCGACAAGATCGTAGTCCTGGCAGACGGCAGGGTGGCGGAACAAGGATCGCCTGAGGAACTGTACCAAAAGAACGGTATCTACACTCATATGGTGAAACTTCAGACTGAGAGTCAGAACTGGGCAATAAATTGATATCATGGGCCGAAAGGATGTTATGAGCCGAAAACTTCAAACTTAAAAGCAGAGGACAAAACATTCATATAAAACTTAAAAGCTGCCCCCGGCCGGTAAATCTGCCCTGCGAAGAAAGCTGCCCTGACCGGCAGCTTTTTCTTTTGATATTTTCCTGCGGTTTGATATAATGATAAAAAAGGACGAAGAGAACTGTTTTCATGATATTTTTCAGCACTGAATATATGAAAATGTACAGCTGCATAATACATAATTTTCTCGAAATAGAAGTATTCGACGGAGAAACAGATGTTGGAGATGTTATCGAGGATATTCTTCCCAAATATATGTATAGGGAGCAATACCGCAAATGCGTGAAGACTCTTGAAGACCTTTACTGCTGGACGGAAGACAGCTTTCTGCATTAGATGGACGCCATGCACGAGTTTGTGCTGTATCAATTATAGACTATATGGAAAGCTTCCAGGCGGATTTGCTGAGTTTTCAGGAAATATATTTTGATGAAGCCTGCGACGCCATGATCGAAGAAGCGAGCGAAATCGCCTGTGAATATGACGGTGAGCTTTCGCAGGAAGAATACAAAGAAATGTTTTACGACGTGGAATGTTATCCCGGCGAGCTGTTCATAGACCTTGACTTTCTTGCAATAGACTCGCTTTACAACAGCCGCAGACTAGGCGACACATCTTTGGAAGAAATCACAGAAATCAATATGGACTACTATTTCGATCTGCTGCCTATGGACATACAGGAACAGTACAAGACCGGACATCTGACTCTTACCGGCGAAGTGTCGGATATGCTCGGATATATAAACGAGCGCATCAGCCACGGAGACTTATACAAGCTGTTTTGGGATGGAGGAAAGCCGGTGAAGGAAGAGCGCATACAACTGATACTGGAAAACATCATGGATGCGTATTTCCACAATAAGGATATAGAGATCACCAGAGAAGCTATGCTCGGAAACGGTAAGGTGGACTTTAAGCTTTATCGCAGCAGCAGCGAAGATGAAAAGATTTTGATAGAGGTGAAGAGGGCTTCAAGTTCGTATCTGAAAAAGGGCTATGAAAAACAACTCACAGACTATATGAAACCTTCAAAATACAAAAACGCCTTTTATATAATAGTTTGCTTCACCGACAGCGAATACGAAAGGGCTGTAAAATTCATCAGGGAAAACGTATATACCGACTTCGTACAGCTATATATAAATATTTTCATTATGGACGTGCGTCAGCGCAAGAGCGCGTCGGTTATGTAGCTTAGGCGAAAGCAGGGCTGGAGACTGGCGAAAGACGTGCTTGAAATTGGCGGAAGCCATGGATCCGGCAGCCCCCTGAAAGGATGAGAAGCTTGCCCTCGATTAGATGAGAAGCTTGCCCTCAATTAGATGAGAAGCTTGCCCTCAATCCCGCCGAGCCGGGGGCTCCAAACTCTTTCAAAAAATTTCTTGTGAATTTTTAAATAATTGTGTTGCAAAAAAATTAGCGGTAATATATAATATGCATAGAAAAAATCAATAGCGGATTGATAGTTTTCGGGAGAGAGTTCATATGAGAGCCACCGAAGAGGCAAGCGGAGCAGATCACAGTCGAAATCTGCCGAGCGAAACTTTCAGGTAAAAGGACCGAAAAAAGGACTGCATTCTGGATTTTGTGCAAAGCGAAAAACAGAGGAACGGCGACATACATATTTGTGTAGTGACGGCCGTTCCTTTTTTATTTGGCAAAGCAGCTGGAAGCGAAAAATGTGAGAGATGACAGTATGAATAAGAAATTGATGATAGTTACCAACAATCCTCTCGTAGCAGAAGAAATGTCAGACAAATTTGACATAATATACAGGGAAACGTCCTACGAAGGCATACTGCAGGAGATAAGAGATTTGGTCCATAGAGGATTTCAGCTCCTGACCCACCCGCTTTCCGGCAGCGTAAAGCCCAAGGAAACTCCTTACAAGTCGGTGATGATGAGAGAGGGAGCGTCTCTGGACAAAGATTCCCTCATGATGATAGAAAAGGCCATGGAGACATGCCGGAAATTTGAAGATAAGACCGGCAGGTATTCCGCTGAAACACTGGAAGATTTCAAGCTCATAGACTTGGAACTCATAAAAGGCGCTGGCGCATCTTGCGTTTATATAAATTAAAATTTAAGGAGGAACACTAAAGTGCGTTTAGAAATGGGACACATAAACATAAAAGATATTCAGTTTTCAGACGTGTCAAAGCTTGAAGACGGAATTCTTTATGTATCACGTGAAGCCGTAACGGCTGTAGCCCTTGAAGATGAAAAACTCAAGAGCGTTTCGTTGGATATAGCAAAGCCTGGAGAGTCGGTCAGGATAACTCCGGTCAAAGACGTCATAGAGCCTCGCGTCAAGGTGAGCGGAGGCGGCGGAGTTTTCCCCGGTGTAATAGCTAAAGTCGACACGGTGGGAAGCGGAGTTACTTATGCTCTCAAAGGCATGGCTGTAGTTACAGCAGGAAAAATAGTAGGATTTCAGGAGGGAATCATAGACATGTCGGGAATCGGAGCCGATTACACTCCTTTTTCCAAGACGCTGAACCTGGTAATGGTCTGCGAGCCTGTAGAAGACATCAAGCCTCACGACTATGAAGCGGCGGTGAGAATGGCAGGCTTCAGAGTGGCGGCTTATATAGGGGAACTGGCCAAAGATCTCACGCCTGACGAAGTAAAGGTTTATGAGACATGTACCATAAAAGAAGGCCTTGAAAAATATCCTGACCTGCCGAGAGTCGCCTACGTGCAGATGCTGCAGAGCCAGGGACTTCTTCATGACACTTATGTGTACGGAGTAGACGCTAAAAAAATTCTTCCTACGATATTGAGCCCAACTGAAACAATGGACGGAGCCATCGTTTCCGGAAACTGTGTTTCAGCCTGCGATAAAAACCCTACTTATGTTCATCAGAACAACCCTGTAGTGGAAGACCTGTTTGCACAGCACGGAAAAAAACTCAACTTCGTATGTCAGATAATAACCAATGAAAACGTTTATCTGGCCGACAAGATGCGCTCTTCCGACTGGACGGCAAAACTTTGCAAGATGCTCGATCTTGACGGAGCCATCGTTTCTCAGGAAGGCTTCGGAAACCCCGATACAGACCTGATAATGAACTGCAAGAAAATCGAGGCAGAGGGAATCAAGACCGTAATAATAACCGACGAATACGCCGGACGCGACGGCAAGTCCCAGTCTCTGGCTGATGCCGACGTTTCGGCAAATGCCGTGATTACAGGCGGCAACGCCAATGAAGTCGTTATCCTTCCAAAGATGGACAAAGTGATAGGAACTCTTGACTACGTAAACAAGATTGCCGGAGCCAGCGAAGACACGCTGAGGGCAGACGGCACTCTGGAAGTGGAACTCCAGGTTATAACCGGAGCAACCAACGAAACAGGCTTTAACAAGCTGAGCGCGAGGTAGGAGGTGCGGAAAATGGCAAAGATAAGAATAGTTCATTATATCAACCAGTTTTTCGCCAATATAGGCGGAGAAGAAAAAGCTGATTATCCGGCGGAACTCCGCGAGGGCCAGGTCGTAGGGCCGGGAATGGCTTTTGCGGCGGCGCTGGGAGAAGAAGCTGAAATCGTGGCCACGATAGTATGCGGAGACTCGTATTTCAACGAAAACATAGATAAGACGAAAGCAGAAATTTTAGGCTATGTTAAAAAGCTTTCACCTGACGTATTCATCGCCGGCCCTGCTTTCAACGCGGGACGTTACGGCGTAGCCTGCGCCACTTTGGCGGCAGCCGTCGAAGAAGAGCTGGGAATTCCGGCCGTTACAGGCATGTACGTAGAGAATCCGGGCGCAGATATGTTCAAGGACAAAGTTCACATCATCGCCACCAAGAACAGCGCGGCCGGCATGAGAGACGCCGTCAAGAAGATGGCTCCTCTGGCGCTGAAGATGGGAAAAGGAGAAAGAATCGGCGCTTCAATTGAAGAGGGCTACATGCCGGGAGGTGCAAGGGTCAATTTCTTTGAGGAAAAGAGGGGTTCAGAAAGAGCAGTCGAAATGCTGATAAAGAAGCTTTCCGGAGAGGCTTTCGTGACCGAGTTCCCTATGCCGGACTTCGACAGAGTAGAACCTAACCCGGCGGTCAAAGATCTGGCTCACACAAAGATAGCCGTCGTAACTTCGGGCGGAATCGTTCCTAAAGGCAACCCTGACCACATCGAAAGCTCCAGCGCGTCCCACTACGGAGAGTACGATATAACGGGCGTCATGGACCTGACGGAAGAAACTTACGAGACAGCCCACGGCGGATATGATCCTATATATGCCAACGAGGACGCTGACAGGGTTCTGCCTGTAGACGTTCTCCGCGACATGGAGAAAGAGGGAATCATAGGAGAGCTGCACAACAAGTTCTATACCACAACGGGAAACGGAACTGCAGTTGCCTCTGCGAAAGCTTTCGCCGCTGAATTCGCAGCCAAGCTGAAAGCCGACGGCGTAGGCGCTGTAATCCTCACCTCCACCTGAGGAACCTGTACACGTTGCGGTGCAACAATGGTAAAAGAAATCGAAAGAGCAGGAATGCCGGTAGTTCATATATGTACCGTCACCCCTATCTCAATGACGGTAGGAGCCAACAGAATAGTTCCGGCCATAGCTATTCCTCACCCTCTCGGCAATCCTGCCCTGAGCAAGGACGAGGAAAAGGCTCTGCGCAGACATATCGTGGAAAAAGCTTTGAAAGCTCTCACTACGGAAGTCGACGGACAGACTATATTTGACTAAGCTTGTTTAAGAGCGACTGACTTTGCGGCCGGCGGTATCGCCGGCCGTTTTGCTTGCCATTAAAAAGAAGTGCTTGACCGGCAGATAAAACTTGCTAGTAGATACGCCCTGGCTGGAAGATACGCTCGGCTGGCGGATAAGCCCTGTTGATGATAAAACCGGTCGGTAGATAAACCTTGCTAGTAGATGCGCCTGGTAGAAAGATACACCCGACTGAAAGAAGCGCCTGGCTGGAAGATGCGCTCAGCCGGCGGGTCATCATAATTTTGGCGGTAATTGATGTTAATTGTTTGGTAATGTGGTATAATGTCCGCAAGAGATTATAACGGCTTCGCCGCAATGAAGCGGACATTGAAACGTCGTTTGCGTGACTGGAGGGCGTTATAATAAACCCCAATAGTTGTATTGTTCGGCGTTGCCGCAAGGTAGGGTTCTTTGAATCACTTTGTCAGACTTGCTTTGTGGTATAATAAACGCAATGATTAGGATGTTCAGCTTCGCTGCAAGGAAGCGTTCATTGAATCACTTTGTCAGACTTGCTTTGTGGTATAATATCCGCGAGGAATTTTATCGGCCTTGCGGCAATAAAACCCTCTGCTAAAGCATGATGTTGCAGAATTTCTGAAAAGTATAAAGATTCTACAACATTCCAGCCGATATCACCTGCAAATCAGACCTCAAAATGAAGCAATGTTGTAAATTTTAGAAATATCTTAAAAAAATACAACATTTATTAGTGTTCATGTTGTAGAATTTTAGAAACTCAAGAAAAATTACAATATTTTAAAAATAAAGATAGTTGCTGGGCATATTCAGCCAGGCTATGATTAACCATATCATAATTTAGCTGTAGCTGGTTCCGATCTTTGGTAGGCGTTTGGTTCATAATGCTGAATGTTGGACACTGAACGCCGGACGTTAAGCACCGAGCGCCGGGCGATGAACGCCGAAGGTCGGGCGCAGGAGAAATGATGAAATATTTTGATGTTGGCAAAAATCGCAAATAAAGAAAAAATGACAACATTTTAAAAAATAACCGCGTCATTTTAGAGGTATTAGCATGTCGAATCATGTCGATGTTGTACATTTTCAAGATCCCCGGCGATTTTGCCAACATATTTTTCAAAAAATGTTGTCAAATTTTCAGATATCACGAAATCTGGCAACATCCGCTTGGTTTCACAGCTAATTCGACAAATTTTGACAGGGTTAAAACACAAAAATGTTGGCAAAATCCAGCTAGAACTAAAAATTGTACAACATTTTCCATAATATTACAAAGTCGCAAGATTGTTCCGGGAGCATAGTGCGGCTCAGACATGCGGCGGGCTGTCTAAGTTGTGTCAAATGTGGCTCAGTTCTCCGAGCTACTCAATATCGAGCAGCCCAGCTATCCGGTTGAACCAGTTCCGTCTGCTCGGACATTGAAGCTCTGCCCGCGTGGACTTTGAAGCTTCGCCTGCTCGTCAAGTGCAGCTAGCCTCCTGCAGTGCAGGGACACCGGGCGGCCCAGCCCCACGGGCGGCTCAACACTGGGCAGCTCAGCTCTCCTGCTGAAATGGTCCGTCTGCTCGGACATTGAAGCTCTGCCCGCTTGGACTTTGAAGCTTCGTCTGCTCGTCAAGTGCAGCTAGCTCATGAGAGACTCAATACCGAGCGGTTCTGCCTCCTGCAGTGCAGGGACACCGGGCGATACGTGTATGCCCGGGGCGGCTCGGATCCATTTATCGGCTCAGGTCTCCTGTTGCCAAAACCTTTGCACAGCCTAGATAAATTTTACTGCACAGCCGGAGAATCCAACTCTCTGCTGTTGCTGCTTTATATAAATAAAACTGAAAAAGGAAGGTGAAAGCATGCCAATCAAGATAGACAACCAGCTTCCGGCACGAAAAACACTTGAAAGCGAAAACATATTCGTCATGGACGAAAACAGGGCGACGACTCAGGACATCCGTCCGCTGCGGATCTTGATACTGAATCTGATGCCGACTAAGATAACCACCGAAACCCAGCTTGCCAGACTGCTGGGGAACACTCCGCTGCAGATAGAAGTTGAACTTCTTACAGTTGGCAGAGCCCCGAAACACACGGCGAAAGAACACATGCTGGCATTTTACAAGACCTTTGACAGCGTAAAGGATCAATATTTTGACGGCATGGTCATAACCGGAGCACCGGTTGAAACGATGCCATTTGAAGAAGTGGAATACTGGCAGGAACTCTGCGAGATAATGGACTGGAGCACTTCCCATGTCTACAGCACATTTCATATCTGCTGGGGAGCGCAGGCCGCCCTGTATCATCATTACGGCATACCAAAGGAGCCGCTGCCGGAGAAACTGTTCGGAGTATTTCACCATCGCGTGACCCACAAAGGCTCCATTCTCTTCAGAGGATTTGACGACGTATTCATGGTGCCTCATTCTAGGCATACGACAGTAAGCCGCGAGAATATACTTAAGGTGAAAGAGCTGAAGATACTGGCGGAAAGCGAAGAAGCCGGAGTATACGCCATTTCCACCGACGAGGGACGCCGCATATTCATAACGGGCCATTCTGAATACGATACGGAAACTTTGGCGCAGGAATACTGGAGAGATAAAGAAGCGGGACTTCCTATCAAGGTGCCGCAGAATTATTTCCCCGATGACGACGATTCAAAACAGCCGGCGAGCACATGGCGTTCCGGCGCCAATCTGCTTTATTCAAACTGGCTCAATTACTTTGTATATCAGTCTACTCCGTATGACATCAATACGGTGCCTAAGATTGAGAAATAGATGAACGAGGAGGAAAGAGTAATGTTTATAACATGTTTGGACTTGGAGGGTGTGTTGGTTCCTGAGATCTGGGTCGCTTTTGCGGAAGAAAGCGGCATCGAGGAACTGAAAAAGACTACAAGAGACGAACCGGATTACAACAAGCTTATGGCATGGAGACTTGACGTGCTGAGAAAAAACGGCCTGGGTATAAAGGAAATCCAGGAAACCATATCGAAGATAGACCCGCTTCTAGGAGCGAAAGAATTTCTCGATACTCTCAGGTCTGAGAGCCAAGTGGTTATAATCAGCGATACCTTTACGCAGTTTGCCCAGCCGCTGATGAAAAAGCTGGGCTGGCCTACGATCTTCTGCAACGAGCTTGTCATAGATGAAGACGGCAAAATTTCAGATTTCAAGATGAGAGTAGAGAACTCGAAATACAGCACGGTAAAGGCCCTCCAATCCATGGGCTTCGACACCGTAGCCAGCGGAGACAGCTATAACGACCTGGGAATGATAAAGGCCAGCAAGGCCGGTTTCCTCTTCAGGAGCACTGATTCCATAAAGGCAGAAAACCCTGATGTTCCCGCTTACGAAACTTACGACGAGCTGCTGGAAGCCATAAGAAAGGCAGAAAAGTAAGAACATAAATCACAGGGCAGCCGGGGGGATTATGCGTCATCGTGCGTCTATGATTTTTGTCATAAACGTAATCCCTACTGATTATGTGTATATAGAGATAACGACAGAACGGGATTCGGGCCTAGACGGCCGAATCCCGTTCTTATTTGGAAAAATGGATGTAGTGATATGCAAATTTGCCGGCAGGGTAAGCTCAGCGGGCCTATTTGCCGTAAGACTTGTAATATGCTGCGATTACGTCCGCGACTCTCTCCATATCGCTGGCATCGTATCTCTGGTCGCACTGAAGCATCAGATTATGAGCAGAGAGATATTTAGCGTCTTGCCCCGGCTCGTAATAATCTGTCGGCAGTATCCACTGTATCTCAGGGATGATATTGCTGTCGACCAGATGGCTGTAGAGGCTGTCGCGGTCTTCAGCCAAGAGAGCAAGGCCGAAAGGCACATAATTATCCGCGTCGTCTATGTCTTTGCTCAAGAGCTTTATTTCCGGAATTTCCTTAAGCCTGCCATAGAGGCAGCGGAAATTTTCTATTCGCCGGCGAATCAAAAAGTCTGTATCCGTATCGAAGAAAATGTGCTTAGAAGCGTCGGTCATGTTCCTCGGAGTCAGGTTGACGTAACGGCTGGTGTTGGCTTCTTTTTCGTATGTCAGGTACGCCTGTTTTTCCAGCTGGGGGTCATCGTCATATACGGGCCGGAGAGCCGATATCAGCAGCTCTTTATATACGCTTTCGTCGTATGCGTTTTCCAGAGGCGGAAGCTGAGAAAGACTCGGACCGTCTTTATACGTATCGTTTCTGATGGCGCAGAGACCTCCGTCCGTCATAGGAAACCATTTGCGCGTGCTGGCGACGATATAGTCTCCGAAACCCATGGACGAAAAGCCAGTCTCAGGTGGTTCTGCGGCGGATTCGACACTGCCGGCTTCGAAGTCGCTGGATCTCTGCGGAGACCTGGAAAAGAGCGCCTGCGTTATGTCCTCCATGATCAGGAGACTGTATTCCCTGGCCAGCCGGCAGAGCTCTTTCACAATGCGCGGCGGCTGAGGAACGCTGAAATAATGGATCATATAAATCATACCCGCGTTTTTGCCGTGTTCTTTAATCTTGGCTTCGAGGCTGTCCGTATCTATTTCCAGATTTGCGCTGACGCTGTAAAAATCGTACGAAAGCCCTTCCCAGCGGATGGCGCTGATTACGGACAGACACAGGTAATCGGGCAGAAGAACCACCTTGTTTTTCATGCGCTCGGCGCAGTGCTGCAGAGCGTATACTGAGGCGGTGCGGCCGTTGTTTGTATAAATTTTATGGTCGTATTGTCTGCCGCCGCCTGCAGGGGCTGCAGGTGTCGCAGGCACCGCAGGCGCCGCATGGGTCGCATACTCCGCAGAATCAAGCCGCAGCATGAAGTCACTGTTTTCCGGTTTTCTGCACAAAAGAGCGCCGTCTACGCTGTAAAATCCACCGATGAGCATGGCTTAGCCCTCGCAAACAGGGTAAACAGGAATATCATCTCGCTTTAAGAAAGCGGTCAGACAGTGAACGGAGCCGCCGCCTTTCTTGATCTCATCCAGATCCAGCTCGATGACTTCTATGCCTTTCTTATTCAGCAGTTCCACAGTGCGCGGAGAACCTTTAGGCATTATGATCTTTCCGGGCTCGAGGGCTACGGAATTGGCCGCGAAGTTGATTTTTTCCTCGAAGGCAGGAATCTCTACGAATTCAAAGCCGCGCTTTTCCAATTCCTCATAGATGATATCAGGCGTGATGTAAGGGTATGTAACGGCGACATGAGTGTCCACGATGGAAAGAAAACCGTCGAGATGATTTTGGTTTCTCGCTATGCTCAAGGTGATGATGTTTTTTACGCCCATCTGACGGAAAGTCTCGCTCACCTGTTCAAGACCTGCCTGATTGCAGCGGGAGCCTGTTCCGACGATAACCGTTTCGCGGTCTACCCACGTGGCGCAGGCGCCGTCGAAAATGCCGTTTCCGTGGACGGTTCTGACTATGGGAACGCCGTGTCTGGCGGCTTCCTGAGCGACGTATTTTACTTCATTGTGGCGGATTTTGATTCCGGGTCTGGTGATGATGACCCCCTCAGGAGTACCGAGTATCAGGTCGTGGCAGTACATGGCGTTAGGGCAGCCGGGGTCTGTCTCATCTACGTTGTAGACTGTCACGCCGTGATCTTTATATACCTTTACCAGCTGGTCGTGTTCCCAGCGGGCTTTGTCCACGTCTATGAAATCGCGGAAATAGATGGCACTGGGGTCGGTGATATTTTCTATTTCTTTTCCCGGACGGTGCACCATGACTGTGCGGAGCTTTCCTATCTCAGAAGTAACGCTGTAATTGTCGCCCCAAACAGCGGGCATGTCTTCGTAAAAAGTGTTGAACTTTTCCATGGCTTCTCTCTCCTTTTTTATATTTCAGGCCGGAAAACGCGCTGCCGGCGGCAGCTGTATGACCGGCGGCCGATCTGGCATTGCAGCCCGGCGCGAGATATAGGTGAAGTAGTTGTCTCTAAGAAAGCATCAGTTCTCGCGCCGGACCGAATCATGCGCTTCAAGAATGAGCGTTTTCCTGATATTGCAATTAGTTGTACTTGTTTGCAGTTTATTCTTGTTTGCGGTTTATTCTTCAACTTTCTTTCCATATAGTTTGGAAAGGGTTAAAACGGTGATGATCAACAGAGCTATGCCGACAGGCAGTGCGAGTATGCTGCCGGTAAGACCTGCAATCGCGTAAGTGACTATAGTGACGCATCCTACCATGAGGGCGTAAGGAAGCTGGGTCTTTACGTGTGCCAAAAGGTCGCAGCGGGCTCCGTTGGCTGATAATATAGTCGTATCTGAAATAGGCGAGCAGTGGTCGCCGAAGAGGCCGCCCGACAGTACGGAAGCTACGGCAACATGCATCGGCGCGTTTAAAGCAATGGCTGCAGGCACAGCGATGGTCATCATGATGGCGAATGTTCCCCAGGAAGAACCGGTGGAGAAAGATATAACCGCGCTTGCCGCGAAGATGATGACAGGCAGTATCCATGCCGGAACGTTGTCCTGAAGCAGATTTACTACGAATTCCGGACCGCCCATGGCTTTGGTCACGCTGCTCAGCACCCAGGCAAGAAGTAAAACGATGAATACGCTGGCGATGCTTTCAAGGCCTGATACGTAGTCTTGACATATACTTTTGAAAGATTTTATCTTAAGTATGACGACGAGAATGATGTTGGCGACTGAGCCGAATACAAAACCTGTGATCAGAGCTCCGCGGAGCGCGTCGTCATCTACGGATTTGAACGGAAAGCCCTGAGGGCAGAGCATGAAACAGAGAGTTCCAACCATTATCAGCAGGGGTATGATCATGACCATAGGCCTGCTGTTTTCCATCTTGGCATCCGTGTCTATCTTTACAGCTTCACCCACGTGTCCTCCAGGAGAAACCTGACCGGCAAGAGCTCTTTTTTCAGCCTTGTACATAGGACCGAATTCTTTCTTTGTGAAAGCAACCAGCGGTACCATAAAGAGAGAAAGCAGGGCGTAGAATTGGAACGGCCATGCTTTGAGCAGCATATCCCACTCTGACGCGTCGTAACCCGTAGCCTGAAATTCAGTTCCCATCAGACCCATTATGTAAGCTCCCCAGCCGAGGAACGGAACGAGAATGGAAAGGGGAGAAGCTGTGGTATCCAGGATCCAGGCCAGCTTTTCTCTGGAAACTTTCATCTTGTCAGTCAGAGGCTGTACGATCGGGCCTGCGATGATCGGGCTTCCTATGTCGGAGAAGAAGATCATGATGCCGGCTACCCAGCCTGCCATCTGCGCCTTGGCGCGGCTGTTGACGAAGCGTCCGACGCTGGCTGCAAACGCATGCGCGCCTCCCGACACTTCAAGCAGCTTTACGAAACCGCCGATAAAGATAAGCAGTATGAGGACTTCGGCGCAGTATGAATCGGTCATGTTAGGAACCAGGTGGTCGATGACATAAGACATCATAGCGTCGAAAGGATTTCCGCCTGACATAAGTAAAAGACCTGCAAAAGCGCCGACAAAAAGTGCAATTGAAATATTTTTCAGCCACATTGCAATTACGATGGTAAGAGCTATGGGCAATAATGATAAAATACCATAATCCATGATAGCAAATAATCTCCTTTCTGTTTTATTGCACTACGCAAGGTATGTACAGCAAAAAATATGCCATGTCATTTTTGCTTGAAATTGCAAGGCCGGAGCAATAAAAAAGTGATAAATATTATCCCAATAGATAATATTTATCACTTTCGATAAAGAAAGGCACGGATAGCTGCCGACGGCAGCCTGCCGATAAGGAGAAGCATAGAAAACAACCGCCGCCTCTCACTCGCCGCGCTAGAGAAGCTTTTTCTTCCTGAAGTAGATTATCTCGCCGATGACGATGGCGGCGGCAGCACAGGCTGCGCAGAGATAACCGTACTTCCAGTGGATTTCAGGCATGCTGGAAAAGTTCATGCCATACCAGCCTGTGAGGAGCGTCAGAGGAAGAAAGATGGTCGTGACTACCGTAAGTATGCCCATGACCTTGTTCTGCTTGGCAGCCTGCTCCGACTGATAAAGCTCAGTGAGCTGGAGAGCATATTCGTGGAGGAGCCCCACATAGCTCTGCAGCCTGCCCAGCCTCGATGAAAGTTCCTGCCAGGAAGCTCTTTCAGCAATCAGGCCGGAGCATATTTCCGACAGGAGAGCGCCCATTATTTCTTCCGTCTGCACATAAAACGCGTTGAGCTCGGAAAGCTTTCTTCGGAATTTCGTAAGTTCGTGGAGAAAACCCTCGTCGTCTCCTGAAAGCAGCCTTTCTTCCATCTCGTCCATGGACATGTCGATATGAGAAAGATACAGAACGTCGTCCTCGATGATTTTTTCAAAGAGCAGGAGCAGCAGCTTTTCCGGGGGAGCGTTCTCGCCTATGTAGTTTTTATGCTTTTCAATATACGTTCTAAGCCCGCTGCTGTCGCTTATGAGTGTCAGGCCGCTGCTGGACATGTAAAAGCCGAAAGACAGCAGAGGCTCGCGGCTGCTGTCCTTTCTTGGCACGCGCATTATTCCCTCTATGGAATCAGCGTAAGTTTCAGCTTTGCAGTATCTGATGGATTTCAAGCTCCTCAGCATTTCCCTGTGATTTCCGTAATCAGCGATATTTTCTCTGAAATGTTCCGTGGTTATGATCTGCAGCATAGGAACGTCTCCTTTCTTTTCACATAAAAATATTATAACACTGAATTTATACCAAACACAGATAAAATGTGATATACTGCAAATATAATCTGAAATTGGAGGTATTAGATGAAAGTAACCTTGAACAAGGATGCTGAGATAGTCAAGGCTATAAAAGAAGGCCTTGAGCATACAGGGGGATACTGTCCGTGCAGGAGGGAACGCATTGAGGAAAACAAATGCATGTGCGAGGAATTCAAAGCGCAGATAAAGGATCCTGACTTTGAGGGATTCTGCCACTGCATGCTGTACTATAAATCCAAGTAATTTTACTAAAGGGGAGAAAACCAGATGGGAAAAGAGAATAAAAGAATTTTGGGATTCATAGCCTTCGGCGTCGTCGCCTATGCGGTCCTGATGAATCTGGGCTCTGTCATAGGCTCTTTGAGGGACCTGATATCTCTGACGCTGCCTGTGATAGTGGGCCTGGTGCTGGCTTTCGTGATAAACGTTCCGATGAAAGCCTTTGAAAAACTCTATGGCAGGATTTTCGGGAAACTGCTGAAAAAACAAAGCAAGGGCGGAAAAACAAAAGGAAAAATCAGGGGGCTGCACGGCATAAGCCTGCTGTCGACGTTTATATGCATAATACTCGTCTTTTTTCTGATGTTCACGCTGCTGATACCTGAACTGGTAAGCTCGGTATCCAGCGTCTATGCCGCGGCAGAAGTCAAGATTCCTCAGTGGATAGATTTTCTCCGCAGTCAGGAATGGAACCTTGACGCATTCACCGACTGGCTGGCGGACTTCGACTTTAAAGCCCTGCTGGAAGGCGCCATAGGCGGCGTGGGCACGGTGATGGATTCGATAGTAGGAATAACGACAGCGACCGTTTCAAATATGATAACGGCAGGCTTCGGCCTGATAATAGCCATATATGTGCTTCTCAGCAAAGACGATTTGCTGCGCCAGAGCAAAAAAGTCCTCTACGGATACTGCAGGAGAGACATAGCGGATAAGATATGCGCTGTGGGAAAGATGGTGAACGACACTTACACCAAATTCTTCTCGGGCCAGTGTGTGGAGGCGGTGATACTCGGCTTTCTGATATTTATTTCTCTGAGCATATTCAAGATGCCGTATGCCGGCCTCATAGGAGTGATGACGGGAGTCCTGTCCTTTATTCCATATATAGGGGCGCTGTTGTCATGCGTGATAGGAGCCGTTTTAGTCTTGCTTTTATCTCCTGCTAAGGTTATACTGTTCATAATAGTGTTCCAGGTTGCGCAGTTCATAGAGAACCAGTTCATATATCCTCATGTGGTGGGAAATTCGGTGGGACTTTCCGCTCTGTGGACACTGGTGGCAGTGCTGGTGGGAGGCAACTTCTTCGGGCTTCTGGGAATGATATTCTTTATACCTCTTACGGCAGTGATATATAATCTGGTAAGCGGAAACGTGAACAGGAGGCTCAGGGAAAGAAACGTGACCATCAGGGAGTAGACTGACAGACTGCTGCAAATTTCAACAGACTGCTGCCGTTTTAAAAACAAGCAAAAATAATGTGATTTAAACTTGCCGCCGGGTAAGAGCGATTTTAAGCGCTGTGTTCAGCATCGATAGGCCTTTAGCAGATGCTGTACGTCAGCGTTTTTCTTTTACAAGGAGAGAAGTATGAGAAAAAATGATGACATTAAACGAGATGAAAAAGTTATGGAACAGAACGCAAGGCTGCGCAAATTTGCCAGATACACTTCGATGAACGTGATGGGCACACTGGCGACTTCGTGCTACATACTGGCCGACACATTCTTTGTCGCCAAAGGCATGGGAACAAACGGCCTGGCCGCGTTAAATCTGGCCATACCCGTTTTCGGTTTCATTACGGGAAGCGGTCTGATGATGGGAATGGGCGGAGCTACCAAGTATTCCATCGCCGCCGGCAAAGGGGAGGATGAGGAAGCCAGGGCGGTGTTTACCAACACTTTGCTCATGGCTGCTGCCGCCGCCTTTGTATTCTTAGCGGCGGGTATTCTTTTCAGCGGTAAAATCGCCTCCTTGCTGGGAGCTGATGAAGAAACTTTCGAGATGACACATACGTACATGCGAACCATACTTCTGTTTGCGCCTGCTTTCATTCTGAATTATGTAATGCAGTGTTTTGTCAGGAACGACGGAAGCCCGCAGATTTCCATGATGGCGATGGTTTCGGGCAGCCTTTCAAATATCGTGCTGGACTATGTATTCATCTTCCCGCTGAACATGGGCATCTTCGGGGCAGCTATAGCCACATGCTTCGCTCCTATCATAAGTCTGTGCATACTTTCGTCGCACTTGCTGAGCAAAAGAAACAGGCTTAAACCCTGCGTTATAAAAATAAGATTTGCCAGGATAAAAAGCACATTGTCCCTGGGTTTTCCGTCGCTGGTCACGGAAGCCTCATCCAGCGTCGTCATAATCGTGTACAACATGATAATCATGGGCATTTCAGGCAACGTGGGAGTCGCGGCTTATGGAGTCATAGCCAATCTTTCTCTGATGGTGGTGTCCATCTACAGCGGCATAGCCCAGGGCTCACAGCCGCTTTTGAGCACTGCCTACGGGCAGGGAGACCGGGAAGGGGTAAAAAAGTTTTTCAAGTATGCAGTCACGCTGATGGCGGTATTTTCTGTGATCATATACGCGGTGATTTTAGTGTTTGCGGAACCGGCAGCTGCGATTTTCAACAGCGAAAAGGATCCGGAACTTCAGGCTATCGCCGTGCCGGGTCTCAGGATATATTTTACGGCCGTCATGTTCGTAGGCTTTAATATAATAATATCGGTATATTTTACATCGATGGAAAGAGGGCTTCCAGCGCAGGTGATTTCCATAACGAGAGGGCTGATACTGATAATCCCGATGGCTTTTTTGCTTTCGGAAATGTTCGGTATGACAGGAGTCTGGCTTTCTTTCCCTGCGACCGAGGGTCTGGTGAGTCTGGGGGCTTTGATATTTAAAAAAGCCGGCGGTCATTGACAGCAAACAGCCTGACCGCGCGCCGGGCATGGCGAAAAATAACTTGACTGCAGCCGGACATGGTTAAAAATAACTTGACCTCACCCCGGGCAGCGGGTGTATAGTAAAATAAAGATAAAACGTGAGAGGAAAAGAGAATGGACGATATCAAACGCAGCTGCATAGACTGCACGTCAGGACTCTGCGATGAGGGAAAAGGCAATTTTCCTGCTTTTTGCAGAACGGTCAACATGGATGAAAAAATCAAAGCCGAAGCTCTCAAAGAGTACGAAGACGAAGAAAACAAGAAAATAGCCGTCGCTTCTGCCGGCGTCGAAGCGGAAGGCTACGGCATATGGCCGAGAGCGCAGGAGATAGTAGAATTCGCCAAGAAAATGGGCTATAAGAAGGTAGGTATCGCCACCTGCGTGGGGCTGCTGAAAGAAGCGGGTGCTTTTGCCAAAATCCTCAGGCACAACGGCTTTGAGGTTACCGGCGTAGCCTGCAAAGCCGGAACCACGCCAAAGAGCGAAATAGGAATAGATGATAAGTCCTGCGGCGTAGGAAATTACATCTGCAATCCTATTCTCCAGGCCAAGATACTGAACGAAGAAAAGACGGACCTCAAGGTGGTCATAGGCTTGTGCGTAGGTCATGATAGCTTGTTTTACAAATATGCCGAGGGTCCTGTGACGACGCTCGTAACCAAAGACCGCGTCACAGGTCATAATCCTGCCGTCGTGCTTTATCAGCTGGATTCTTACTACAGCAAGCTGCTCAAATAGACGGCGCTTTGGCGGAGGAAGCGCTTTGACGCAGGAAATAATGCTTTGACAGAGGAAACAAAGAACATGGACCTTTTGATCGCGTTCGGCATATTTATAATTTTTATGGTGTTGTCGCTGATAGCAGGAATATCCACCATTCCGGCTCTTTTTCTGGGGCTTGTCGTCTTCCTTGCGGTTGGCAGGAGAAAGGGCTTTTCTCTGAAATCCATGCTTGATATGAGCGTCGGAGGAATAAAGAATTCACTCGTGGTGATAGAAGTCATGCTGATAATAGGACTAATCACAGCGGTTTGGAGAGTTTCAGGCACTATAACTGTATTTGTATACTACGGCATGAAGATTATCGTGCCGCCGTTGTTTTTGCTGATAACTTTTTTATTGTCATGTGTTCTGAGCTACGCCCTCGGCACTTCATTCGGCACTGCCGGCACGGTAGGCGTGATCTTTATGACTTTAGCCAGAAGCGGAGGGGTGGATCCGGTGATGACTGCCGGAGTTATAATGTCAGGCATATATTTCGGAGACAGATGCTCTCCTGTTTCTTCCAGCGCCAATCTGGTAGCCGGAGTAACGGGAACAAAAATTTTTG
>UQXL01000007.1 GCA_900545135.1 uncultured Eubacteriales bacterium | reverse complement strand
TGCTAAATTCTCCTTATATTATAAGGTGGTAAGTTTGTTTTTTCCTACTTTTGCGAGGAGGGAAGCTCTTTCTACGCTGTCCATGAAATCATTTTTATTGAGTACGACTCTGCATCCGTTTTCACTTGGAAGTATTCTCTTATAGTCCATGAACTTTCCCTCGAGGAGTCTTGAAACTACTTTTGTATCTTCCATTACGAAAACTGCCTTTTTATCGCTTAGAAGAACCTCTATATCGTCTCTGTCGTCTTCAGATTCGGAGATTATTCTGCTTATCTCACTGAGTATTTTCGCGGAAATAATTATATTTTCTCTTTCTTTATTCTTCATGGCTTCTCTTGCTATAGCCATTCTGAATCCGTCTACCGCCACCATATTGAGAGTGTTTTCTTCCATCTCTATGAGAATACCTGTAATAACTCCCTTATTCTCATCTATACTGGCGGCGAAGGAAGTTTTTCTTATCATGTCTTTTAAGATTTCTTTATCGAATACTATTTTTTCTTCATTTCCTTCTGTAGGGTTTATATTAGGAAATTCATCGGACGGAAGTCCTATGATATTGAATTCTGAACTGGCGCACTTAATATTGACTTTTCCGTCATTTTCCTCTATTACTATTGTCTCATCGGGCAGCTTTCTTATTATATCTCCGAATAATTTTGAAAGTACCACTATGGAACCGGGAACACTATTTTCAACTTTTACTTTTTTTTCTATGCTTAAATCAAGATCTGAAGCTGACATTGTAAGCATGCCTTCTTCATCTACTTTTAAAAGTATTCCTTTTAGTATAGGTATAGTAGTTCTTATCGTAACTGCTTTTGAAACTATATTGAGAGCTTTAGTTAATGTTTGTTGTTTACATGAAAATTTCATAAATTCCCTCCGCCTATTTATAAATATTTATATATTGGATAGTAATAGTAGTAGTAGTGGCTGTTAATTCTGTGGATAACCCTATTATCCGTTACAATGACTTATCATAAGCCTGTTAATAAATATGTGGATAACTTTAAAATAAAATTATAATAATTTGGAAAACCTGTTGATTGTTTTAATATGGTTATTTATTATTCTTTTACTTCTTCTTTTATATTTTCGATTATTTCTTTCAAATTTTTATCTATCTTTTGGTCGTTTTCTATTTTTTCACAGGCATATAGAACGGTAGTATAATGCTTTCCTCCGAAAAATTGTCCTATTTTAGGCAAAGAATAATCTGTCATTTCTCTTACTATGTACATTGCTATTTGCCTTGGATAAGCTATATTGTTGGTCTTTTTTGATGATTCCATATCAGCCATCTTTATTCCGTAATGCTTACAGACGGCTTTTTTTATCTTTTCGGGTGTTACAGTTGTTTCTATGTTGCTGAATAAGTCTTTCAACGTTTTTTTTGCAAAATTTTTATCGGGCTTTTCTTTAAGAAGCTGAGAAAATGAGACTACCCTTATAAGCGCTCCTTCGAGCTCTCTTATATTATCCTTTATCTTTTCGGCAATCATACATATTACGTCGTAGAAATCAGGATTTTCTTCAATATCTATGTTCATATTTTCCGCTTTTTTCATAAGGATTGCGACTCTTGTCTCATAATCAGGCGGCTGAATATCAGCTATAAGGTTCCACTGAAATCTTGATCTCAGCCTTTCTTCAAGGTTTACTAATTTATTGGGAGCTCTGTCGCTGGATATTATTATTTGTCTGTTTAAATCATAAAGAGCATTGAAGGTATGAAAAAACTCTTCCTGAGTATTTTCCTTTCCTTCAAGAAATTGAATGTCGTCTATCAGAAGGACGTCTGCTTTTCTGTATTTAGATTTGAATTCGTTCATATTATGTTCTCTAAGTGCTTTTATAAGCTCGTTTGTGAACATCTCTGATGATACGTAAAGAACGCTTAAAGCAGGGTCTTTTTCAAGAAGATATATGCCTATGGCGTGCATCAGATGAGTTTTTCCCAGACCTGAGCCTCCGTATATGAAAAGAGGGTTATATGCCTCTGAAGGTGACTCTGCTACTGCAAGAGCTGCTGCATGGGCATATTTATTGCTGTTTCCTACCACAAAGTTTTCAAAATTAAATCTCGGATTAAATATTTTTTCTTTATTTAAAGATTTATTTTTAGGCTGTATTTTTGTCTGTTCGTTTTTTAATTCTTCTGAGTCATAATTTTCCGAATTTTTTAAAACAACACGAAAATCATCATTTAATACAGCTTTAAAAGCTCCTTCAAGCGTAGTTAAATAACGGTTTTTGATAGTGTTTATTATAAAATCGTTACGCTTGTCGGCGCTTATTTCTATGTATACTATATTAAGATCTCTATCTATCCTTCTTATTTTGAGAGGCTTGAACCATGTTTCAAAACTTATAGGAGTGATATTTTCTTTTAATTTTTCTAATACTTCTTCCCAAATTTTAATATTGTTTTCCATAAATATAAAATACTCCTGAATAACTGCTTGTCTTTATTTTATTCTAAAAGTTATCCACAGGCAAGTGTGAATTGATTTTATTTAAAATTAAAATATTTAATGAAATAATCCATAGGTTGTTGATAAAGTTGTGCATAGGTTTTTGAATCTATATTTCAAGAAATCATCAAATAAAAAATTTTTTAAAATATCAAAATGACCTGAAATTAAAATTCAGGTCATTTCAATATATTTTTACTTATAAAATTCCTTATTTCATTTATCAAAGTATATTAATTTACCGTTTATTGTATGCTTATATTCAATTTGATAATTATATCACAATTTATGAACGATATTCATCAAATAATTAAGAATATCAATAATAATATTTGATAGTTTTAAGTCTTTGTTATAAAATATCTGTTGTCATAAAATTTATAATAATGTTTGTAAGGAGTGCAGAAATGAAAGATAAATTAAGTAAAAAAAGAAAAATTTTACTGGGGGGGGGAGTTATTTTTATTATAGTGGCTGTCATAACAGCAGGTTTTTTGTTATTGAACGATCGGAATGAAAAAGATAAAAATTCGGGAGAAGATTCTTCTGACGCCTATGACCAGGAACAAGACGAAGATAAAACAAACGAAGAGCAAGGACAAGATAAGGAAAACGAAGAAAATGAAGATAAATCTTCCGAGGGTGAAGCCAAAAAGCCTTCGGCCTCTTCGGGAAATTCAGGCTCCTCCGGCAAATCTGAGGGAGAAAAAAAGCCAAACTCCTCCGGCTCATCTCAAAATACAAATTCAGGCAGCTCAGCCTCAGATAATTTGGGAGCTTCAAATTCTGGAAACGCTCAGAAACCGCAGGAGCCGCAGAAGCCCGCTTTACAAATAACGGGACATGTTTCATATAATACTCCTACGGACTGTCCTTATACGGATACATATAATGCGAATAATAACACGAGAATTTTGGTTTACAACGCTTCGGGAAAAACAGTTCTTATAAAAGGAAATAATGTAATAGGAATAAACGTAGTGCTGGAAACTCCTTGCTTTGTAAAGCTTTGGAACGATGATTTAATATTCGTATGGCAAAGCAAACTTAAAGAGTATCTGGAAAATAATGAAGAAAAATGGCAGTCATACGGAAGCCAAGTACCTGTTCCCGGAAACAAAAGAGCAAGCCTTATGATTAAATCCTATGACGCAATAGTCCCTATGAATAAGGATACGCATTATGAGTATTACGGCTAATTAAATCGTTTATTTACTATTTGTAAAAAGTAAGTTTTAAAAAACATTGACATTTGAATGCTTTTGAAGTACAATATCTAAGCATATGTGTAAAATTGGAATTTAGATTTGCACAAAAAGATTATAATTTAGAAAGGAGTCTTTAGATATGAAGAGAACTTATCAGCCAAAAAAAAGACAAAGAATGAAAGAACACGGCTTTAGAAAGAGAATGAGCACAAAGAACGGCAGAAACGTTCTTAAGAGAAGAAGAGCAAGAGGAAGAAAGAAACTTTCCGCTTAATTCTTCTGTCAAGGTTTTAAAAAAGTATGCTTAAAAATAATGTTTTGAGGAAAAACAAGGATTTTTCTGATATCTACAAGAAAGGCAAGTCAGCAGGCGATAAGTATATCGTTTTATTTTACCGCCCCAACAGACTTGGCTATAACAGAACAGGGTTTTTAGCAAGCAAAAAAGTCGGAAACAGTGTTAAGAGAAACAGAGCCAAGCGATTGATGAAAGAAAGCTACAGAAGCTTAAGCAATAAGCTTCCCGATGGATATGATTTCATAATAATTGCCAGAAACACTATTTGCGGCAAGGGCCTGGCAGATGTAGAGAAATCTCTCTATTCTGCTTTCAAAAGAACCGGAGTAATAAAGGGATGAAGTATATAGGCATATTTTTTAAGAAAATTATGATTTTGATGATCAGATTTTACCAAAAATTCATTTCGCCTCTTCTTCCGTCCACCTGCCGGTTTTACCCTACCTGCTCCACATATTTTATCCAGGCTTTAGAAAAATACGGAGTGATAAAAGGTAGCTACCTAGGAATTAAACGTATTTTAAAGTGTCACCCGTGGCATGAAGGCGGGTACGACCCTTTAAAATGATGGAGGAAATTGATGGGAATTTTAGCAAGTCCTTTAGGATATCTATTAAGCTGGCTTTATGACTTGGTTGGAAATTACGGTATATCTGTAATCATCCTTACTCTGATCATCAAGCTTGCTTTATATCCTTTTTATGCAAAGCAGATCAAATCTATGGGCAAGATGACTGCTCTGCAGCCTAAGATGAACGAAATCCAGCAAAAATACGGCAAAGATAAAGCTCTGATGAATCAAAAGATGGCGGAGTTTTATAAAGAAGAAGGCGTAAGCATGTACGGCGGATGTCTTCCTATGCTGGTTCAGATGATAGTTGTAATGGGTCTGTTTACCCTCTTCAGAAATCCGATGAACTACATAGGCTCAGATAAGATGCTGCTGGCGGTCCATGAATCATTCCTGTGGATTAATGACTTAGCCCAGCCTGACAAGTGGATATTGCCTATAATAGCTGGAATTGCAACATTTATAGCTTATGCCTTTTCTCAGACGAGTCAGATGAATTCATCGCCTGCATCCCAGCAGATGAAGCCGATGATGATGATGATGAAATACATCTTCCCAATCATGATTCTTCTGATGGCCAGAAGCTACCCTGCCGGTCTGGCTCTTTACTGGTCCGGAAGCCAGATCATACAGATTTTCTACAACATACGCTTTGCTAAGCTTAAAAAGAAAATGAAAGAAGATGCAAAGTCAAAGAAAAAGACTAAAAAGAAACCGGCAAGGGCATAAGTTACATTGGAGGAAAAAGAAAGTATGGCAGATTTTTCTGAAAAGTGGGGAACAGATGTCGACACAGCCGTTCAACTGGCTTTAGCCGATTTAAAACTCACGATAGACGAAGTTGACGTCACTGTTTTAGAAGAACCGTCCAGAGGATTCTTTGGAATAGGTTCAAAACTCGCTTTGGTAAGAGTCGAAAAGAAAAAGAAACCTGAAGAAAAGGCTCATCCAAAGAAAGCAGAGACATCAAAAAAAGAACATAGAGAACATAAAAAAGATTTCAACGACACTAAATTTGCCGAAAGCAAATTCAGCGAAAGCAAAAAGCAGAACGAAAAGGAAGCATCAGGAGATGAAAAAACAGAAGACACCATCCTTTTGAAAGAAATCCCTGAAGAAAACCTCAAAGTCTGCGAGAATCACATAGCCCTTGACTTTTTAAGAGAAGTTACAGACGAGATGGGGCTTTCACTCGACATAACCGCTAAAGAAGGAGAAGAAACCCTTTATATAAACATTCAGGGAAAAGATTCCGGAACTATAATAGGCAAGAGAGGACAAACGCTCGACGCCATCCAGTATCTCACCAGTCTCGTAGTCAACAAAGACAGAGAAAAATATATGAGAGTGGTGATAGACGCTGAAAATTACAGGGCAAAGAGAGAAAAGACTCTGGAAGCTTTGGCACAGAGACTTGCATCCAAAGTGGTAAAGACCAGAAGAAGCGTCAAACTCGAGCCTATGAATCCTTATGAAAGAAAGGTCATTCACTCAACGCTTCAGAGCAACCCTAAAGTTGTGACCAGAAGCGAGGGACAGGATCCTTACAGAAGGGTCATAATTGAGCTGAAACAGTAAGAGTAAAGGAGCTGTCTCACAACGAGGCAGCTCTCTTTGTAATTTTTAAGGCAGCCTTGTCAGCTGACCGCGGCGCAATTAAAAAGCTGTGGCTGGGCGCCGGGCTGCAGAATACTGAAAAGAGGGAAAAGATGAGAGAAGATACCATCGCAGCCATAGCCACCGCTGCCGGCGAGGGCGGAATAGGAATAGTGAGGATAAGCGGAGACGAGTCCCTTGACATTTTAAAGAAAATATTCGTTCCCGTATCACGTGTCATCGAACCGCGAGTCTTGTCCTACGGCCATGTGGTCGATTACAGGGACGGCAAAGTCATAGACGAAGTTATGGCCGCATATATGAAAGGCCCTTTTTCCTATACCGCTGAGGACGTGGCGGAGATACAGTGCCACGGCAGCATAGTTTCCCTGAGAAAGATATTAGCTCTCGTCCTGGCCAGCGGAGCCAGGCTGGCTGAAAGAGGCGAATTTACAAAGAGGGCTTTTTTAAACGGCAGGCTTGATTTGACTCAGGCCGAAGCCGTTATAGATCTGATAAGAGCCAAGACTGACAAGACTTTCGACGTAGCCTTGAGTCAGCTTGAGGGGGCTTTTTCGGAAAAGATAAAAAAGATAAGAGAAAAACTGGTGGATATCCTCGTCAGTCTCACCGTCAACATAGATTATCCTGATGAAGATATCGAAGAGATGACCTACGAAAAACTTTCATCAGATTTGGGACATGTATCATCAGACATAGAACAGCTTCTCAGCACGGCAGGCACGGGGAGAATAATAAACGAGGGGCTGAAAATTTCCATAGTAGGAAAACCTAACGTCGGCAAATCCTCACTGATGAACGCACTCATCGGTGAAAACAGAGCTATAGTAACCGATATACCGGGAACGACCAGAGACACCATAGAAGAAGCTCTGACCATAAGAGACATTCCCGTGATTCTGACAGATACCGCCGGAATACATGATACCGAAGACGTAATAGAGCAGATTGGAATAAGCAAAAGCAAGGAGTCTTTCAACAACGCCGACCTCATAATCTTTATGGTAGACGGCAGCGAAGAACTCCGCGAAGAAGATCTTGAAATAATAAATCATATAGGAGACAGAAAGACGATAGTCCTGCTGAACAAGAAAGACAAGGGACTGGTTGTTTCCAAAGAGCAGATGAAAGAAAAGATAAAGAATTCTTTCGTCATTGAAAGCTCGGTTTCCTCCGGTGAGGGAATAAGACAGCTGGAGGAACAGATAGAGGAACTGGTCTACGGAGGCAAGGTAAGCCAAAAGGACAGCCTGCTGGTGACCAACGTGCGTCATGAAAGAATTTTGAAAGACGCTTTTCAGTCGGTTTCAGACGCATCGTCCATGACGGAAGCGCGCCAGCCGCTGGAATTTATAGAAATAGACGTAAACAGATGCTATGAGCTTCTCGGCGAAATAATCGGAGAGACGGCTTCCGGCGATATAATAGATAAGGTATTTGAGAGATTTTGTCTGGGCAAGTAAGAGGGCAGGAAGACAGCTTTTCGGAGGGGCGGCTCGGCCGCACCGTCAGAGGCGGCGCGGGTCCGCAGCCGTTCCTCTCCGGCCGGGAGAACGAATAAGAGGTAGACAAGTGGAACATATATTGATGGGTGAATACGATGTAATAGTGGTGGGAGCCGGACACGCCGGCTGCGAGGCGGCTTTGGCCTCGGCTAGAATGGGCAAGAAAACTCTGATGTTTTCCATGAATTTGGAAGCCATTGCGATGATGCCCTGCAATCCGTCCATAGGAGGAACAGGCAAGGGACATCTCGTCAGGGAGATAGATGCCCTCGGCGGCGAAATGGGAATCAATATCGACAAGACCTTTTTGCAGAGCAAGATGCTCAACACTGCAAAGGGTCCTGCCGTACATTCTCTCAGGGCGCAGGCCGACAAGAACCGCTACCACATAGAGATGAAAAAGACCATCGAGCGGACTCCTAATCTGGACATGAAACAGGGCGAGGTAACTGACATTATAGTGGAGGACGGCAGAGTGTGCGGAGTGGTCACCAAGACTTTGACATATTACAAAGCTAAAGCCGTAATTCTGGCCACCGGGACTTTCCTCGCCGGAAAGATTTTTATTGGAAGCAGCGTCTTTGAAAGCGGTCCTAACGGGCTGGCTCCGTCAAACGAGCTGGCGGCCAATCTGAAAAAACACGGAATGAAACTGCGGCGCTTTAAAACCGGCACTCCCGCCAGGTGCCTCGGCAGCAGCCTTGATTATTCAAAGATGACCGAGCAGCAGGGAGACGAAAAGACCGTTCCTTTTTCTTTCCTCAATGACGAAATCGGCGAAAACAAAGTTTCATGCTGGCTCACCTACACCAACGAGGAAACCCATAAAGTAATAAGAGCCAATTTTCACCGTTCAGCTCTGTTCGGCGGACAGATAGAGGGTATAGGGCCAAGGTACTGCCCGTCGATAGAGGACAAGATAAACAGGTTTGCGGACAAGGAAAGACACCAGCTGTTCATAGAGCCTGAGGGTCTTGATACCGACGAGATGTATATTCAGGGAATGTCCTCCAGCTTGCCTGAGGATGTTCAGCAAGCCTTTTATTCCACCATACCCGGACTTGAAAATATCAGGATAGTCAGACCGGCCTACGCCATCGAATATGACTGCCTGGATCCCCAGGATCTGAAACTCAGCCTTGAAAGCAGATTCATAGAAAATCTTTTCTGCGCCGGACAGTTCAACGGAAGCTCAGGGTACGAGGAGGCAGCTGCACAGGGACTTATGGCCGGAATCAATGCTGCTTTGAAGATTTCCGGCAAAAAATCTTTGGTTCTGGGAAGAAACGAGGCTTATATTGGCGTTCTAATCGACGATCTCGTGACCAAAGGTACTAATGAACCTTACAGAATAATGACGTCCAGAGCGGAATATAGGCTGGTTCTGAGGCAAGACAACGCAGATTTGCGTTTGACAGAGAAAAGTTATGATATCGGACTGGCTTCCGAGGAGCGTTATCAGCGTTATCTGAGGAAAAAAGAAAATGTCGAGAAAGAATTGCAGCGTCTGGAAGAAAAATTTTTCTCGCCGTCTGAAGTCAATTATTTCCTGGAAAAACAAGGAACTTCACCTATTCAGGGAAGAATTTCCATGGCCGAGCTTTTGAAGAGACCACAGGTCACTTATGAAAGTCTTGCAGAGATCGACGACGAAACGAAGCCGGAACTTTCCTATCATGAGATAACGCAGCTGGAAGTGCAGATAAAATATGAAGGCTATATAAACAAACAGCTGGCTCAGATAGAAAGATTCAGAAAACTTGAAGATAAGGTACTTCCAAGCGACATTGATTACGGCAGCATAGAGGGGCTTCGTATAGAAGCAGCTCAGAAGCTTGAACAGCTCAAGCCGGAGTCGGTCGGACAGGCCTCAAGGATTTCAGGCGTTTCGCCGGCAGATATAAACGTACTTTTGATATATCTTGAAAAGAAGAGAAGAGGAAAAAATGCGTAAGCTCATAGAGTATCTCGAAAAAAATCACATATCATATAATGGAAAGATGATAGACCGGTTTGACGCTTACCGCGCCGGAATACTGCAGTGGAATCAGTTCGTAAACCTCACCGCTATCAGGGATCCGGAGGAATTTACTTTGAAGCATTTTGTGGATTCTGTCACATGCTGCGGACTGCCGGAATACAAGGAAGCGGAGAAAATTATGGATATGGGCACCGGCGCTGGTTTTCCCGGAGTGCCGCTTGCAATCCTTTCGCCGGACAAAGAATTCATTTTGGCTGATTCCCTTAATAAAAGACTTAAGATTATTGAGGAACTTTGCCAAAATATCGGAATTACCAACGTCAGGACGGTCCACGGCAGAGCCGAAGACCTGGGCCGAGACACAGAACATAGAGAAAAATACGATATATGCCTGTCCCGGGCCGTGGCCAACCTCAGTGTTCTTGCCGAATACTGCCTGCCTTTTGTAAGAGTAGGAGGCCATATGCTCGCTTATAAAGGGGCGGATGCAGAAAGCGAACTTGCAGACGCAGAGAGAGCGATGAAGCTGCTAGGTTCTGTTTTTTGCAGGACGGAAGACGTTTTCATAGGCGATGAAGCTAAAGACCATAAGATACTTGTGATAAAAAAAGGCGGCAAAACACCGTCGAAATATCCCAGAAAAGCTGGAACACCGGCGAAAGAACCTCTAAAATAACGGATTTTAGGGGTTTTTAGTTTATTGTTTTTTTCATATTGCCTCCGGGAAATGTTACGATTTTCCCAAGGAGATCAGGAGGTATACATACAAGATGGAAAAAAGAAAAAGGGGTATTCTTAATTTTATAGGGGAGCAGAAGGGTGCGCAGTCAGGAGCTCCTCAGGTCGTCATGATTCCTCTGGAAAAAATAGAAGCCAACCCAGAGCAGCCTAGAAAAGTCTTTGACGACGAGGGTATGGAAGAACTTACAGGCTCAATAAAAGAGTACGGGGTTCTTCAGCCGATAATATTAAAGGACGAAAAGGACATATATACTATAATCGCAGGAGAAAGGCGTTACAGAGCAGCTCAGCTGGCCGGGCTTTCAAAGATTCCTGCTATCGTAAAGAATATGGAAACAAAGGAAGCTTCACTCATAGCTCTGGTCGAAAATGTTCAGCGGGAAGACCTCAACTTTCTTGAAGAGGCCAGAGCCTATAAAAAGTTGATGGAGGATTTTGAGCTTACGCAAGGGGAAATAGCGGAAAAGGTCAACAAGCGGCAGTCCACGATTTCCAACAAGATAAGGATCCTGGCTTTGCCCGAGAAGCTGCAGGAACAGCTCATAGCAAATAAGCTGACTGAGAGGCACGCCAGAGCATTGCTCAAGTTAAAGGACGACGACGACAGGGATCAGGTGATGGAGAGAGTGATTGTCAATAATCTGAACGTAAAGCAGACGGAAAAGCTCATAGACGATGTGCTGGAAAAGAAAGAAGCCGCTTTGCGCAAGAGGAGGAAAATCAATTACATAAGTTACAAGATATATCTCAACACCATAAGGAAAGCCTTCAACCAGATAAAAGAAATGGAAGAAAATGCCAAAATAATACAAGAAGATAAAGGCGACTTTATGGAAGTAAAAATACTCCTTCCTAAAAACGATAGATGTTTCACGTGAAACATCTATTTTTAATTTTTTACCGATTTATTATGGAAATATCATAGAAAATATTATATAATAACACCATACACAATTTAGGAGGAGTTATTTTGGGAAAGGCAATAGCAATATTCAATCAGAAAGGCGGCGTCGGAAAGACGACCACCAACATAAATCTGGCAGCCTGTCTTGCACTTAAAGGCAAGAAAGTGCTCATACTTGACATTGATCCACAGGGAAATACCACAAGCGGTATAGGAGTGTCAAAGAAAACGCTGGAAAAAACAGTGTACAACATTTTAGTCGATGATGAGTTCGACCCAAGAGAAGCGATCATAAATACTTCTGTAGAGAATCTTGATTTGATACCGGCAAGCGTCGATCTGGCCGGTGCAGAAGTTGAACTGGTTCAGATAGACGGCAGAGAAAAGGCTTTAAAAAACGGACTTGATAAGATAAGGGACAACTATGACTATATATTTATAGATTGCCCTCCGTCGCTGGGTCTTTTGACCATAAATTCTCTGGCTGCCGTAGACAGCGTGCTCATTCCTATCCAGTGCGAGTTTTATGCGCTCGAGGGAGTAAGTCAGCTGGTAAGTACGATAGAGCTGGTAAAAAAGAGTCTTAATCCTTCGCTCAAAGTACAGGGCGTTATACTCAGCATGTTTGACGGAAGAACTAATCTCTCCGCACAAGTTGTGCAGGAAGTAAAGAAATACTTCGGAGGAAAAGTATATTCCACTGTCATTCCGAGAAACGTAAGACTGGCGGAAGCACCGAGCTTTGGTCTGCCTATAACGGAGTATGACCCTAAGTCAAGAGGAGCGGAAGCTTATACTGAATTCGCTGAAGAATTCCTTGAACTGGAGGAGGAATAGTATGTCCGTGGCTAAAAAAGGGGGCCTCGGAAGAGGTCTGGACGCTCTCTTTGCAGATGTACCCGTCAAAGAACCAACAGAGGATTATAAAGCGGAAAGATCTTCCAAGAACAGCGTGGAAAATGAAAATACAGCAGACGATAGAGACGCGGTAAAGTATATAAAAATACACGATATAATGCCAAACGTCAACCAGCCAAGAAAAACTTTCAATGAAGAAAAAATTGAAGAACTGGCGGCCTCCATAAAGGAACATGGCATTATTCAGCCTATAGTAGTAAGAAAGCATAAAAGCGGTTACGAAATAGTGGCCGGAGAACGCAGATGGCGCGCTGCCATGAAGGCTGAACTCAGCACAGTCCCATGCCTGGTACGTGAGTTTAACGATGAACAGAATATGCTCATCGCCATAATAGAGAATATGCAGAGAGAAGATCTGAACCCCATAGAAGAGGCGGAAGGCTTGCATCAGATGACGGAAAATTTCGGCATGACTCAGGAGCAAGTGTCTAAAAGCGTAGGCAAGAGCAGACCGTACATCACAAACTCCATGAGACTTCTCAAATTGCCTGAGTATATAAAAGAAAGTATTTCACAAGGCGATATCACAGCAGGGCACGGCCGCGCTCTCATAACTGTTTCCGATGAAGAAAAAAGAGAAAAACTCTGGAAGAGGATAATAGCGGAAAATTTATCGGTGCGTGAGACGGAAAAGCTTGCTTCTTCGGCCGTCAGCGTTAAGAAAAAAACTCCTCTAAAAAAGAGAAAAAGTCCTGACGTCGTCAGAGTAGAAGAAGAACTCAAATCAGCGTTGGGAACTAAAATTTCCATAAACGGGAATGCTAATAAAGGAAAAATAGAAATAGATTTCTATTCCAAAGATGAACTGGAGAGATTGATAGAATTGTTGAAATCTCTGGGATAAGAAAGGATGTTTCACATGAAACTTTTAATATTGCTGATGGTTATATGGAACTCTATAGCGTTTATCATGATGGGCATAGATAAACGCAGAGCCATAAAAGACGAAGAGAGAATCAGCGAGAAAACTCTTCTTATGAGCGCGTTTATAATGGGGGCCGTAGGAATAGGCGCGGGAGCTATAGTGTTTAATCATAAAACCAGGAAAGTAACGTTTAAAGTTGGCTTGCCTGTGGCGCTCATCGTCAATGCGGCAGTCATATATGGGCTGATACATTTTAATATAGTTTGACGCAGAATAACGCAGAGAATTTACAGCAAACCCCTTTTAAAGGGGTTTCTCTTTTAAAGGAACCTTTAAGCAGCTGCAGCATTATAACTTAATGGTCAGGGCCGAGCCCGCGGCTGGCAGAGAAAAAAGAAAGAGCAGTTGAAGCATGACAATAGACAGAATATATGAATTAACGAAAAAGATATCTCAGGAAATGAAAATCATTGGAATTCCAATCTCCGGCAATATAAATAAAATCACCGTCAATAACAGGACTAGAAAACGGCTGGGCGCATGTCTGAGAGAAATCCTGCCGGGAGGCGAACAACGTTTTACCATAGAAATTTCTGCCAAAGCACTGGAGTGTGAAGATTTTCAACTCTCGGGCATAATAGCTCATGAACTTCTTCACACATGCCCCGGCAGCTTTGATCATGGGAAAAAATGGAAAGAATATAGCGAAAAAACAGAAAGGCTTTTGGGTTATCATATAAAGAGAATGGTAAACTTCGAGGAGCTCGGAATTTCAGCACCAAAGGAAGCAGAATCCATCAAATATACTGCGGTTTGCAAAATGTGCGGACAGCAGTATCCTCGTAAGAGGATGTGCCCTTTAATTAAAAATCCCGGCAGATATAGATGTGGAAAATGTGGCGGCAGGCTTAAGCTTCTATGAAAACACACTATATCTTGTAGATGAAAAGGCGGGGGATATGTGGTATAATAGTTTATTACAAACCTGTTATTTACCGTAAGGATACAGGCGAAACGACGGCTTGCCGCTTCGTTTTCAGGGAAGCAAAATAACTCGCCGCTTTTGAACAATGCAAAGTTCGGCAACTTGCACAGCATTCTGCTTTACAGCGCGGCTCAGACAGATTTTGCTTCCGGACTGAAAACATGCGCTGCTTCGCCTGTTTCACAAGCTGTACCTTACGAAGAAATAAAGCTTTGTAATAAAATATAAGGCAGTGATTAAAAAGGCTGCTTCAGGCGTCTTTAGATTATCACAAAAACAACACTTAACTAAGGCAGGGCAATGGTAAAATAATTTATATATATTCGCCCTCGAGAGAACGGAGAGTATTATGGCAGTATTGTCAAGTGAAAAAGTCATATCATCCTATGTTCCGATGCCTATCTGCGTCATTAACCAGCAAGGCAAAGTTTTAAGTGCAAACGACAGGATAAGTGAAGTATTCATATATGATGAGATAGTGGACAGCGATATTTTCACCCTGACGGGAATCAAAGCAGGCGAACTTTATGAAATCGCCGATAACGGACAATATCCCGTCATTAAAAGAAACGAGAAAATGTTTAAATTAGTTCCTCAGAAAATAAGCGAAGATGGAGAGGAACTCTTGTCGGTGCTCTTCAATGATGTGACTGCTTTTGAAAAATTGAAGGAGAGATACAACGAAGAGAAAATGTGTCTCGCCAAAATTCAGGTAGACAACTATGACGAACTGATAGCAGATATGACTGCCCAGGAGAGGCAGTCCTTGACCAACAATATAGACAACATAATAAGAAAGTGGGCAGGCAAAGCCAATGCCAGCGTCAACGAGATGGATAACAATATTTATCTCATTGCCTTTGAGCAGTATTTTCTTGAAAAGCTCATTGCTCTGAAATTCAGCATTTTAGATGAAGTGAGAGATCTGGAAACCAGCGCGGACTTTCCTGCCAGCCTCAGCATAGGCGTAGGAGTCGGAGGGAAAAACCCTAGGGAGACAGAAGAATATGCCGACGCCGCTTTAGACTTGGCGCTGGGACGAGGCGGAGATCAGGCCGTAGTAAAGCAAAATAGAAAGATAGAATATTTTGGCGGTACGCTTCAGACAGTGGAGAAGAGAAACAAAGGCAAATCAAGGATAGTAGGCCACGCCCTGAAACAGCTCATAGATCAGTCAAAAAAAATATTCATCATGGGTCACACAAATCCTGACATGGACTGCTTCGGCGCAGCTCTCGGCGTCGCGCGGCTGTGTTGTCTCAGAGATGTGGAGCCATATATAGTTATAGACAACTACAAAGAAGCCCTGCAGGTCATATTCAAACAAGCCAGAGACAGTGATGAATATAGATTCATAAACAGCGGCAAGGCGAAATCTCTTGCCGATAAGGACAGCCTGCTGATAGTATTGGATACGCACAGACCGAGCATGGTTGAGTGCCCTGAACTTCTTGACATATGCGAGAGAGTAGTGGTAATAGACCATCACCGCAGAGTTGAGGAATTTATAGAGAATCCGGTGCTGGCTTACATGGAATCGTATGCATCGTCGACATGTGAACTGGTAACGGAAATTCTTCAATATATGACAAGCAAAAAAGCTTTGATCAAACTGGAGGCAGAAGCGCTGCTAGCAGGAATGACCATAGATACCAACGGATTTACCGTCAAAGCAGGAGTCAGAACATTTGAAGCCGCAGCATGGCTCAGGAGGCAGGGCGCCGACCCTACCGAAGTAAGCAGGTTTTTCCAGGAAGAACTGGAAAGCTTCATCATCAAAACTAAAGCCCTTGCTGAGGCACATTTCTATGACGGAGGCATAGTGGTCTCCGTATGCTCAAAGAAACACCCGGATGAACAAGTAATCTGCGCTCAGGTGGCAGATCAGCTTTTGACTGTAAGAGGCGTAAAAGCCAGCTTTGTCGCCGGTATAAACGGAGAGGGCCGCACTGTCATAAGCGCCAGATCCTTGGGAGAAGTAAACGTGCAGACCGTGATGGAAAAGTTCAACGGAGGCGGACATCTTACGACAGCTGCCGCGCAGGTAGACATTCCGCCGGGAGAGGCCATAAGAAAAGTTCTTGAAATAATGGAGGTCATACAATGATAGTTATTTTAAATAGAGATGTAAAAGGAACAGGAAAAGCCGGAGACGTAGTCAAAGTCAGCGACGGATACGCGAGAAACATGCTGCTTCCAAGGGGCTACGCCAAAGAGGCTACTGAGGGAAATATAAGAAGTCTGGAAAAGCAAAAGGCCATAGCCGCGGAGAAAAAGGCTGAAGAAAAGGCCGCCGCTCAGGCCAGGGCCGAAGAGATAAATAAGCTTTCCGTAAAGATATCTACTAAAGTCGGAGACAGCGGAAAGATTTTCGGCTCAATAACGTCTAAGGATATAGCAGAAGCTCTCAAAGCGCAGCACGGCATGGATCTGGATAAAAAGAAGATTCAGCTTAGCTCACCGATTAAGCAGACTGGCGAGACAGCCGTAGACATAAAGCTGTATCAGGAAGTAACTGCGCAGCTCAAAGTCATAGTTGAGGCAGAGTAATTCGGGAGAAATACATGGAAAGAATACCTCCGCATAATGAAGAGGCAGAAAGATCAGCTCTCGGCGCTTGTATGCTCAGTAAAGATGCTTTGCTGGACGTGGTGGAAGAAGTAAGAGCTGAAGACTTTTATAACGAAAGCCATAGAGAAATTTTCAATTCAATAATGAGGCTTTACCGCGAAAACAGCGCAGTGGACATGCTCACAGTCTGCGAAGATCTGAAGACACACAAAGCGCTGGATATGGTGGGAGGCAGAACATACATAGGAACTCTCACAGCAGAGGTGCCGTCCACGGCCAACGCCGGGGAATATGCCAAGATAGTGGCTGAAAAAGCCATGACGAGGCAGCTCATCTATGCTTCCGAAGAAATCGCTTCAAAAGGTTATGAGGAAAAGCAGGAAGCAGAGGAACTGATAAACGACGCGGAAGCTAATATTTTCCGCATAGCGCAGAAACGTCAGAAAAACGACTATGCCAAGATTCAGGACGTATTGATGAAAAACCTGAAGATGATCGACGACGCCGAGAGAAATAAAGGCAATACTACAGGTCTTCCCACAGGTTTCAGCCATCTTGATGAAAAAACGTCCGGTCTTCAGAAGTCGGATCTGATAATAATAGCGGCACGTCCCGGAATGGGAAAAACAGCTTTCGCTCTGAATATAGCCGCCCAGAGTGCGGTAAAGGCAGGCGCTTCAGTGATCATTTTCAGCTTGGAAATGTCTCAGGAACAGCTGGGACAGAGACTCATAGCCATGCAGGCCAGAGTCGAATCTGAAAAACTGAAAAAAGGAACCTTAGAGCGCAAGGACTGGGACAGAATCAACGTAGCCTTGGACGAGCTTAATGAAACTAAAATTGTGATAGACGATACTCCGGGCATTTCAGTCATGGAGATGAGAAATAAATGCAGGCGGCTCAAGGCTGAGCAGGGTCTTGACCTGATAGTCATTGACTACCTTCAGCTTATGACCTTTGATGGACGCGCAGACAGCAGACAGCAGGAAGTCAGCGCGCTTTCCAGGCATCTGAAGCTGCTTGCCAGAGAAATGGACTGCCCTGTCATAGTTCTTTCGCAGCTTTCCAGAGCCCCTGAACAGAGACAGGACAAAAGACCGATGCTTTCCGACCTCAGGGAATCCGGTTCGATAGAGCAGGATGCCGATATAGTCATCTTCCTTTACAGAGATGATTATTACAATGAGAACACAGAGAAGCCGGGCGTATGCGAAGTCAATCTGGCTAAGCACAGAAGCGGTCCGACAGACAGGATAGAGCTGACCTGGGTAGCCAGATACACAAAGTTCAGTGACAAAGCACTGTAACATCATAAGGAGGAGGCAGAGATGATTACAAAGGAAATGACCGTTTCCCAAGTGTTGGAAATGGGAGAAATCTATGAAAAAGTCTTTCAAAAGTATTTGCTGACATGTCCAGGCTGTCCCGGCGCGATGACAGAAACGCTGGAAGAAGCGGCAAAAGGCCATGGCATAAGCCTTGAGAATCTCCTCAATGATCTAAACAAAGCAGAATAATTCAGATAAACAAGATGAAAGCAAAAGTATAATGAGTTTTAACAGAGAGAAAGTAAAAGATTTTTATCTGCTTTCCACTGACGTAGAAAACATCTTCATAAATGAATATATGGCCGCGGCGCCCGGAGACTATGTAAAGGTCTATCTGTACGGCCTTTTGTATAGTCAGTATCAGGCTGACATGACGTATAAAGAAATGGCCAAACAGCTGGGCCTTTCGGAAAAACAGATAGAAGAAGCGTGGGATTACTGGGCCGGCATGGGAGTCGTGGAAAAACATCAGAAGAGTTTTGGCGCCGGCGATGACTATGATATAGAATTCAAGCAGCTGAGAAGCCTGATGTACGGCCGGGGAGTGGAAAGCGAAGTCAAAAAGGATAAGGCGGGAACAGACGCGCCCCTTTACGACAGTGAGCTGAAAGAGCTGCTGTTTGAAGTGGAAAGCATAATGGGAAAGCCTCTTTCTGCAAAAGAGACGAGGGAAGTTTTTTCATGGGTCAGTGATCTTGAGGCGACGAAAGAAGTTATTTCGTCAGCCATAGTCTATTGCCTTGAGAAAGGGAAGGATTCGATCAGCTATATATCAAAGGTCATAGCCCAGTGGACAGCCGATGGTCTTAAGACTGAAGACGATGTTAAGATGAGGCTTGAAACTTTGGAACAGAATAATGCCAGATACAAGTCGGTTCTTCACAGCCTGGGCCTCAGCAGAGGTGTGACCAAGGCTGAAAAAGAAATAATCGACAGGTGGTTTGACGAGATGGGCTTCAATATGGAGAGAGTAGAGGAGGCATGCTGCAAGGGCTCGTTTATCCCGACTCCAAACATCAGATACGTCAACGGTATTTTGGAAAAGTGGTACGAAGAAGCCAAATCTGACGGACGCAGCGTAAACAGCAAGATAACGGTCACCCAGGCCGTTTTGAATAGATATTACGAGCATTTGAGACGAAAAGCTGAAGAAGAGGCTGAAGCAAGGAAACAAGAAGTTTATACCAGACTTCCGAGGATAGAAGAAATCGACGGGCAGCTCATAGATTTAGGCAAAAAAATGTCCAAGAGCGTTCTCGGCGGAGATTTAAAAGCAAGAAATGAAGCAAAGAGGCTCATGAATCTGCTGGAGGAGGAAAGAGCCGTGCTGCTGACAGAAAATAATTTCAGAGAAGATTATACAGACATCAAATATTCTTGCAGTCAATGCAGCGATACCGGACTGACCGAAGACGGCCAACGGTGTTCATGCGTAAAACAGAGAATAGGAGAAGCGGAAATATGGCAAAATTTATCTTCAGAAAAAAGATAAAGGAAGAAAATTCGGAAAAAGAGCCAAAACAGCCGAAAGAAACCGAAAAAGAAGAAAAACCTGAAAAAGAAGAAAAAAGTGAAAAAACTGAAGAAGATTTCAAGACAGCCGCGTGGAACAAAACGGTAGAAATTTCAGGAAATATAATAGAGGCCGTCGATGAAATAAACGACGAAGTGGGAAAAATCGCCGAAGAAGGATGGAACCTGCTGATTTCAGTGTGCGCGGCCTTTATAAGCGCGATAGATAAAACCTGCGATATAGCCCAGTGGTTCATCGTCAAAATGATGGTCCTGGCCGGCAGAAGAATGCATGACAGCAGAGTAAAGGCTATAGAGCACAAAAAAGAAATAATAAAAGATGCGACTATAATTGTAATCGCGATCATAGGAATAGTGGGCGTTTTTGCCTGGTCAACGGACTACGAGTATTCATACAACGGAAGACCTCTTGGAATCGTAAAAGAACAGTCCGACGTGCTGGAAATACTTGATATCGTCAATGACGAGCTGTCGCTGGAATACGGATCCAATATAGAGATAGACCCTGAAACAGACATAACTTTCAAACCTGTAGTATCTTACGGAAAAGAAATCGACGATACAGACACAGTTCTGAGAAGATTTACATACATGGACGAAATCCAGACGCAGGCTTACGCCATAAAAGCCGACGGAAATATCTTAGTAGTCGTCGAAAGCGAGCAAGTAGCCAATGAAGTGCTTGAAGAAGTCAAAGCAAGTTACCTTGACGATGACAGCGATGTAGAATACGAATATGTAGGTTTTGTAGAAGACATAAAGATAGAGCCGTACAGCACCAAGCTCACCAACGTATCCAGTATGGAGAGCTCAGTATCGAAAATCATGAGCGGCGGACAGGCGGCTACGGAATATACTGTAGTTTCAGGAGACAGCCTCTATGCGATCTGCGATAAGCTGGGACTGACGCTTTCAGAACTGAAAGATATGAACCCTGGACTCACCGACAGCTCTATGCTTCATGAAGGAGACAAGCTGAAAGTCGAGAAAGAAGTTCCGCTTCTTACCTTGGAAACAGTCGAAGTTACCAAGATAGCTGAAAGCATACCTTATGAAACGGAATATCAGGAATCCAGCTACTATTATGAAGGCGAGTCAGTCGTAAGCAGAAGCGGTTCCAACGGAAAAGCCAGCATCACGGCAAGGATCACCAGACATAATGGACAGCAGGTCGAAAGAGAAGACCTCGATGAAGAGATAATCATAGAACCTGTAAACGAGATAATCGTAAAAGGAACCAAGCCTGTTCCGCCTAAGACAGGAACGGGAACGTTCATCAGGCCTGTCAACGTGGGAATTTATTCAGGATATGGCTATAGATGGGGAAGAATGCACGAAGGAATAGATCTGGCAGCTTCCGTTGGAACGCCGATAAAGGCCGCAGACGGAGGAACAGTAACTAAAGCTGGATGGCATTCCAATTATGGATATATGATAATAATTAGCCATGGCGCGAATACTGAAACGTTATATGCTCACTGCAGCAAACTCTACGTCTCTGCAGGACAGAAAGTATATCAGGGACAGACTATTGGGCTGGTAGGAGCAACCGGAAGAGTTACAGGTCCTCACTGCCACTTTGAAATATGGATCAACGGCAGAACTGTAAACCCGGCAAATTATGTATAAAACAACGCAAAGGCCGGTTCTTAACCGGCCTAAATTTCCATATAATTTATATACATTCATACAAGAAAGGAGAATGTATATACCATGGAAAACCACTATATTTCTTTGGAAAACAGAGAAAAAATCACCATAAGTCAAGTGGTAGACGTAGACGCCTTTGACGAAGATACCCTTTGGGCCAACCTGAAAGACGGCGGCATAGAACTTAAAGGAGAGAACCTGAACATAGAAAAGCTTGATTTGCAGGAGGGTATGCTGGTAGTCACAGGCAAGATATGTTCGCTCACTTATACAGAAAAAAAGATCAAGGAAAAAGGCAGATTCTTCAGGCTTCCGGGAAAGAGATAAAAGAGCCATGACAGAATTGATAAAGAGTCAGGCCGGAGTAGTCATTGTAATGACATACTGCGGACTTTGCGCCTATTTGATATATGATTTCTTTTCCTTGTTCATAAGCCGCTTTGTTAAAAAGAGCAAAGCATTGAAGATTGCATTAAGAATATTCGGATATATTATCATAGGCATGCTTACAGCCGATTTTTCCATGTACTGCCAAAACGGTAAGATCACCTTCACCGGGCTGGTATGTTTTGTAATCGGACTTTGGTTGTGGCGTAAGTTCTTTTATGATATAATTAACGGACAACTTGAGGCAAGAGAAGACGCAGAGCGAACTTCAATAAAAATGGGCATCAATATCGGTGAAGAAGATGAGCAAAAAGGGGAAAAGGCTCAGGGAGTTTGAGAAAAAGAACAGAGCTTTCAGCGTGAGAGAAACAAAGCAAAAAGAATACGCTCCTCAGGAAAACACGGGAGAAGTCTTTGACATCGAACGCAGGAGCAGAAGCTCTTCTGAGAAAAAGGAAATTAAAAAGAAGAAAAAAACAGTTATAAATATAAGGCGGCTGGCCGTGAGTGCGGTGGCGTTTATTTTTGTCGTGTCTGTCGGGTTTTCTGCATTTAAGCTCCTCAGCCTAAAGAGCGAAAGGGATCGCCTTATGGAAAGACAGGCGGAACTTAATCAGCTCAAGGAAGAGCTGACCGCCGAACTTGAACATGTTGATTCAGCCGAATATATAGAGCAGCAGGCAAGGAAGAATCTCCGGCTCATAAAGAAAAACGAGATACTCTTCATTTTGTCAGACAGCGAGAAGGACAAGGCATCGGACGATGCTAAAAACGATGAAGCCAGCGCCGATGGCTCCGCAGCCGCGGACGGCAATGCCGCGGAAAGCACTGCCGGCAGCGGCGATGTTTCTTCCGCCGATGGCAGCGCAGACACGGATAAAAGTGATAATCAGGACGAGTCTTAGCAGTGTGAGACAAGATAAAAGGAAAATATTCAAAATATGGACAAGCTGAAAATTAAAGAAGCGATCGTCGTAGAGGGAAGAGACGATACGGCCGCAGTGCAAAAAGCGGCCGACGCGTTGATAATAGAGACCCATGGATTCGGTATTTCGAGGGAAACGTGGAAACTACTGACCAAAGCATACGAAGAAAAAGGGCTGATAATAATGACAGACCCCGATTTTTCCGGGGAAGAGATAAGGAGACGAATCTCTGAAAAATTCCCTCAAAGCAAGCATGTATATATGCCGCGGAAGAAAGCAAAAAAAGGAAACGACATAGGGATTGAAAACGCCGCACCTGAGGACATCGCCCGGGCTCTTGGTAAAATCGCTTTTACGAGAGAAGAGAGCGGCGATTTGTTTACAGAAAAAGATATGGAAGAAGCAGGACTTACAGGCAGAAGCGATTCCAAAGCGAGAAGAGAAGCTCTGGGAGAAGTTCTGGGCATAGGTTATGGAAACGGCGGAGCTTTTCTGAAAAAACTCAACCGCTTCGGCATAACGAAGCAGCAGTTCATGGAAGCTTTGAAAAAAATATGAGGAAAAGCAAACAGGATGAAACTTTATCAACAGTCAACCATAAAAGAAATAAGGGAAAAATACGGTTTTAAGTTTTCAAAAAATCTGGGCCAAAATTTTCTCACCGATAAAAATATAATAGATAAGATAATAGAAGGCACTGGCATAACTGAAAAAGATACAGTTCTTGAGATAGGCCCTGGAATCGGAGTCATTACGGCCGAAGCAGCCGAGAGAGGCCGCAGGGTCATAGCTGTTGAAGTGGATAGCTCTTTGATTCCGATATTGGAGGAAACTCTTGGCGAATACAGCAATGTCAGAATTATAAATGAAGACGTTTTAAAACTTGATATAAATAGAATCATTGAAGAGGAGCAGGCTGAAAAAGTAAAGATAATAGGAAATCTTCCATACTACATCACCACTCCTATCATAATGAAGCTCCTTGACGAGGAAGTAAAAGCCGAAAGCATTACTGTCATGATGCAGAAAGAAGTAGCAGACAGGATCAAGGCCGGCCCCGGCAGCAAAGCATACGGCGCTATTTCCGCGGCAGTGCAGTATTACTGCACAGTAGAAAAAATAATAGACGTTCCTAGAACAGTTTTTGTTCCTCAGCCAAAAGTTGATTCTGTGGTGCTTAAATTTAAGCTCAGAGAGCAAAAGGCGGCGGAGGTTCAGGATAAAAGGCTTTTTTTTGAGTGCATCAAAGCCGGCTTCGGGCAAAGAAGAAAGACGCTTTTGAACTCCTTGCAGACGGTAAGGGGGACCAGCAAGGAAGTGATAGCGGCAAGTCTTGCGGCGGCTGGAATAGATGCTTCAAGAAGAGCGGAGACGTTAACGCTGGAAGAATTCGAGAAGATATCAAATGAGGTGTATAAGAGATTATCAAGTAAAAATCGAGCATAGAACCAAGCAATGAAAGCAGCGAACGCAAATTCGATAAGTTTGAAAAACTTGACCGCAAAGTAGAGCAGACCATCCAGGAAGTGGAGACCATGAGCGGCCGACAGAGACTCTACAAAATTACGCATAACAGCTTTGCCGTGGCGGCTTTATGGGCGCTTATCCTGAATCTGCTCATAGAGACCCTGGGAAGATTTCCGACCACGTCGGTGTGGGGCGGCATACAGTTCATGTTCCATGATCCGCTGGTATTCTTGTATAACACGCTGATCATATTCGCCACGCTTGTTATAGCGTCAGTGTTTAAGCGCAGGCTGTTTGTCTTTACCATAATAACTATTTTCTGGCTGGTAATAGGAATTGTAAACGGGGTAATACTTACACAGAGAATGACTCCTTTCACCGTGAAAGACCTCAGCATCCTCGACGACGGTATTACCATCGTCACCAATTATCTGTCGACCGCGCAGATAGTAATGGCCGCGGCCGGAGTTGTCCTGGCTATAGCGCTTTTAGTGCTTCTCTATATCAAAGGCCCTAAAAAGGCGATGCCGGTCAAGTGGAAACGCAACCTGGTAGGCATAGCTGTAGTTTTCGCAGTGACTTTCGGAATGACATCTTTCATGATAAATTCAGGAAGAGTTCAGACCTTCTTCGGAAACCTGGCATACGCTTACAGAGATTACGGAGTAGTCTACTGTTTTACCAACACATGGCTCAATACCGGCATCAGCAAGCCTGAAAAATACAGCAAGGACTCCATCCTTGACATCTTCAGTGAAGAAGAACTTGGAGACGACAAGGCCATGCTCCTTGAGCAGAAAGATGAGGATGAAGAGCATCCTAATATCGTATTCCTGCAGTTGGAGTCTTTTATAGATCCGTCCACTGTAAAGTCCATAGAGCTAAACAAGGAAGCTTGTCCTAATTTCAGGAATCTCGTAGAGAATTATCCGTCAGGCCAGCTCACGGTACCTGCCTGCGGAGCAGGTACCGCTAACGTTGAGTTTGAGGTAATGTCGGGCTTAAGCGCAAAATTTTTCGGGCCGGGAGAATATCCGTACAAATCTATTCTCAAAGAAAAGACTCTCGAGACTTTGTGCTATGATTTAAAGAGCCTCGGCTATTCGACCCATGCAATACACAACCACAGAGCCGTATTCTATAACAGAAATACCGTATTTGCCAACATGGGAATGGACACTTTCACCAGTCTTGAGTACATGAATAATGTAGAAAAAACGCCTAAAAACTGGGCTAAAGACGACGTACTGGTAGAATGCATGCTGGACGCTCTGAACTCGACGGAAGAAAGGGATATGATCTATACGATTTCCGTTCAGGGCCACGGAAAATATCCGACAGAGCAGGTGCTGAAGAATCCAGAAATAACAGTAGATTCCGCTCCGACAGAAGAGCTCAAGTGGAAATTTGAATATTATGCCAATCAGATATATGAAATGGACCAGTTTATAGGAAAGCTGGTTGAAGAGTTTGAAAAATACGATGAACCTATCGTATTAGTCATGTACGGGGATCACATTCCGGCCATCGAAATGACTGAGGACGACCTGGAAAACGGAAATCTGTACGGAACGGAATACGTCATCTGGAGCAACTTTGCCCTCGACGGCGATGATGAAGATATGTATTCTTACCAGCTCGCTTCCCACGTTCTTGAAATGCTCGACATGCAGGTGGGAACCATATTCACCTATCAGCAGAACCATAAGAACAGCGAGACATACCTGCAGGACCTTAAGGCTCTCGGATATGACATGCTCTATGGAAAGGGATATATATACGGCGGTGAAAATCCTTTCGAACCTACAAAGATGAAGATGGGCGTAAAAGATATCAAAATAGAGGAAGTCGTAAAGATAGGCGATAAATATTATATAAAAGGCCAGAACTTTACGGAATACAGCAAGATAACTCTTGACGGAGAAACTCTTAAGACCATTTATCTCGGGGAAAATATCCTCGGGCTTCTCGAGGACGTCGACCCTGACGATGCGAAGAACATGAAAGTAAGTCAAATCGAGAAGAAAGGAAACGAAATCCTCAGTACCACCGAGTAATGAAAGGAACCCATATGGAAAACATCATAACCGAGAGACTTATGCTTACTCCATGGCGCGACTGTGAAGAGGACGCGCAAGAATTATACAGTTACGCCAAAGATCCTGAGGTAGGGCCCAACGCTGGCTGGAAGTCGCATGAAAGTCCGGAAGAGTCAAGACAGATAATTCGCGAGCTGTTCATGAAGAGCAATACATGGGCCATAAGAGAGAAGGAGTCTCACAAGATAATCGGAAGCATTTCCCTTGAAAATGACCGCAGGCGAGAAGACGTAAACAGCAGGGAGATGGGATATTCTCTTTCCCGGGAATATTGGGGAAAAGGCTATATGACCGAGGCCGCCAAAGCTGTGATGAATTATGGATTTGAGAAATACGGCCTTGTCGTCATGGCAATATGTACTTCGCCAAACAACAAAAGATCTCAGCGCGTCATAGAAAAATGCGGATTCAAATACGAGGGTCTGCAGCGCAGAGGTTATCACATATATGACGGAACTGACAGAGACAACATGGTTTTTTCAATACTCAGGGAAGAATGGGAAGAACAGCATGAGCGCCGCCCAGTCAGATAAACCGCGGCTTATAAACCAGAGGATATAAAGATATATGGCAAGATTAAAAAAGATTCTGCTCAGAGTAGGCGTTATCATAGTTTGCCTGGCTTTGGCGGGGCTAATCGCCAGCTTTTTCATAAATCTATACGTCAAAGGCAGCGTCGATGAGAAGATTCTATATGCTGCAACCGACCGCGAAGAGATGTCGCAGACCGATGCAGATAAATTAGCTGAATTCGATGCCGACTGCATAATAGTTCTGGGTGCCGGCATTTCCGACAGTGAAACGCCGACGCCTATGCTGCAGGACAGATTAGACTTAGGTATCGCTCTGTATAAAAAAGGCGTAGCACCAAAGCTGCTTCTGAGCGGCGATAACGGGCAGATAGGACATAACGAGATACATGTCATGCTTTCTTATGCTAAAGAAGCAGGAGTCCCGGAAGAAGATATTTTCTGCGACCATGCGGGCTTTTCCACCTATGATTCGATGTACAGAGCGCAGAGCATTTTCGGTGTGGAAAGAGCAGTCGTGGTCACGCAGAAATATCACGAATACAGGGCGCTTTACATAGGTGAAAAATTAGGTCTGGAAGTCATAGGCGCATCGTCCGATCAGGAACATTACGGAGGACAGATGCTGAGAGACTTCAGAGAATTTCTCGCCAGAAATAAGGATTTCTTCAAGGCGATGCTTAAGGCTAAACCGCTAATCGGCGGCGAAACAATTCCTATAAGCGGCAGCGGACTGATAAGCCACGGCGAATAGCCTGAGTAACATAAGATAAAAGCGCAAGGCGAATAGCGCAGGCAAAGAGCCCATGCGATGCACATGAGATAGTAACAGAAAAAAGAATATGAGCATAGTATATAGAGGACCTAACGGTCCTCTATTTTATTATCTTGCGGTGTTACGCGGGGCAGGTGATTAAAATGATATATCTCGATAACGGAGCGACGTCTTTTCCCAAGCCAAGGGGAATGGTCGCCGCTATGGAAGAATGTATATTAAAATATTGCGGAAATCCCGGCAGATCGGGGCATTTCATGTCCATGAAAACAGGCGAAAAGGTTTACCACGCAAGACGGGCTGTCGCCGAGCTGTTTAATATCAGCGCAGCTGAAAGGCTGGTTTTCACGAAAAACACGACAGAAGCCCTGAACATGGGGCTTCATGGTTTCCTCGAAAACGGGGATCACGTCATTACAACTTCCATGGAGCACAATTCAGTTTTACGTCCGCTGAAAGCCATGGAAAAGGAGGGCATAAGCCACTCCATAGTCAAAGGCAACAAACGTGGAGAAATAAATCCCCAGGACATAGAAAGAGCCATAAAGAGCAATACGTCCCTCATAGTGGTTACCGCCGCATCCAATGTGACGGGAACCAAGATGCCCCTCAAGGAGATGGGGGGAATCGCGCGCAAGAACGGCATAGCCTTTATGGTGGACGGAGCCCAAGGCGCCGGGACGATGAACTTAAATGTGGAAGAACTCAATATAGACATGCTGGCGCTTCCGGGGCACAAAGGACTCCTTGGCCCCCTCGGAACGGGAGCCTTGTACGTCTCTCCGTACATAAAGTTAAGCTCGACGCAGCAAGGGGGAACAGGTACGGAGTCAAAGAGCCGCGTTCAGCCGGAAGAATTTCCTGAGGGCTTTGAATCGGGTACCATAAACGCGCCGGCAATCATAGGCCTTGGTTACAGCGCCGGATTCATCAAGAAAATCGGTTTGGATGTCATAGGTGATTATGAAGAGGAGCTGATTGCATGTCTCGACGAGCGGCTCATGAATATGGACTTCATAAGTCTTTACGGCCCTGAACCATCAAAAAAGACCGGCATTTCCCTGATAAATATAGACGGAATGGAGGCAGAGGAAGTGACATCTGTCTTAAACAGCAAATATGGGATAGCCGTCAGAGGCGGATACCACTGCGCCGGGCTGGCGCATAAGACCGTGGGGACATGGGGAACCGGCGGCGTAAGAATAAGTGTAGGACCGTTCAATTCAAAAAAGGATATAGAAAGATTGACGGACGCCCTCTGGGAGATAGGAAGAAACAGATAGTCAGATTTTGTCCAATGGCACCTTTACTTATTGACACTTGACTTTACCCCCCCTTCTCCCCGGCTTCCGACTGCACCGTGCCGGTTTGCGTATCGCGGCTCTCTGCGTACTGAACTGAGAGCACGACGCTTTGCGAGTCGTGTTGCAATATATTTGAATATAACTTTCGCTTAGGGTAGACAAAATTTTGAAAATATGATAATATATTTTGCGTTACGGGATGTGGCTCAGCTTGGTAGAGCGTTGCGTTCGGGACGCAAAGGCCGCAGGTTCGAATCCTGTCATCCCGACCAATAAAAAAACCGCTGAAACTGTTGGATTTTCAATCGTTTCGGCGGTTTTTACGTTGATATGAGCCGATGCGTTTATATTGATAAAGTGTGCAAAATCGGTCATTTTCGTGCATTTAAGCGTGACACTCTCTGTGACACTTTTTGATTGTCAGCAATTATCTTTTCAGCTTCTATTATGGTAGGTTGGTCTGCATGAGTATAAATATTTGCTGTAAATATACGTCTTAAGGAGTTGATGGTAACAGAGTGCTTTGCCCGTCCAAAGAAAAAGCGAAAATCGGGGGAATATTAGGGAATTAAGTGTGACACAAGATTTGCGCTACTTGATAGGATTTCAGTTGGCTGAAAATATAACAGCTGTATGCTGTTGACAAAGGCGCTTTGAATTGCTTCGAGCATTATGCCGGCAATTTATCAAAGCGCTGTTTTTTAAGTTCCGCAAAGACTCCCGCAAAGGGCCGTAAAGGACCCTTTGCTTGGTGGCGGGGAGAGCTTTATTATGCAAACTGGCTGTTATAAAGGGCTGCGTATTTTTCGCCTCTTTTCATCAACTCGTCATGCGTTCCAATTTCCTTTATATCTCCGTCCTCCATGTACAAAATCATATCGGCGTCGCGTATAGTGGAAAGCCTGTGGGCAATAACGAAGCTGGTTCGGTCTTTCATGAGCTGTGTCATGGCACGCTGAATCAGAATCTCCGTATGAGTATCCACGTTGCTTGTGGCTTCGTCAAGGATCATGATTTCAGGGTCAGAGGCGATTGCACGAGCGATGGTAAGAAGCTGGCGCTCGCCTTGAGAAATGTTTTCAGCTCCTTTAGAAAGCTTCATGTCGTAACCGTCTGGAAGGGTTTTTATGAAATTATGAGCGCAGGCAGATTTTGCGGCGGCGATTATCGAATCTCTATCCATGTTTTCTGCCGCATATCCCAGATTATCTGCTATGGTACCTTCAAAGAGCCATGTATCCTGCAATACCATGCCGAAACGGCTTCTGAGCTCTTCTCGGGACATATCCTTTATATTTACTCCGTCAACCGAGATGGCGCCGCTGTTTACTTCATAGAAGCGCATTAAAAGATTGATAAGCGTGGTTTTGCCTGCTCCGGTCGGGCCGACGATAGCGACCTTTTGCCCCGGCTTTACGGTAAGATTTACATCTTTCATGAGCAGGCGATCCTTTGTATATCCGAACTGAACGTTTTGGAAAGTCACGCTGCCGGAGCGCTCCTCAGGAACGACGGTGTTTTCTGCCTCAGGCAATTCTTCCTCCGCGTCAAGCAAAGCAAAGATTCGATCTCCTGCGGCTTTTGCTGCGCCAAAGGTGCCCGCCATACCGGCCAATGAGGAAAAAGGTTCGGCAAACTGACGAGTGTATTCAAGCATAGCCTGGACATTTCCTATTGCGATAAAGCCGCCGACGGCGCGCAAGCAGCCGATTAAAGCACAAGTGACGTATCCCATATCGTTTACAAAAGTAGTAATGGGGCTAACTGCGCCTGCGGTTGTTTCTGCTTTATACGAGCTGCTTTTAAGAGCTTCGTTAAGGGCATGAAACTGCTCGGTCGCTTTATTCTGATAGCTGAAGGCTTGAACTATTTGCTGACCGTTATACATTTCTTCGATATATCCGTTAAGCTCTCCCAGCAACGCCTGTTGCCTTTCATAATGCTTTCCGCCGGATTTCATTACTCCCGCCGCGCTCAATAAAGACAGAGGCACCATTATAACGGGAATCAGCGTGAGCTTCGGACTGATTGATAACATCATGAACAGGATTCCTACAGCGGTAATAACCTGTGTGACTATAGAAGTGAGATTTTGACTTATGGTATTGCTAATGGTGTCCACATCGTTGGTAATTATGCTGAGAATATCGCCATGGGTGTGGGTATCATAGTAGTTCAGCTTTAATTTGTGCATTTTTTTATCAATATCGCTTCGGATTTCATGTATTACATTTGATGTGATTTTTGCCATATGAAATCCCTGCAAGAATGAAAAAAACTGAGAGGTCAGATATAGGAAAATCAGGGCTGAAAGTAGCCAAACGATGTTTTCCCAGTAAAACACACCGTCTTTGATGCTGTCAAATAGCGTTGTTGTCACCTTGCCTATGACGAAAGGAGCCATTACTGTAAAAACAGTGCTTACGGCAGCGAACAGCAGGACGAAGAACAAACGGAGCCTGTGGAATTTTAAATATCCGAAAAGACGTTTTAAAGTATGATTTTTCATTTTAGATAGCCTCCTTTCCTAATTGTATTTCTGCAATTTCACGATAAAGCGGGCAGGTCGACAATAGCTCCTCGTGGGTTCCCTGACCGACGATCATGCCATCGTCGATTACCAGAATGCGGTCTGCGTCTAAAATGGTGCTGACGCGCTGCGCTACCATAATCACGGTGGAGCTTCCCATTGACTCTTTCAGATTTTTGCGCAGGGTTTGGTCGGTTTTCATGTCTAAAGCTGAAAAGCTGTCGTCAAACACGTAGATTTCAGGCTTTTTCATTACGGCTCTGGCGATTGCCATACGCTGACGCTGACCTCCTGAAAGATTTGTGCCGCCTTGCGAAATTTCATCGTGATAGCCTTTTTCTTTTTTTAAGATAAATTCTTCGGCGCAAGATATTTTCGCCGCGGCCTTCCAGGCCTGCTCTGTTCCGTCGTTTTTCCCGAAATTAAGATTGGAGGCTATGTCTCCTGAAAACAAAATGTTTTTCTGGGGAACGTAGCCGATGAGAGAACGGAGGTCGTCAAGGGCATATTCCTTGACGTTGACACCGTCGATAAGGATTTCTCCGAACAGAGGGTCATATAGCCGAGGAATAAGCTTTAAGATACTTGATTTTCCTCTTCCCGTTCCGCCGATGATTGCCGTTATTTCTCCGGGATTAGCCTTAAAGCTTATGTCTTTTAAAATCGGCTCCGGAGCTCCGGGATATGCGAAGGTTACATGGCGAAATTCAACGGTAGAGCGGAACGGACGTTCCTGCATTGGAAAGGAGCCGCCGCAGATACCCGTTTCAGTTTCTAAAACTTCGGCAATACGCTTGGAGCAGGCATATGCGGTGGGAAACATCATGATGACAAGCGCCAGCATCATGACTGACATAAGAACCATGCTTATATATTGACTGTTTGCCACTAAAGAGCCTACCTCCATGTCTCCCGCTTCGACGTAATATGCTCCAAGGCCTAAAACAGCGGCAGTGGTTACGCCGAAAATTACATTGATGACAGGCAGGAGGAGGCTTGTGATTCTGCCCGAGACCATAGCGGTTGCGGCGTAATCGGAATTGGCTTCGTTGAAACGGCAGCTTTCTGAGCTTTGCTTATTAAAGGCACGGATTACGCGAACTCCTTCCAGCGATTCAAGAAATAGGCGGTTGATTCTGTCAAGCTTTTGCCTGAGTTTTACGGAGTACCGTGAAGCAAATAGGACCACGACGCCGCAGCCCATCAGCAATACGGGAATTGCTATGATGAGAACGGAACTGATTTGTCCGCCGGTGGCAGCAGAGAAAATCAGACCGGCGACAGCCATCATTGGCGCGAGAATACCGATACGCAAAAGCATCGTAAGAAAATTTTGAACGTTTGTAATGTCCGATGTGCTTCGCGTGACTAAGCTGGCGGTACCGAATCTATCGAGTTCAGCGGCAGAAAAGCTTTGAACCTTTTCAAAAATCCTGCTGCGAAGCTGCGCCGAAAACCCGGTGGAAATACGGGAGGCTATGCGCACGGATAAAAAATTTACGATTGCGGCGAGAGCCGTAACCCCGGCCATGACGGCGGCAAGAATTAAAATTGTGTTTCGGGAGGAATCTACCACCCCGCTGTTAATCATTTGAGCAAGCAGCGAGGGAAGCATCATTTCTCCGACTGCCGCAAATAAAATGAGAAGACAAAGAAGCAAAATTTGACTTCCTTTTAATTTAACTTTTGAAAAAATTGTTCTCATAAAATCTCCTTTCTTATATTGCCGGTTTTATTCCCGACAGCCAAAACATCAATCTACCCAGCGTATATCTTTGCAAATTCATGTATTCCTGAAGCGATACGGCAGAGCCGTAGTTTAAGAGTTCCATATTTCCGCTTTTGCCGGTTATATAAATATCTGAAGAAGTAAAGCCGTTTTTCAGATAAAATTTTCTTCTGGCGATACGCTGTTCCTTGTTTTCTGCGTTTTCATCTGTTCTCTCGATTAAAAGAACTATTTTTTTATCGGAAAAGCGTTTGCATACTTCCTGTATTATTTTGCTGCCTGTCCCGCGACTGCGGTCTTTTCCGGAAACAGCCAGATAATCCACCATGGCCATAGCACCGTAGGGTATTACCATTACAAAACCCTGCAAAATGTCGCCGTTTGCAGCGGTTAGCAATTGCGCCCGCCCCTTTTTAACGGAACGCTTTATCGTGAAAAAAGGTTTTCGCTCAGCTTTTGGAAAGGCTTCAAAGTAAATTTCTCTGATTTCTTTCCACTGATTATTTTTTACGTTTGAAATATTCATATTTTTACTCCTGTTTTAATTCTGTTTTTGCTTCTGACTTCTTGTGGTTTTTCTAATCCTGTAGTATCATAAACTATACAGTAGCTGTAGAGTCAAGGGGGGGGTATAATGAAAAATAAAAAATTTTTATATACGACGGGACAGTTTGCAAAGCTCAATGGAATAAACAAGCGTACCTTGCATTATTATGATGAAATCGGCTTGTTTTCTCCCGAAATTAAGGAGGAAAACGGGTATCGCTACTACACCTGTTTTCAGACGGTGCAGCTCGAGCTTATAGTAACTCTGAGAAAAATAGGATTGTCAATCGAGGAGATTATTCGCTATCAGCAAAGCCCCTCGGGAGCCTCTTTTGCGGAGCTGATTGCCGAAAAGAAGCATTTGATTGATAAATCAATTCAGGAATTATTGAACAAGAAAGCTTTTTTGGAGCAAAAATCAAAAAAACTTTCGCTTAGCCTGCTCGCAAGGGAGGGGAAGATTGAAATAATCAGTCTTCCTAAACAGCGGCTTTTGCTCAGCGATTCCATTACAGGCGACTATGATGACGGTGATTTTGCAGTTGCGGCAGATTTTTCACTTCGGCTTAAATCCATCTTCGGCCTTTATGACAATTTCGGAAGCCGAATTTCGACAGAACAAATATTAAGCGGAAATTTTCACTGTTATGACTGTTTTTTTGCATATGGAAGACAAGACATAAAAGCCTATGATACCGTGCGGCCTGCCGGCACTTATCTGAGAACTTTCTGCATAGGGAGATGGGAAAGGCTTGAAGCCGTTTACAGGAAGATTCTCGACTTTGCGGAGAAAAACAAAATGGAGCTGTTTGGATATGCTTATGAAGAGGGCTTAAACGAAATGTCTCTGCAAGGACGGGACGATTATATTACGATGATTACAGTAGGCTGTAGGAAAAAAGAATAAAAGGTGATTTTGTCACAGATAAAGAATCAAAAAAGGGGTATGTTATTGATATAAAGAAAAGGAGATGTGAAAAATGACGACTATAAATGTAAATAAAGATAATTTTAAAAGAGAAGTTTTGGAAAGTGGAAAAACAGTTTTAATCGATTTTTGGGCGTCTTGGTGTGGACCTTGCAGAATGGTCAGCCCGATAATCGATGAAATTGCAGAGGAGCGAAACGATATAAAAGTATGTAAGGTTAACGTTGACGAACAGGCAGAGCTTGCCAACGCTTTTGGAATAATGAGCATTCCTACGCTTGTAGTAATGAAAGATGGAAAAATAGCAGCGCAGGCGCAAGGTGCAAGACCTAAGGGAGCCATACTTCAGATGCTTTAGATGAAAAGATGAAAGCCATGGATATAACACGAGGATAAGAGGCTAATACGAAGATAACAGGAGAATAAGATGAGTAGACGAAACAATATAAATACGATGAATATAGCTCAGGGCCTGGAAGCATTTAAAAAAACGCCGGGGGCAGTTTTACTGGACGTTAGGACTCCGGAGGAATTTAAGAGCGGGAGGCTTGCGGGCAGCAAAAATATACCTTTGCAGCAGGCTGCGAAGGTATTTAAGGAAATACCGGAAAAGGACACCCCTATTTTTATATACTGCCTCAGCGGGGGAAGAAGCCGGATCATGGCCTCTTTTCTGAAACGTGAAGGGTATGAGGAGATAATAGATATAGGAGGTATAAACGCCTACGGCGGGGGGCTCGAGGCGTAATAGTAAACGGCGGTTATTCGGCTCATTCAGGTCTTTCGCTTCATTCGGCTATCCGGTGAAGCCCTTTTTCATCGGTAATCTGAACTGCACCGCGAGCCAGCTTTACAAGACCTTCGCCTTGAAAATAACGAAGCATTCTTGTTACGACTTCCCGGGCGGTACCCATATGATTTGCGATTTTTTCATGGGTAATATGAAGGAGAGGACTTCCTTCAAGAATTGCCTCCTCCAGCAGAAATGAAGCCAAGCGTTTATCGAAGCTCTTCCACATGATTTGCTCGATAAGCCACATGACGTCCGAAAACCTGCTCGCCATTATCTGATTAGTGTAGTTGGAAATGGCAACAGATTCCTCCATGAGACCTTTGTAGATTTCAGAGGGAATCAGCCAAAGCTGAGAATCCTTTTCAGCTTCAATGACGACGTCAAACTGGAGACTTTCTATCATACATGAAGCGGAAAATAAGCATATATCCATTTCAAAGAGACGGTATATCGTGATTTCCCGTCCCTCCTCGGACAGGATATAAGCTCTGAGCTGACCGGAATCCACAAGGAAAAGGCCGGCGCAGTCGCCAGAACCATTATGGAGAACGGTTCCCTTGGCGACTTTACGGCAGACGGCGCTCTCAGTGAGTTTGCTTTGCTGAGCCGGAGTAAGTTTGTTCCATATAGGAAAATAACTTGAAATAACCATAATAAAAACCTTCTTTCAAGTTTGAGTATAAAGAATTTTAACAGGCTGTGTCAATCGTTTTCTTAAATAGGAAAAGGGCGATGTTAAACAGATATGGCCGGAAAGGAATAAATATGAGTATTTTAGACATGGATAAAAAGATTTTTGAAGAAAAACAAAGAGAAGAAGGGGCTCTTCTTGTCGAATTTTGGGCTCCTTGGTGCGTTTACTGTAAAAGGATAGGGCCGGCCTTTTCAAAACTTGCAGAACAGTACGAAGGTAAATTGCAGACAGGCAAGATAAATATAGATGAAGAGGCAGAGCTTGCGGAAAAGGAAAAGATTCAAGTCGTACCTACTTTCGTCCTTTACAAGGACGGAAAGGCAGCAGCCTTGCTTGAGGCTCCGGATTCAAAGGCGAAGATGGAAGCCTTTATAGAAGAAAATCTGAACAAATAAGAAAATTGAGGAAAAAAAGATGGAAAAGATTTACGACATGATAATAATAGGCGGAGGCCCGGGAGGCTGCACAGCCGCCTTATACGCCGCAAGAGCCGGAATGAAAGTTATCGTTATCGAGAAGCTTTCGGCAGGCGGGCAGATGGCACTCACTTCGCAGATAGACAATTATCCGGGATTTGAAGAGGGGATAGACGGATTTTCTCTCGGAGAGAAGATGCAGGCAGGAGCAGAGCGTTTCGGTGCGGAATTTGAGCTTGCTGAAGTTTTTTCCGTTGATTTTTCCGGAAAAATAAAAACCATAGAAACCAGCGAAGGCGTCTATAAAGGAAAAACCGTAGTGATTGCGAGCGGCGCTTCCCCGAGGGAGCTGGGAATTGAGGGAGAAAAGGAGCTTGTAGGACGCGGAGTAAATTACTGCGCAGCCTGCGACGGCATGTTCTATAAGGGAAAAACTGTCGCTGTCATAGGCGGCGGAAATACGGCTGTCGCCGACGCAATGCAGCTTTCACGTATATGTGAGAAGGTAATCATAATTCACAGAAGAGATACACTGAGAGCTGAGAAAATATATCATCAGACCTTGCTTTCATCGCCGAACGTAGAGTTTGAATGGAACAGCACAGTGTCTGAAATATTACACGACGACAAAGTTAAAGGCCTAAGGCTGAAGAATGTAAAAAACAGCGAAGAATCAGAAATTTACTGCGACGGAATCTTCGTCAGCGTAGGAAGAAGGCCAGCGACCGAGCTTGTAAAAGATCAGTTGTCACTGGATAAATCAGGGTATATAATTGCTGATGAGTCCACAAAGACAAACGTTGACGGAGTGTTTGCCGTGGGAGATGTAAGAACAAAGGCTCTGAGACAGGTGGTTACAGCCGTTTCAGACGGGGCTATGGCCGTACATTTTGCTGAGGAATATCTGGCGGCGGAGCAGTAATGCCCGCCTCCGACGAGTATAGAAAAGGGGAACGTTTTTATGCAATATCTCATTTCCTTTTTAGAGGGAATAATCACTTTTATTTCACCATGTCTTTTGCCTATGCTTCCGATATATGTTTCGTACTTTGCAGGAGGAGCACAGAGAAAGACAAAGAAGACGCTTTTATGCGCTTCGGGCTTTGTTCTTGGATTTACTGCCGTGTTCATGGTTATGGGCGCGCTGGCAGGGACTGTGGGAAGCTTTTTAAAAGAATATCAGACAGCGGTAAATATAGTCTCCGGTGTGATAGTTGTCTTTTTTGGCCTGAGCTTCCTCGGTGTAATCAAGCTCAGTGTTTTTAAAGGTACCGGGCTTTCCGCTAAAACAGATAATCTGGGGTTTTTTTCATCGCTGTTGTTTGGAATGATTTTTTCCATAGGTTGGACTCCATGCGTAGGTGCGTTCCTGGGCTCGGCGCTGATGCTGGCGTCTCAGCAGGGTCACGTGGCAGAGGGAATATTGATGCTTTTTACATATTCCTTAGGCCTCGGTATTCCGTTCATGGTAAGCGCGGTACTCATAGACAGGCTTAAGACTGCTTTTGACTGGATTAAGAGGAATTACCGCGTAATAAATTGGGTAAGCGGCGGCTTGCTGATTTTTACAGGAATTCTCATGGCCACGGGAACCATGGGTAAACTGCTTGGGCTTCTCAGTTAGGAGGTTTTATGAACAGTAAAAAGAAATTTATAATAATAGCACTCGTATTCGTCCTGATTCTTGCCGGGGCATATGTTCTGTACAATAAATTAAGCGACGGAGCTGCAAGGGAACAGCTTGCAGGACAAGATGAAAATCAGAATGAAAATGGGGAAGAACAAACAGATAATGAAAGACATGATGAAAAAACAAAGGCCCCTGATTTTGCAGTATACGATGAAGAAGGAAATAAAAAAGGCCTTTCGGATTATCTTGGAAAGCCTGTGATTATCAACTTCTGGGCCAGCTGGTGCGGTCCGTGCAAGATGGAAATGCCGGATTTTGATAAAGTATATAAGGAGCTCGGCGACGAAATCCAATTTATGATGATAAATCTGACTGACGGCTCCCGCGAAACAAAGGAGACGGCCGGAGCTTATATAAAGGAGCAGGGTTTTTCTCTTCCTGTGTTCTATGACCTTGATAACGAGGCGGTCAATATTTACGGAGCTTATTCAATTCCGATGACATTTTTTATTGATGAAGAGGGCCATCTCATTGCCAGAGCGACAGGCGCAATTGACGAGCAGACGCTTAGAAAGGGCATAGATATGATTAAATAAGAAGAAGGGCAAAGACGCCTTTCTGTGAGAAAGAAACAATTGGGCAGAAAGCGCAAGAGCGAGTAAAAGCAGTTGCTGACAGTGAAGCGTCTTACCTTTAATTATTCTCCAGCCACCAGGCTTTTGTTTTGTAATCAAGGGAAAAACTATCGTTTATGAATTTTGAGGCGTCTTCGCCGCTTTCCCGCAGATTTTTGCAAAAATCCTTATCGCTGTCTATCCTTTCCCTCATTTTTGTCGCAATTTGACTCTGGTCGTTGATCTCCATGAGCTCTCCGCACTTAAATACAAGCTCTTTCAGCGTTTTGTATGCCCATGGTCTTTGATAACCCATGTGAATATAATAATCTGAAATAAATTCATCGCCTGCAAGTATTTTTCCTGAATATAATATTTTAATATTGAGGTTCTTATACAAATGGTGAAACATATAATCAATAATTTTTGTCCCGTCGCTTGGCTGCGGAAAAACGCCTTCGATTTCAGGATAAAAATTATTTTTTGAGTTTATATACAAATCCTCCAGAGAAATGCTGCCGTCCGATATGTTATAGCTGCACCAAAAGCCCTTTCTGCAGGCAGTGCAGATCATTTCCGGCGTGATATTGTATTTTTCGGGATAAAACTGTAGAGGAGGCTTCATTGCAACGATTGAAAACTCCCTGTCTTGAAATTTTAAGGTGTCGCCGATTTGTGCCGTCATTTTTTCTTCTCCTTTTCTTCCCCGTAGACCTGCGGGCTAAAGTTTCATATGGATAACATGCGCAAGCATCAGCATTTGTTAATTTCCAAGCTACTGATTATAATTATATTTGACATCGTGAGGTTGTCAACATATCTGTAGAAAAGAGGTGTTTTTATGAGAAAAAAACTGAATATTACCGAGGGCATTTTCCCGATGCCGGTTCTGATGGTCGCTACTTATAATGAAGACGGAAGCGTAAATGTCATGAACGCCGCATGGGGAATGATGCAGGAGAGAGGAACGGTCGCTCTTAACCTGACAGAAACTCATAAGACGGTAAAAAATATAAAGGAAAGAGGAGCCTTCACGGTAAGCATTGCCGATGCTGCTCACGTAGCTGAAGCAGATTATTTCGGGATAGAATCAGGCAATAGCATTACGAACAAGCTAGAAAAATCCGGGCTCACCGCCAGCAAGGCAGAAACCGTAGACGCTCCTGTCATCAACGAGTTTCCATTATGCATGGAATGTAAGTACATTGAGTATCAGAAGAATGAATATGGCTGTGGCGTTATCGGAAAGGTTTTGAATGTTACAGCTGACGAAAGCATTATGCCGGACGGAAAGCTTGATATGTCTCTTGTCAAGGCCATAGCTTTCGACCCGTATACCCATGGCTATTACAAGATGGGCGAGCGTGTCGGAGAAGCCTTCAGCGACGGCCTGAAGCTGAAAAAACAGAAATAAAAAAGAGTAAGCTGCAAATAAGAGCTCGCGCTTTTGAGGGAGGCACATAAGGAAGTAAATAAATTTTCTGATGAAACCGGCGTGGCTAAAGTCACACCGGTTTTTTTACTTCTGCCTACAGTTCCGGCTTTGCAAGTAGAATACGGATTTTTCCTACACAAGTAAAGTAAACCTCAATCGTGACATGTTTCTTACCGCCAATCTTCTTCGGACTGTAGATCACGATCTTTTCAATCAGTTCATTTACCGTAGCGGTATTAAGTTCCTGTAAGTCGGAATACCTGTCAGCAAGCTGAAGGAGACGCTCTATATCGGTAATCTGTCCAGCTTCATTTTTAATTTCCTGTTCCAGCGGAATAGCAAGCCTCTGAATTTCTTCCTGCTCTGTTTCATACTATGCCGAGAGTTTTCAAAAACGGCGGTTGCTTAATTTCCCAAGCACGAAATTTTCATAAAGCCTTTGAATAATCTTGTCTAAATCCTCCATACTCTTCTGAGTCCCGGAGAGGGCTTCCCGCGTCTGTACCAGTTCCGCTTTTCGACCGGCTTAATCCCGTTCCAGCATCTCTTGTATAAAATTTTCTCGGAATAAACGCACATAGGTCAGCGTTCCCCGGATACATTCCAAGATCCGCTTATATAGCGTGACTTCATGGATGTAGTGAATTTGACAGGAACCCGTATTGCTCTTATAGTTTGAACAGACAAAATGATTCTGTGACTCATCTTTGTAGGTATTGCAGGTACAATAATAAGGCTTTGCGCCGCAGTCGGCACAATAGAGAAGACCGGAGAAAATACTTTTGTTCCTGTTCATCGATTAGTTCCTCGCTTTTTTCAAATGTCTTTTTTACAGAGGCGGATGCTTGCTGCGCCCGTTTCCTAATCTCGTTTATAGCAAACATTCTCAATCCTCCTTGTCCGGAGGGAGAGGATGCCATGCCGGAGGTTTTTTGTGACGTGTAAATAGTTTTTTGATCCGCCGCAATATTGCTTCTATAAAATGAAACCACAGATTGCCAAATAGAAACACGACCACAAGAAGCAGCAGGAATGATCCAATTTCTCCAATAGGCATCTTTTACCTCACTTTGTCGCAAAACGGTTCATAAAGAAGTCGGTAAAAGCGGCTAACTCATCATCCTGTGATACATAAACATACAGTTTTTCATCTTCCAGCCAGTCGTAGGCATTGATACCAATGTACCCCTTTTTGTCCGGGTAAATGATGAAAGCATCGGTAGGGTACTTATTCCGGTATGCTTTCAAAATTTCAGAACGGCGATAGTAGGTCGGATCACCGCAGACGGAAAGGTCGGGCACTGTGGGAACGACCACGATCGTCTGACTGGTTTCGTTCCAGCCTACAATTAAATTGCCGATCTTTGTTTTGCTCCCATGAACAAAGCCATAATTGAAACGGCTCACATCCTCGGTATAGCCGAAAATCAGTCTGTAATTGTCCCCATTTTCTACAACCTGATTAAACAGGGCACGCATTTTCTTTGCATTTGCGTTGCTCTTTTCCATGTCAATTTCAGGACCCTTAAATAACTTGCCAAAAAATCCCATGATATTTTCCTCCTAAATGTTTAAATGTTTTTATATGAGACTGGATAGGGCAGTACCCACAGTATCATAAATGAATTGATTTTGATAAGTGTCATATTCCTTTATCTGGAGCCGGTGATTATTCTACTTCTCTGACAAAATATATTCAATCTCCGCTAAACTCAAACCACGAGATAATATGTAATCTCCTCTCGTTTTCCGAAAGGCTGCCATATTTAGCAAAGGCTTCTTGAAATAGACCCACTCTCAGAAATTTCTCCAGCGTTTCCGCGGTAGGTTTTCACAAGTCATTATCCGGTGGATATTTGCTTACGAACAGATCAAATACCTTTATCGTATGTTCCCCTTTGTGTTTTACTTTAGTATCTATCATATAAAATAAGTGTAAATATTTAAAATTGTTTTTATTTTGATTAAAGCGAAATCCGTCTGAATATAAGGCCGAAACATAATATTCGGACGGATTTTCTATACCCATCATTTAAGGTGTAGGCGCTGTTTTTAATTTTTCCAGGGCATCGACAATAGCGTTTATTTGAAAGTCAACCGTTTCATCGGCAGCTTCGGGAACAAACAAGGGTAGTGTATCGGGAATAGCTCTGCGTACAACCATTATCGTCAAACTTAAATTTGTAAATAGATTGATCCTTGCTGTGTCTGCCTTTATTCCAAAGTTTTCTAAAATTTCTCCAAAAAGACGGAACTGCTTTTTACGGAACATTTGATAACTTTCCTTTGACAGACGTTTGAAAAGAAGCTGTTGTTCTTCAATCGTTAAAACAGCAATACCATTTTTTTCTCCATAGCAACAGGCACAGAGAAATTGTTTCACGGCATCACGCCAGTTCAAAGCGGGATTGGCCATCAGCCTTTGTACATATTCAATGATTTTAGGCTGTTGTAAGTACAGCGTTTCAACGACCAAATCTTCTTTCGTTGCGAAAAAAGAATAAAAGAAAGTTCGTGAAATCCCAACCTTTTTATATATTTGCTCCACGGTAGTATGTTGTATGCCCTGTTTTGCCATCAGTTCAAGAGCAACTCTAACAAGTTCCGCTCTAATGTGCTCTCTATCCTTCTCAGAATAAGCTACCTTTGGCACGTCATAACCTCCTCCTGCAAAATAAAAACAGATTTAGAAATTCGACTTTATTTTAACATGTCAAATCGTATAATTCAAGAATGAAATACCATAATTTTTGTTGAAAACTGTATGGAAACACATGGTTTATTGAATTATACGATTATGTGATTGTCTGGAGAGCATGGCTTTTTAAGCGTATAATGTTTTGAAGAAAGTCTCTTTTATACGGCGGTCATTCCTCTTACGATTATGTTCTTAGCCCACAAGAATTTTGTAAGGCCCAGATATACTTTATCGTTGACTGAAATTCCGCGGCGCGGAATCAGGACTTCAATGCCGTCTTGTTCCTTGCAGTAATAGCCGCTTCGCTTAAGCTCTTCCGCATCTTCTTTGCTGACAAACCTTGCCAGTACGTTCACGAACGTTCCCGCTCAGCCTCCGCAGATTTGTGTATATATCTGTATGAATTTTTCTCCTGTAGCGCCGATTTCGGTTTTTAATTTTTTATCTATCAACATTTCCATAAGATATATCCTCCTTTTTTATTTATAATACAACTTATTTAGCCACGGTACAGTGATAATGTCACTAAAGAAAGTTTTGGAAACAGTTTGCCGCTATGAGAGCAGTTTAAAAAGGAAAGTTAATAAAAAACGCTGTGCTCCTTATATAAAAGGTTCACAGCGTTTTTTATGGTATCCCCGGGCGGAATCGAACCGCCAACTATGCTTTAGGAGAGCACTGTTATATCCATTTAACTACGGAGACATATCAAGTTTTGATAAGCCGTGATGATAATCCGATAAGCTGCAAAGAAAATGCACCCTTCGATGAAAACGGCCTAAAACTTTTGCCGTATATATAATATCATCTTTTGCAGAAAAATAATAGATTTTTTTGTTGTTATTTTTAAATTTTTAGTGTATAATGAAAAAGAATTGTTAAAAAGCTAACAAGGCCAAGGCTTTTGAACAATTTAATCGCAATATTTTAATTTCGGAGAGCATGCAATCATGCGGAGAATATTTTAAAGAAAGTAAAATGGGGTAGTTAATGTACAAGGTATCTAATTTAAAAGAAGAGTATAAGAAAAAATTGATTACTGCTGAACAAGCCGCTCAGATGATTAAACCGGGGGACAGGCTTCACTTTGGCCTTGGCTGCGGTTCTATAGTGGACATAGATAAAGCGATAGCTAAGCGCGCCGACGAATTGAAAGATATAACGGTTATAAGCACGGTGGCCATAAGAGAAAAGCCTTTTGAAACTTTCTTAGCGACTAAAAGCAATGACCAGGTAAGATTTGCCTCCGCGCATTTCAGCGGCAATGACAGGATGATGTCGAAAGAGGGCAGATGCTGGTATATTCCGATGATGTTCTGCGAGCTTCCGTTTTTATGGATAAACAATAACAATGATATAGACATTGCGATGTTTCAGGTTGCTCCTATGGATGAACACGGAAATTTCAATCTTGGGCCTCAGGTTGCAGATATGTGGGGCGTAATAAAATCGGCTAAAAAAATAATAGTCGAGGTGAACCGCAACATGCCGATAGCCCATGGTTATCAGACGCAGCTCAATTTGTACGGAATAGATTATGTGGTAGAAGGAAGCAACAGCCCTCTGGCAGAGCTTTCGGCAAAAGAGCCTTCTGAGATAGACAGAAAAATTGCGGCTCATGTTGTGGAGAAGATAAAAAGCCACAGTACGCTGCAATTGGGAATAGGAAGCTTGCCACTCTGTATAGGACAGATGATAGCAGATTCTGATTTAAGAAATATCAATGCCCATACAGAAATGTTTACGGACGCTTATGTAGCCTTGTTTGAAGCAGGAAAGCTGACGGGAAATAAGCCTATTGACAGAGGCAAGGCTGTTTATACCTTCGCCGGCGGCAGTAAAAAGCTTTATGATTTTATAGATGACAATCCTATCTGCTGTAATGCCCCGGTAGATTATGTGAATTCCATTGCCACCATCTCACAGATAAATAATTTTGTTTCCGTGAACAGTTGTATTCAGGTAGACCTTTACGGACAGGTATGCTCGGAATCAGACGGACACAGACAAATAAGCGGAACAGGAGGACAGCTTGACTTTGTGCTCGGAGCTTTCCAGTCAGACGGAGGCCAGAGCTTCCTGTGTACGCCATCCACCAGAGTAAATTCCAGGGGAGAGACTGAATCGTTGATTTCAGCGGCACTTGCGCCCGGAGCTATCGTAACTACGCCTCGAATGGCTACGAATTTTATAGTGACCGAATATGGAGCGGCAGATTTAAAGGGCAAGACCACATGGGAAAGAGCGGAGCTTCTCATTGGAATTGCTCATCCGGACTTCAGAGAGCAGTTGATAAAGGACGCTGAAAAGATGGGAATTTGGAAAAATACAAGCAAGTTGCTGTAAAAGGCTTAAACTGATAAATCGCAGGGGAAAGGCCGGACTTGGGGAAATCGGCGATTCTGAGCTGTGTTGACGCCATTTTGCAGGATGAACTACATGCGCTAACCGAAAGGACGGCGCATGTTTGTCGTTTTTGCCATGAATTTATTACCAAGATTAAGAAAATGGCAATTGTTTCCTTTTCATATTTCTTCTCCGGCGGCATTGCGGTAAAGAATCCTTTGGAAATGCAAATGTGAAGAAAGCGGAAAAAGAAAACAAGCATCAAGCTTTAAACTGATACCTGTTTTCTTCCGTTACGTCATGAGCGTGTCGGGCTTTTTATGCTTTTCTATCGGCTTGTGCCTTTGGCAACTCAATTTTTAATCATATATGCTTTCTGTTTCAAAATTTACCACATCGCCGGTAAGCGCATTTATTTCATATTCATATTCAAGATTTCCTGCGTGGAAATCTATTTCGTATAAATACATGCCGTCATCCCTGTCAAGCTTTGTTTTTGTAAAGGTGGCAGAAGAAGCAGAGACTCCGGAATGGCTGAGAGCGATTTCTTTTGCCTTATCTGTCCCTATATACTGAGAATCAGTTTGCGGCTTGGAAGTCTGCTGCTGTGACTGAGAATCCGGCTGCTGCGTCTGAGTGCTGTTGCTCTGAGCATTATCATCGCCTTGCTCCTGTGAAGAGTCATCTTTGTAAGGAATACCGGGGCTTTGAACTATACGTTCGCGGTTGGATTCTAAAATTGTACCGTTATCAGCAGATATGACGTAGTCATATTCAAATCCGTCGGCATAAAATTCAATTTCATAAACCTTCAAGTTGTCTTCGCGGTCGTAGTGTCCTATGAGATCTGCAACCTCAGATTCTTCGAACCCTGCGTCTTTCAAGGCCACGTTGGTGGCCTTTTCAAGGCCGATGCCCTGATTGTTTGAAATGGCGCCTACGCCGTATAATACGGAAAAGGCGAGTATTCCTATTATCAGAACAGCGCAGATGGCGAACAATGCGATTTTTTTCGGTGATGATAACATCGTTTTTATACTTTTCATTTTTAACCCTCCCATTTATTTTTACATATTTAGCTTTATCTCTTTTATGCCCTCATTATGCCTTGTAAAGATTAAAGAAAGATTAAAATATAAAAATTTTTTTATTTCTGTTGCCTGAGAGAAAAAGGAACGGAAAAGGTAAAGGTGCTTCCTCTGCCTTGCTCGCTGTGTGCTTCGACGGTGGCTCCATGGAAATCAGAGATTTGTTTTACCATCGCAAGTCCGAGGCCAAAGCTTTCATCGCTGCTTCTTGAAGAATCCTCGCGATAAAAGCGATTCCATATTTTATCGAGGTTTTCCGGGGAAATGCCTATTCCATTATCGGATACAGATAATTTGGCCACACCGTTTTGAGCTTTTAACGTTACAATAACGCAGGCTTCTTCTCCACTGTACTTGTAGGCATTGTCGAGTAGATTGCTTAAAAGCCTGTAAAGCAGGTCGGAATTTCCGTCGATGAATACATTTTCCTCTACATCAGTATCAAGGCTTTGGGCTGGAGTCAGAAGTATTCGCCTGTCGTCACATACCGTATTTATGAGGTCGCTCAGGTTTAATGAAGAACGCTGATAATTTTCGGTGCCCTGCTCAAGCCTGGTAAAAAACAGAAGCTGAGAAAGCAGGGAGGCAAGGGCTTTACTTTGACGTTTAATGACCTCCAGCGCTTCCTTGTATTCTTCGTCGGAATCGGCAAAGTCCAATGCGTATTCGCACTGAGCCTGGATTACGGAAATCGGCGTTCGCATTTCATGGGAGGCATCTGAGGTGAACTGTCTCTCTGCATTGAAATTGTTTTCCAGCCGTTCAAACATGGCGTCAAACTTGTTTGCCAGCTGATGGAGCTCATCATTTCCTGAGACTAAATCTATGCGCCTCGACAAGTCTCCGGAGTCGGAAATTTCCGTCACGGCGTTGGATATTTTTTCTATCGGCAGAAATGATCTTCTGGTTATGGCATAGCCCCCTACCAGAGCAGCCACGGCAAAGAACGGAACTATAAGAAGGAACATTCTGGCCACGGTATAAAGTATATGATTGCTTTCGTTTTCCGAAATGAAGCCGCGAAGCCAAAGTCCGTCCAGATTGTCTCCGCTTAACTTCTTTTCATAGATGTAATACTTTTCTCCCTTATATGTGGTCATGCCTACTGACGTAAAGGAAAAAATCTCGTCTTCAGGTAAAACGAAGGGCATTTCGCCATAAATTAGGGCGTTGTCTGAATCTACGAGAGAGGTGCAAACCCCGTCGTAATAATTGCAGAAATCGCCGTCTATTTCAAGAATCCCGCCCTTGTAAGACAGAAAAAGGTCTGAGGGTTCTTGCTCCTTATCTTGCAGATTGTTGTAAAATTCTATTTTCTCTGCGTTGGAATTGACGATGTTCATCAATCTTTCCTGCGCTGTCTGATTAAGCACGTCTTTGCTTATGTAAAGAGTAAAGGCGCTTGTGGCCAGTACCAAAACGAGCAGAGCCGCAGCGAACCATATCATTATTTTTTTCTTAATTGAAAGTTTTTTCATATCGTATTTCTGTTTTATTCTTCTTTCAGAACGTAGCCTGCGCCTCTAACGGTATGGATTAGTTTTTTGTCCCGGCCGTCGTCGATTTTTTTTCGCAGATAACGTATGTAAACGTCGACTGCATTGGTACCGCCGACATAATCGTAATTCCATAGATTATTTTCTATTTTTTCCCTTGATAAAACCAAGCCTTTATTTCGCATCATGTATTCGAGAAGGGCGAATTCCTTGGCTGAAAGGCTGATTGCAGCTCCTCCTCGTGTTACGCTGTGGGAAGCAACGTCCAAGGTGAGATCTGCAATGTGAAAAACATTGGAGGAATTGCCTGAAGCCTTGCGGGTTATAACTCTGATTCTTGCGATAAGTTCTTCAAAGGCGAAAGGCTTGACCAGATAGTCGTCGGCTCCCAGATCGAGGCCGGTGACTTTATCTTGAACAGTATCCTTTGCGGTGAGAAGCAGCACAGGGGTGGAGTCCCCACGTTGACGCATTTCACGCAAAACGGTAAGTCCGTCTTTTTTAGGCATCATGATATCCATGATGATGCAGTCGTAGGAAGCGGCCGCAGTGAAATCGGAAACCTCTTCGCCGTCAAAACAGCTGTCTACCGAATATCCCTCAACGGAAAGGCGTTTGTTGATGATTTTGTTCAAATCTTTTTGATCCTCTGCCAAAAGTATTCTCATAAATGCCTCCATAAAAAGAAATCTGATACGTTATATGTTAAAGTGTTTTTAAGGAAATTACTCGATTTATTTTTTACAGCAGAGAAAGAATTTCTTCTTTTGAGACCAGGCCTATGGATTTTCCGGCGACTTTGCCGCCCTTGAATACCATTACCGTGGGAATACTCATTATGCCGAAGCGGATTGCCAGCTCCTGTTCTTCGTCAATGTTTATTTTACAGATTTTGACGTCTTTACGTTCCTCGGCGACTGCGTCGATTACAGGGGAAAGCATTTTGCACGGCATACACCAGGCTGCCCAGAAATCCACAAGTACGGTTTCTTTTGATTCTGTAATTTCTTTGTCAAAATTGTCTTTAGTTACTGTAGTAATCATTTAAGTACCTCCGTAATAATTTTAATTATTATGATTTAAAGTAATAAATTTTTTCTTGGTTTAAAATCACTATATTTTGCCTTGCGTTCTGCTTGCTTTTGAGGAGAAATGAAGTGCTGCACTGATTTATTATACCTCAAAAACGACAGAATAAAATAGTATCGAAAAGAATTTTATGTTATAATAACCTCTATGGTTCCCAAAATCGGAGATTTTCTTTGACAAAGCTTACGGATAACGGAGAACCTTTTAAAAAAATAAAAAGCATATAAAAATTGCAGCGGATTTTCAAAATACGAAGCTGTTACATTCAAAACAAGTATAGGGCAAAGCTTGCATAGTAAGTGTTTCATGTAAATTAAAACGAAAGCAAAGCTTGCATTGCAAGCGCATATCAATTCATTCATGAATTTTACGCCTATCAGAAGGGAGAACAGAAAAATAATGCCAAAATTCAGCGTAAAAAAACCTATGACGATATTTGTGGTAGTAGTTATCATAATAGCACTTGGAATAGTGTCAGTTCTTGGGATGACTCCCGACCTGCTTCCAAGCATGGATTTGCCATACGTGGTGGTTATGACTACATATCCCGGAGCCACGCCGGAGGAAATAGAAAGAACTGTGACGCAGCCCTTGGAGCAGGGGCTTGCCACTACCGAAAATCTAAAAAATATACAATCTGTATCGGGGAGCAATTATTCCCTTGTAATATTGGAATTTGAACAGGACACCGGTATGGATACCGCCATAGTGAATATCCTGCAAAGCGTTGACCTAGTCGAGGGAACATGGGACGAATCAATAGGCTCACCGTATATAATGAAGATAAATCCAAACATGATGCCTATAGCAATAACTGCCGTTGACAGAGAAGGCTATGATGTTGAAGAGCTTTCAGCCTTTGTTGAGGATACGCTTGTAGATGAACTGAAAGGGGTGACGGGAGTCGCCAGCGTTGGTACGGGCGGACTGATAGAATCAAAAATCAATGTTTCTATAAATGAGGAGAAAATAGAAGCGCTTAATATCAAATTGCTGAATAAAGCCAACAGCTCTTTGGCACAAGCCAAGTCACAGATAAATACAGGTATGGGTGAAATTAAAAAGGCAGAAGCTCAGCTGGCGGAAGCGAAAAAAGAGCTGCAAGCTACTAAAGAGGGCACATATGACGAGCTTTCTTCGGTAAGCGCAGAGCTTGACGCAGCAGTTGCAAAGGCCAGTTCTCTGGCGACTCAGATAAATACCTTAGAGTATCAGAAGGCGGCGCTGGAGGCGCAGATAAGCTTTGAGCCTACTAACGAGGATTTGAGGAGACAGCTTAAAGACGTTTCATCGGAGCTGGCAGCTTTAATGATAGACAGTAAGACTGCCAATGAGCAGGTAGAGATGCTGAAGGAAGCTTATAAACAGGCGGAAAGAGGAACCTATACCGCTCAGGATTCCTTTGATGAAGCATATGCTCAGCTGGAGGAAGCTCAGGGTCAGCTCACCGCTCAGAAGAGTCGTCTGAACAGCGCAATGACTCAAATAAACTCTGCGGGAAATCAGGCCCTGAAACAAGCGGATCTTTCCTCAATGATTACAATGGAGATGGTTTCAGGCGTTTTGCAGGGGCAGAATTTCTCAATGCCGGCAGGCTATGTTCAGGAAGACGGGGCTAAATATCTTGTAAGCATAGGAGATGAATTTACTGATATTAAGGATATAGAAAATCAATTCCTCTTCAATATAGAGGGCTTGGGGGACATACATTTGAGCGACGTTGCCGACGTGTTCATCGCAGACAACAGCGACGCCGTCTATGCCAGCATAAACGGCCAGCCGGGCGTAGTGCTGACTTTCTCCAAGCAGTCCAACTATCCTACAGCGACCGTTTCAGACAACATAAGAGAAAAATTTGAAGAGCTTTCAGCCGAATACGAGGGCTTGACTTTCACCACCATGATGGACCAGGGAGAATACATATACCTTATAATCGGCGCCATCGGAGAGAGCCTAGGTTGGGGAGCGCTGTTTGCCGTTATAATATTGCTTTTCTTCCTCAGAGACATTAAACCTACTCTTATAACGTTGCTTTCGATTCCGATAAGCGTGATGTTCGCCCTTGCTTTGATGTATTTTTCAGGAGTTACGCTGAACATGATTTCTCTTTCGGGACTTGCTGTTGCTGTAGGAATGCTTGTCGATAACTCCATCGTAGTAATAGAAAATATATTCAGGCTCAGACGAATGGGAGTGTCGTCGAAGAAAGCAGCTGTAGCAGGAGCCAAGCAGGTTGCAGGCGCGATTACCGCCTCGACCCTGACCACTATATGCGTTTTCGCGCCGATAGTATTCGTGCAGGGAATCACCAGACAGCTTTTCACAGATATGGCACTAACCATAACTTATTCGCTGCTGGCAAGCTTGATAATAGCTTTGACTCTCGTTCCGTCGATGTCGTCTATGATGTTCAGAAAGGAAATGAAGCCGGAGGGAAACAAATTTATTGCATTTAAAAAAGGATATATAAGGCTGCTTTCGTGGAACTTAAGACATAAAGCTCTCGTATTGATCGCGGCTCTCGGCCTGCTTGTTTTCAGCGTAGTCGCTGCTCTGGCCAAGGGATTTATCTTTATACCGGATATGTCTACGCCGCAGCTTTCCGGGACTATGATAATGAACGACGAAGAAGCCAAGCTGGAAGAAACAAAGGAAATGGCCGATTCAGTTCTCGAAACCATTCAGGGAGTGGACGGCGTTGAGACGGCGGCAGGAATGCTTTCTTCCTCCAACATGCTTACAGGCGAGACTTCGACCAACATGGTCAGCATATACGTACTTGTGGACGAAGAATCCGACAGGAGCGGCGAAGAGATATGCAGCGACATTGAAAGGAAATGCAAGGATATGGATTGCAATGTCGAAATGTTCAGCTCATCGTCCATGTCTTCGTATACTTCAGCTCTCGGAGGCAGCGGAGTTGGAATAAATATTTACGGAAACGATACCGACGAGCTTCAGGCTGCCGCTCTTAAGATAGGAGAAGAGCTTGGGGAGGTCGAGGGAATAAAATCCGTAGACAACGGCCTGCAGGAAAACGACCCGGAGATACATTTCACCGTGAACAAGGAAAAGGCTATGAGAAACGGTCTGACCGTGGCTCAGGTTTACATGCAGGTGGCAGAAGCCCTTACGTCGGAGACCACGTCGACTACCCTTTCCTGGGAGGGAGACAATTATGACGTGATAGTCAGCGAAGCAGCTTCTTCCGACATAACGATAGAAACCCTTGAGAATCTCACCATCGAGGGAACCGATTCCCAGGGAAATACCAAGACTGTAAAGCTTTCTGAGATCGCGGAAATGGAGGAAAAGGAAACTTTGCCGGCCATCAACCGTGAGAATCAGCGGACATATATCAGCGTTTCAGGGGAACTTGAAGAGGGTTATAACGTTACTCTGGTAACTGAAGAGGCCGAAAAAGCACTTGCCGATTATCAGGCACCGGAGGGCGTGACCTACGAGTTCGCCGGAGAAAATGAGATGATAATGGAGTCTATGTGGGATCTTGTAAAGATGATGGCTCTCGGAATTCTCTTCGTATATCTGATAATGGTCGCTCAGTTCCAGTCTCTGAGATCGCCGTTCATCGTAATGTTTACGATTCCTTTGGCCTTTACGGGCGGCTTGCTTGCACTGCTCATATTCGGAAAGGAAATAAGCATTATAGCAATGGTAGGTTTGATAATGCTGGTGGGCATAATCGTAAACAACGGTATCGTGCTTGTTGATTACATTAATCAGCTCAGAGCAAAGGGTCAGGAAAAGACAGCGGCTATAATAGAAGCCGGTTCTACTCGTATCAGACCTGTGCTGATGACAAGTCTGACTACTATATTGGGACTTGTGGTTATGGCCGTGGGAAAAACTGCCGGTACTGATATGATGCAGCCTATCGCTCTTGTATGTATTGGCGGCCTTGTTTACGCAACTATACTTACGTTGTTCGTAGTGCCTATAATTTATGATATATTTACCGGCAAGGAATATAAGTATACGAAAGAAGAGGATTTGGACGTAAGCGATTTGGTGGCGGAGTAGAGCCGGCCTTAAAAGGCAGGCTTGACAAGCTAACGATTGGCAGGACTGGGCAACGGGAGCTGTTTCAAAACGTCTCTTTTGGTATTTTGTTTTCAACCGGCCTTCCTTGTAGAAGAGTTTTAATTTCAGGTGCAGGAAGGCCTAAGGCGCCGGATTTTTAACGCTGTCGATACCGACATTGGCGAGATAATCGGCTCTGTTGTTCATTTCCGTTATATATTTAAAGTCATCGAAGGAAAATCCTGTGCCGTTCCATTGAACGAATTTTTCGTAGAGGCTGTCAGGCTTTGCATTTTTGCTGTTTAAGTTTACATGACCCTTTACCCGGAAAAACTTTACGTCATGCCGGCGGACCAGAGCGAGGAGCTCTTTCCATAAATCCTGATTTTCTACTGATTTTCGGGCGGCGTTTTTCCAACGGTTGCGCTCCCAAGCTTCATACCATTTTTCTCTGAAACAGTTGGTGACGTAGGAGCTATCGGAGAATACATGTATGCAAAGCCCGTCTCTTTTAAGAGCGTTAAAAGCTTCGATTACTGCTGTAAGTTCCATACGGTTGTTGGTGGTGTTGATTTCTCCGCCCCACAGCTCTTTTTGATGCTCTCCCATTTCAAGTATGGCGCCCCAGCCTCCGAAGTTGACAGACTCCTGATTTCCGGAACAGCCTCCGTCTGTGTAAATTCTCAAAATATCCATAAAAGCTCTCCTTTTTTACATGATAATATTATGGCTTATTTCAGATGATTTTACAACGGATTTTCCGGGATAAATTTAAAAACGGAAATTTGCAGGCTGGATTTTTGGGGCTATCTCCCTTTGTCTTTTGCCGCTTTTTATGCTATTATATATAATGCGTTTTAAAAAACGAGCATATTTGTACGACCCAAAGCAGCCTGACAGGTGCTGATGAGGCGTACTGTTAAAATAATAAGAAAACAGAGGATTTGCAATGGATTTGGCATTCTGCTCCTTTTCCAGCGGAAGCTCGGGAAACGGCTATTTTGTTAAGAGCGACAATACAAATATATTGGTTGAGGTGGGCTTGAGCTGCGTTAAGATTTTTGAAAATCTCAAGCTGTTTGACGTACAGCCGTATAAGATAACAGGCGTCGTTTTGTCTCATGAGCATTGGGACCACAGCAGAAGTCTAAACAGGACGTCCGAGGTGACTACCCATGCTTCGTTTTATGCAACAAAAGGAACCTTTGAGTCCTTGACGGAGAAAACTGCAAGAATCGACCCGGAACGGATGAAAATCATACGCAGCGGAGATACATTTATGATAGGAGAAGTCCAAGTGAGCGCCTTCAGCCTTTCCCATGATGCGGCGGAGCCGGTTGGCTTCAGCTTTCAGAGAAACGGAAAGAAAATTTCTATAGTTACCGATACCGGCTGCGTAACAGATGAGATAAGAGAAGCCGTAAAGGGTTCTGATTTGCTGGTGGTCGAGGCTAACCATGAGGAGAACATCTTGCTTTACGGAAAATATCCCTATGACCTTAAGCGCAGGATTTTAGGCGACAAGGGACACCTTTCCAACGAAGCGGCAGCAAAGTGCATAAGTGATTTCCTTAAGACAACGGATAAAAAGAGAATTCCGAGGGTTTTGCTGGCGCATATGAGTCAGGAGAACAATACTCCTCAGCAGGCGATGCTGACGGTCAGAAATCTTCTTGAAGAGGATGGCTACTACGTAGGCAAGGATTTGCTTTTGGATACACTTGAAAAGGGAATAATGACAGATTTGATTTTTATTTAATATAAGTTTGAATCGGGAATAAAGGCGGGAAACGCATAAGATAAGAAATGAGAGTTGCAGTAATTGTTAAACGATGAAAAGGAGAAGCGTTATGCGCATACGCATAGTCTGCATAGGGAAGTTAAAAGAAAGGTATTGGGTTGACGCCGTGTCCGAATACAGTAAGAGACTTTCAAAGTATTGCGATTTGGAAATCCTTCAGCTGAAGGAAGCGCGCCTTGCCGACAAGGCCTCGGCAGCTTATGAGCAAAATGTGATTTTTGAAGAGGGACAAAGCATTCTCAAAAATATAAAAGAAGGTTCTTATGTCATTACTCTTGAAATAAAAGGGAAAGAACTTTCCTCGGAAGAGCTGGCGGATAAAATTGACAGACTGGCGATAGAAGGAAAAAGCGATATAACCTTTGTAATAGGAGGAAGTCTTGGACTAAGCCGGGAAGTGAGCGACAGAGCTGATTTTAAGCTGTCGTTTTCAAGGATGACTTTTCCGCATCAGATGATGAGAACGGTGCTTTTGGAGCAGATATACAGAGCATTTAAAATTATCAGAAACGAAACTTATCATAAATAAGCTTTCTATGTATGCCTCAGGTGCGGCTATGCCAGGCACAGATATATCGGCCGCTGTTCTAAATCGCATACATGCAAGATTGCCGCTTTTTCGTAAGAGCCTGATTAATGTTTGTTGCCTGCGGTTTTAAGCAGCCTTGGCGGTTGTCTCTTGAGGTTTTGCCTGCTGCCGGCGAACATTTGTGAATAGCACTCGAGCACCTGAGCATAGCCTTTGAACGTTAGGTCGTTACGACACGGAAAATTTCTTTGTAGCGTTTAGATACTGCATGAGCATTCCCAGGTTAGCATAATAATATGAAAACTTATCTTGTTTTTTGACTTCCACAAGACCGGAATCCACCAGTTTTTTAGCATGCTGAGAAATAGTAGCCTGAGCATAGTCGAAGTGAGCCACCAAATCCTTATTGCACACTTGAACCATGGCGCGGTTTGACTGCATTATATATCTGAAAATTTTTATTCTGGCAGGGTGAGCCAGAGCGTCTGAAACCCTTGCGATGAGGAGAATCTCCTCCTCCAGCATTTCATCTGTATCTTTTCTGAGTCTCATGATTTATTTCCTCTCTTGATTCTCCGCGTTTTGCCGGAGATAATTACCTTGTATATTATGACAGAAAACGGCATCTTTTTCAAGGAAAAGAAGTTAGGCGACAAACACTCAAGTGCAAAAATATTTGCACAGGCGAGGAAAAAATGGTAATATATAAAAAGGAAGTATTTCAGTAAAGAGTGTGCAGAATCCGTGGGATTGAAGAGATGGTGTGAAATGAGAAAAGAAGATTATAAAAAAATTTTGCAGGAGCTGATTCAGAATATTGACGAAGGAGTCTACATAGTAGATAAAAAGGGCGTGGGGAAATTCTACAATAACGCCATGGCATCGATGGAAAAGGTCAATGTTGAGGACGTTCTTGACAAGAAGTTTCACGAAGCGTTCCCGGAGTTTCATACGGATGACAGTACGATGTTCAAGGCGCTGATAAAGGGAGAGGCGACGAGAAGAGAGCAGCAGACGTATAAAAATTTCTATGGGAAAGAAATCACCACCATAAACAGCACTATGCCAATAGTGGTAAATGGTGAGATTGTGGCTGCGCTGGAAGTTGCCAAGGATATAACCGATATAAGAAGAATGTCGGATACCCTTTTGGAACTGCAAAAAGAGAATATCCCCTCAGACGATGTGGAGAAGGCCGGAAAAGATAAGATAAAGCGCTATTCCTTTGAAGATATTTACGGCCGAAGCCCTAACTTTTATGAAGTTCTTGAAAGAGCTAAGAAAGCAGCCGATAATGACGCGTCGGTTTTCATATACGGTGAAACGGGAACAGGAAAGGAGCTTTTCGCTCAGAGTATTCACTTTGGAGGAAAACGCAGAGAAAAGCCGTTCCTTGCACAAAACTGTGCGGCGATTCCCGAATCGCTTTTGGAGGGTATACTTTTCGGAACTTCAAAGGGAAGTTTCACCGGAGCGGTAGACAGGGAAGGCTTGTTTGAGCAGGCAAGCGGGGGAACTTTGCTGCTTGACGAGATAAGCGCCATGCCTTATGACCTCCAGAGCAAACTCCTCAGAGTATTACAGGAAGACTACATAAGACGTGTGGGCGGTATGAAGGACATTCCCGTAAACGTCAGAGTCATAGCTACTGTGAACGAGCCGCCGGAGGATTTAATAGCTCAAGGCAAGCTGAGAAAAGACTTGTTTTACAGACTTAACGTAATAAATATTTCGATTCCGCCTCTCAGGGAGAGAAAAGACGATATTGCCATACTGACCGAAAGATTTCTTGAAAAACACAACAGGAGGTTTGGGAAAGAGCTCTGGATGGTATCCGACGAAGCCGTAAACAAGCTGAAAGCCTATGATTATCCCGGAAACGTGCGGGAGCTGGAGAACATAATAGAGCAGGCGGTTTCAATGGCAGATAGCGAACATGTGTTGACGGAGAAAAATCTGGCGTTGCCTTCAAACGCCCGTAAAACCAAGTATGCGGAAAAGGCATACAGTGACAGCCGACCTCTTGACGAATATCTGCAAGACATTGAATACAGGATTATAGAAGACGCACTTCTGGAAAGCGGGGGAAATATTTCAAAGGCCGCTCAGAAATTAAAGATAAAGCGTCAAACTCTCCAGCATAAGCTTAAAAAATACCGGATTTCCATATAAAAGTTGAATAAATACTTTTTTAAAAGGTGAGATTTCCATGAGGTGCAAATTTATTTGCTTAAAATAGCAAAAAAATTTGCACTATTTTAATAAAATAAAGCTTTTTAAACAAAAAGCAGAGTAAAAATATCAATATTAAGAAAAAATAGAATTATTAAAAGAAGTAGATATTGTTGAATTTGTCCGCATACAAGAGGAATTGGCACAAATAAACGGGTGCTGACAAGTATACAATATTCAAATTGGCAAATGGCATAAACCTTGCTTTATATATAAGCAGTTAAATGTTAAAACTAAAATTTTATTCTTAGAGAAAGAAGGAGATTAAGATGAAAGAAGTAAAAGTAATTATCTGGGGACTCGGTGCAATGGGCGGCGGTATGGCCGACATGCTTCTGAAGAAAAAAGGTGTTGAAATCGTTGGAGTAGCCGGAAGAGGAGCTAAAATCGGAACTTCAATGTACGACTACATCAAAACTGAAAGAGGCGACAGACCTGACGTTAAGATTCAGGCTGCTGAAGACGTTATCAAACCGGGCGCCGCAGATATTGTACTGCTCTGCACAGACTCATTCACCAAGAACGCATTTCCTAAGCTGAAATTCATCATGGAACAGGGTCTCAACGTAATCACTTCCGCTGAGGAAATGGCATACCCTGCCGCCCAGAATCCTGATCTGGCTGCTGAGCTTGATAAGATTGCCAAGGAAAACGGAGTTTCTTGTCTCGGAACAGGTATCAACCCTGGTCACATCATGGACCTCTTAGTTTTGGTAATGACTGGCTGTCTGGTTGATGTTGAAGAAATTACTTCAAGAAGAGTCAACTCCCTCTCACCGTTTGGCCCTCTGGTTATGGAAGAACAGGGCATCGGTATTTCTGTAGAAGAATTTATGGAAAGAAAAGCTAACCATACTATGTCCGGTCACGTTGGATTTGCTGAATCCGTTGGTATGATCGCAGAAGGTATGGGACTGAATGTTAAGGAATTCTCACAGGACATGAATCCTATCACAACTGATGTTGACAGAAAGTCACCTCATGGCTTTGCAGCAGCAGGTTCATGCGCAGGCGTTGCTATGACTGCGGAAGCTGTACTTGATAACGGCATGCCTGTACACATGGATCACCCGCAGCAGATTGAGCCTGAACAGGTTGGCGTAACTACCGGCGACTATGTAATAATCAAGGGAACTCCAAATGTTAATCTGCTCAACAGCCCTGAAATCGAAGGCGGTCTGGGAACTATCGCTATGTGCGTAAACATGATTCCTCATGTTATCAATGCTGATGCAGGTCTGCACACTATGATTACTCTTCCTATTCCAAGAGCTATCATGGGAGACTTCAGAAACTTCATCAAAGAAGAGAAGAAGATTGTAAAATAGTATAATCTTAAGGCTAGTATTGTTTTTTCGCGGCTTTGCCGCTGGGGCGGCGCCGCTTGATATTCCGCGGCGCCGTTTTTATCGGTGCTGCGGTAAGAAAATTTGAAAATTTAGGAGATGGTAAAAATGGCTAAAAAAGGTGATTGGGTGCGTATTCATTCCATCGTTTTAAAGGCTGAGGAAAGAACCGCAAAGCTTCCTGAGGATACAAAGAAATGCGACCTGCAAATGTGGACCAAAGGTTTCTTGCAGGAGGATGCAGAAATAGGAGATGTCGTTACCGTTAAAACGGTTGCAAACCGTATGGAAAAGGGAACCTTAATCGAAGTAAACCCTTATTACACGCACAGCTATGGAAAGTTTGTACCTGAAATCGTTCAGATCGACAAACAGCTGAGAGAAATCATGTTCGGAGGTGACAAATAATGGCTTTAGCAAAAGACTATGATTCCGTAATGGGAAGATCCAATGAAATCATGAAGAAAGCTCTCGGACTGGATTACAACGATTTCGAGTCCGGTTCGGTCGCTTTCGACTATGAAGCTCTGATGAAAGCAACCGGCTATACTTTGGACGAAGTGGCAAAGATTCAGGCAAGAACGGCAGTAGGAAATACTCCTCTTATCGAGCTGAGGAACCTTTCCGCCCTGTCAAGAAAATATGCTAAGCCGGGATACGGTGCAAGAATATTTGCAAAAGACGAGGCCGCCAACGCTTCAGGTTCGTTTAAGGCAAGAAGAGCAGCATGCGCAGTAGCTCATGCCAAGAAGCTGGGTTACAAGGGCGTTATCGCAGCTACTTCCGGCAACTATGGCGCAGCAGTAGCCTCTCAGGCAGCAATGCAGGGTCTTGAATGTATCATCGTTCAAGAATGTTATGACTCCAGAGGCGTAGGACAGCCTGAAATCGTTGAAAAAGCAAGAAAATGCGAAGCTTACGGGGCAGAAGTAATTCAGCTTACCGTAGGACCGGAGCTTTTCTACACCTTCCTTTCCGTACTGGAAGATACAGGATATTTCAACGCCTCCTTGTATTCGCCGTTCGGTATCGCCGGTATAGAAACTCTCGGATATGAAATAGCTATGCAGTGCCGTGAAAAAGTCGGCAAGGATCCTGATATGGTAGTGTGCACCAACGCCGGAGGCGGCATGATGACAGGAACTGCCAGAGGTCTTCTTAAAGCAGGCTGCGTTAATACGAAGATGGTTTCCGCTTCAATAGACTTAACGGGACTTCACATGGCTTCCGACGAGCAGTTCAACAAGAAATCCTGCACGACGGGACATACGGGATTCGGCGTTCCTTACGCAACCGATCCTGACCATTCGGACGTTCCTCGTTCAGCGGCGAGACCTTTGCGTTACATGGATCGTTACGTGACGGTTACGCAGGGCGAAGTAATGTACATGACAGAAGCTCTGGCTAATCTTGAAGGTATAGAGAGAGGTCCTGCCGGAAATACTGCTCTGGCAGCAGCGTTTTCACTGGCTCAGGAACTGCCGGAAGACGCGGTTATCGTAATTAGTGAAACTGAATACACCGGAGCCGGCAAACACATTCAGCCACAGCTTTCATTTGCAAGAGAAAACGGAATTGAAATCAAGTTCGGCGATCCTGCCGCTGAAGACAAGCCTGGAGTAAATATCGTCCTGCCTAAGGACCCAAGCTATATCAAATGTAAGGAAGCAGATCTTGACCACTTCAGAAAATCCCTTATCAGAAAGGCCGTTACACGCGCCGATGTTAAGGAGCTGACAGCTGAAGATTATGAATTCCTGGCAGTAGAGACCAAGACAGACGTTGATTTCGTAAAGAAAGCAATGGAAGAGCTGGGATTGTTGTAGAAATTTAAAAAAATCAGGCTCAGCGAGCTGTATAAGCGCGCTGTGCCGACCTTTTAAAAAATAAAAAGTAGGAGATTAAAGGATGAAAAGAGCAGATGATTTTGAAGAAAGAAGAAAGCATATAGCTAATCTTACAGATGAAGAGCTTTATGCTAGATTCTGGGAGCTGACAGATCAAGTTGTAGATCCGCTTCTGGAACTTGGCAGAAAAAACACTACTCCGTCAGTTGAGAGATCCGTTCTCTTGAGAATGGGTGTATCCTCGCTGGACTGTATGCCTATCGTAAATCACGCCATGGATCACGGCTTGATGGGAAAAGGCTGCGGCCATTGCGTTTACAAGCTTTCGAAGATGGAAGACATCTCAATCAGAGACGCCAGCATCAAGCTTGCAAAGGGCGAGGGCTGGGACAAACTTGTAGAAGCTTTCAAGGGAGGTAAGAAATAATGGCAGAATTAAAGAGAAATGAAAAATTAGATATTGTCAATATTCTTAAGGACCTTGACAAATACGAGCCTAGAAGAAGAGGCTGGACATGGAGAAAGAAAGCTGCAGATCAGCACATGGGACCTTTCGAGTACAGAGAAATTTCAGAACCTCTGAAGCAGAGCGTTCCTCTTCCTCCGGCAAAATTCATGGAAGACATCGACCCGCAGCCTATGCAGACCATAACCACTGAAATCGCTTCCGGAAGATTCGAGGACGATATCAGAAGAATGAGAATGGGCGCATGGCACGGAGCTGACCATCTGATGGTTATCAGACACATGGGTCAGTCCCACATCGACGGACTGATGGAAGGTACTCCTCAGGGGATCGGCGGCGTTCCTATCACCAGAAAGCAGATAAGAGCCCAGAGAAAAGCCATCGACATGATCGAGGATGAAGTTGGCCGTCCTATCAACTATCATTCATATGTATCAGGCGTGGCAGGACCTGACGTAGCCGTTCTCTTCGCGGAAGAAGGCGTAAACGGCGCTCACCAGGACCCTCAGTACAACGTCCTCTACAGAGACGTAAACTGCGTTCGTTCTTTCGTAGACGCATGCGAATCCAAGAAAGTAATGGCCTGGGCCGACATGCTGCAGATCGACGGCGCGCACAACGCCAACGCTACTGCAAGAGAAGCCTGGAAAGTAATGCCTGAGCTGATCGTTCAGCACGCAATCAACTCCAGATTCTCCGAAAAAGTAGGTATCAAGCCTGAAAACATTTCCCTGTCAACAGTACCTCCTACAGCAACTCCTGCTCCATGCGTATACATGGACCTGCCTTATGCAGTTGCTTTGAGAGATATCTGCGACAGATACAAGATGAGAGCTCAGATGAACACCAAGTACATCCAGTCCTCAGCAAGAGAAGCCACAGTTACTCACGTAATGAACATGCTCATCTCCAAGCTGACCAGAGCCGACATCCAGTCAACCATCACTCCTGACGAAGGAAGAAACGTTCCTTGGCATATCTACAACATGGAAGCCTGCGACACTGCAAAACAGACTCTCATCGGTTTAGACGGCCTGATGGAAATGGTTGAACTCAAGAAAGACGGTCCGCTGAGAGAAATGGCAAGAGACATCAAGGAAAGAGCTCTGCTGTTCATGGAAGAAATCGTTGAAAACGGCGGATATTTCCAGGCTGTTCAGGACGGATTCTTCGTTGACTCCGCCAAGTACCCCGAAAGAAACGGCGACGGTATTGCACGTAAGATCGAAGGCGGCGTAGGATACGGATTCATCTTCGAGAGAGACGAGGACTACATGGCTCCTGTAACTGCTCACTACGGCTACAACAACGTAGAGCAGTACGGCGGAGACCCTGAAAATCCATCAGCCCTCATCGGCGGATGTACTTTAGAGGACAGAAGCAAGATCGTCTACATCGACGAGCTGGACGATGAAGATAACGTAAACGTAAGACTTGAAAAGGTTGCAAAATACAGAACCGGAGACGTTATCACTCCTGAAGTTGAGTGGTGCGGTGACAGAGTCATCATGCTGACCATGATGCTTCCTACCAACAGAAGAGTTGCGGAAGCTGCGGCAGTTGAGCTGGGCAAGAAGCTGGGACTTGTTGATCCTGAGGTTATCTCCGCCGAGGTAATGCAGGACGCCGAGGGCACCAGAATCGAGCTCAAGGGCAGAGTTGACTTCGACATCGACCTCACTACGCTCGTAATTCCGCCTGAACCTCATCACATGTCCGACAAGGAACTCTACGATGAGTTTGAGGGCCACGAGCACATGAAAGTCGTATGCGGAACAGTCGGCGAAGACGAGCACTCCGTAGGTATGAGAGAAATCATCAACATCAAGCACGGCGGAATCGAGAAGTGGGGTATCGAGTGCGTATACCTGGGAACTTCCGTGCCTGTTGAGAAGATGGTAGACGCCTGCATCGAGGAAAACGCTCAGGCTATCCTGGCTTCGACCATCATTTCCCACGACAACGTTCACTACAAGAACATGAAGAGAATCAACGACCTCTGCGTCGAAAAGGGTATCAGAGACAAGGTTATCATCTGTGCCGGCGGTACTCAGGTAATTCCTGAAGAAGCCGTTAAGACCGGTATCGACATGGGCTTCGGCAGAAACTCCCACGGTATCGACGTCGCTACTTTCCTGGCTGAGGAAAGACAGAGAAGAAGAGGCGAAAGAGAATAATAGCCTGATTATTCGCCTCAACGCGCGCGGCACCGCCGAAGCGTGTAGAATATTTAGTGCTGTTTTATCGTGTGGCGTTGCTTTATAGCGACCGCACGGAGCTACTTTATCGCGCGGAGCTGCGATATTTGACTGAGTTTCGGCGCGTGATGCCATGAAAGGTTCGACGCTGCTTTATCGCACGACGACGCTTCGCTGGCGGATTAACGTAAATCGCGCGGCGGCATTGAAAACCTAAACTATTAAAGGGGCTGGGCCATGATATAGCCCGGCCCCTTTTTTCTACTATAGAATATTCTTTCGCCCCACGCCCTCAAAATCAAATACCGGCAGATGATAAAATAAGCGCCAGAAAGATAACTATTGTAAAATTATGGAAAATGTTGTACAATATTTACGAAACGCAAAAAATTGACAACATTTTCATCGATTGCAGGCCCATAAACACTTAAAAAAACGCTCTATTTTCCGCAATGTTGTACATTTTATTGCAAAAGGCTGATTTTGCCAACAAATTTTCAATAAAATGTTGGCAAAAAAACTAATTTTATAAAAAATGACAACATTTTAAGGAAAAGAGGCGAAATAATGATTGAATCGACAGGATATTTACAAAAAATGTTGGCAAAATCAGAAGAAAAGCTTAAAAATGCCAACAATGAGCTAAAACACAGCCCCAAAGGATACCTTTCCATAGTCAAGAGAGGAAAAGCATACAGCTATTTTCAGGTTGAAGTAAAAGACGGCCGGAGAATAAGGAAAAGTATTTCAAAGGATGATGACTGCATCGTGCGGCTGGTACGAAAAGCGTATATAATAGAAGAAATCAAACTTTTAAAGAAAAATATTGCCGCGCTTTCGACGTTTATAAGCAGATATGAAGAGCCAACGGTGGAAGCCATAATTGCTGGATTTCCAAAGGGCCTTGCCAGGTTGCCCGAAAAGTATCGTCGCGTAATCGTTGATGAAAGTTTTTCTTGCGGAGGAATGAATCGTAGTCAAACAGAATGGATGCTTCGCCCTTACCGCCAGAGCGCATACATGCCTGAGAAGAAAATACATACCACTTCCCGTGGGCTGAAAGTCAGGTCAAAATCAGAGCTGCTGATTGCAGAAAAACTTTACGAGCACGGCGTACCGTTCAGATATGAGCAAGTTATAGACATAGGCGGCATAGAATACGCACCGGATTTCACGATCATGACTCCTGACGGACGCACTGTGTACTGGGAGCACTGCGGTTTGCCGGGCAACCAAGAGTACATGAAACGGCATAAGCGAAAGCTTGAGTCCTACGAGGAAGTCGGTATCGTGCCGTGGGAAAACCTTATCGTTACTTATGATGATGAAAACGGAATTTTAAATCTGGCGATAGTAGAAAGCGAGATTGCTAACAAAATAAAGTAAAAAGAGATAACTAACAAAATAAAATCGCAGAAGATTTAGGCTCAGAATAACATGAGGAGCGGCACAGTCTGAGGCCGAAGCTTCGCATAACCAGCGGCTTAGGATTCATACAATCTGAAGAACCGCATAACCAGCGGCCTAGGTTCACACAATCCGAAGAAGCGCAAACCCTGCGGCCTAGGTGTTCCGAAGGACTTGCGGTCTAGGTGCCAAGGAGTCCGAGATGCCAGGCAGTCTGATGGTCACACCGTTCGATAAGCTCCAGGCCATGAGGTCTGAGGTGCCGCCCGAGATTTCACGAGATACAAGGCTGAGGCACCGCCTGATGCCTAGGCACTGCAAGAGGAAAAATATGATAGAAACGAAGAGAATGAACATTCGGGAAGCAATTTCCCAGGATATAGAAGAGATAATAGAAATAGAAAAACATAAAGAAAACAGAGCTTTTCTCTGGATAGGGACGAAAGAAGAGCACGAAAGCGAAATCAAAGACCCAAACCACCTGCTCTTAATTTTTAAGGAAAAAAAAGATGATAGGACGGTGGGTTACGCCCTCGTTCGCCTCGATAAAAAGTCTGAAATTTTTGAACTCAGACGCATAGCCATAACGGAGAAAGGTAAAGGCTACGGCAGAGAAGCCATGGAAGCGCTGCTCAAAGAAGCCTTTGAAAATATGAATATAAACAGATTCTGGCTCGACGTATACCCTGACAACGTCATCGGCATTAAGCTCTACGAAGGCATGGGCATGCACAGGGACGGAGTTCTGCGTCAGAATTACAAGGCGGAGAGAGGTTATCTCGATCAGATAATATACTCAATGCTTAAGGAAGAGTATTTCGAGAGAAAATAAGAGAAATTAAACAGAAATAAAGGCGGGAAACACATGGACAAGGCACAGTGGGAGAGCCGAGCGCGTCAGGTCATAGACGGATATTTGGACAGGAACGACGGCTGCTTTGACGCCGAAATGCACGCAAAATTGACAGCGTGCAATTACGATGAGCAAAAAATATCAATAGAGTTTGAAACTCTCAAATGGCAGATAAACGAAAGAGGCGGAATCCACGGCGGAGCCATAGCCGGAATGTTCGATACGGCGCTCGGTGTTGTCGCCAACTTCGCTGCCGGAACGATACCAGTGGTTCAGGAGTGCAGCGATCAATCCGTTGATTCACCCATTGCCCGCGCAACTCAAGCTACAGGCCATAATGCCGTCCGCGCCAGCGAAGCGGCGACCGTAGAAATGAATATTTCATATATAAGGCCGGTAGAATTCGGGCAGCATACTGTTATAGATACTTACATCGTTAAAATAGGCAGGACCATGATCAGGCTGAGAGGAGAAATGTTCTGCCGGGAAAGCGGCAAACTTGTTGCCGCCGCCTCTGGACTCTGGTTGCCATTATAAAGGTGAAAGATACAATATCATGAGACTATGGCTGCCGTTATAAATATGCAAAATTCCAGAAGCCTTTGCCAGCCCCACCTCCTCAAAAAGTGCAAAGGCGCAAAGCGCAAAACCTCGAATCCGCAAGCCGCGAGACCCCAAATCTCCAAAGCTTAAAGCCGCTGAGCCGCAAATCCCCGAATCCCCAAAACCCAAAAGCCGCAGAGCGCAGAGCATCCAGCAAAGAGGCTGCTGTTTGGAAAAAGAGGCCTTGGTCCGACAAAGAGGCCGCTGTTTGGAAAAAGAGGCTGCGGTCCGGCGAATATCCCGCAGATCTGGACTCCACAGGAATTCAATAGTATAAACAATATAGAAGACAGTCCTTGGAGAGGGACTATAAAAACTACTACTCTATATAATACGAGGAATAAAAAATGAAAGTAGACGTATTAGTTGCCGAAATCGGCTCGACCACCACCGTAGTAAACGCCTTTAAAGACCTAAACAGCGATAACCCGGTTTTCTGGGCGCAGGGCCAGGCGCCTACATCGGTTTTAGACGGTGACGTGAGAATCGGGCTGCAGGGCGCTATAGACGATCTGTGCAGGAAGATGGGCATAGACAACCTCGAATATGACGAAATGCTGGCCACTTCATCAGCAGCCGGCGGCCTCAAGATGACAGTCCACGGACTGGTCTTTGACATGACGGCAAAAGCCGCCAAAGAAGCCGCCTTGGGAGCAGGAGGCATAATCCATGATATAACCGTAGGAAAGCTAAGAAGAACTGACCTGGCCCGCATAAAAGAAATAAATCCAAATCTGATACTCATAGCCGGCGGAGTCGACTACGGAGAAAGAGACACGGCCATTTACAATGCTGAAATGATAAGAAGCCTGGGACTCAAGACACCGGTGGTTTACGCCGGAAACATTGAAAACCAGGACGAAATGAAACTCATCTTTGATGAAGAAAGCGGTCAGTACCTGTATATAGTAGATAACGTATATCCTAAGATAGACACTCTGAACGTGGAGCCGTGCCGCAAAGTAATACAAGACGCCTTTGAGGACCATATCACCCACGCGCCGGGAATGGAACATGTGAGAGATATGGTAAACGGCCCTATCATTCCGACTCCCGGCGCAGTCATGGAATGTACCAAACTGCTTTACGACTGCATAGGAGACGTGATGGTGATAGACGTAGGCGGAGCCACCACAGACGTTCATGCAGTAACCGAGGACTCAGACGCCGTATCGAGAGTGCTTACTGCTCCGGAGCCTAAGGCGAAGAGAACCGTCGAGGGAGACCTGGGCGTATATGTCAACAAGATGAAAGTAATAGAATCCATCGGCGAGGAAAAGCTGAGGGAGGAATGTGAACAAACTCTGCATATAGACCTGGACGAGACCCTCAAGTCTTACGTTGCGATTCCTAAGACAGAAGACGAAATCAAGCTGGTAGAGAGACTGACGAAAGAGGCTACGCTGAGAGCCGTTGAAAGGCACGCCGGTCAGATCAGATACGTATACGGACCTTCCGGCAGACAGACTCTCGCCGAGGGCAAAGACCTGACCCAGATAAAATACATCGTCGGAACCGGCGGCGCGCTCACAAGACTGCCTCACAGAGTCGACATAATGTCGATGATCCCGAAAGACAATGAGACAGGAATGAAACTCTATCCAAGCGATGCCGTAAAGATACTGGTGGATAACGACTACATCATGGCTTCGCTGGGAGTGCTTTCCAAGACACATAGAGCAGGAGCGATAAAGCTTCTTGGAAAGAGCCTGGGAATGGAGATAAAAGAACAGGAACATTCCGCCAATAAGGCCCAGCTCGTGGAAGAACTGCAGCGTATGCAGGCGGCGAGAAAAGCCAAGGAAGAAGAGACGGCCCGCCATATAGAAGAGATGGAAAAAATGGGCTACGACATGAGCGAGTATAAGAATCCGGAAAAGATAGGCGGAGCGACGGCTGAAGAGGTCGAGGCCGCTAAGAGAGAAGCGCTCATGGCAGACCGCTCGGTTAAAAAAGGCATGGACCTTGTGGAAAACAAAGCAGACAAAGGCGGCAGCCGAGTTGATGAAAGCCGAGTTGATGAAAGCGATGAAAAGGAGCTTTCAAGGCAGGAAAATAAGAAGAAAGCCGGATGCGACGGAGACTGCGACACCTGCACACGAAGGCACTGTCCGTACGGAAAAAAATAAAAGACGCGAAAAAAGGAGGAAAACATGTATCCCAGACTAGTGATAAACTTGAACAAGCTCAGAAGTAATCTTGACGCAGTAGCCCATATAACAAAGGACGAAGGCGGCTGCTCACTGATGATAGTGACGAAAGGACTCTGCGCCGACAGAGAAATGACCAAAATGGTTGCATCTCATCCGGCGGTAGACTTCGTGGCTGATTCGAGAGTTAAGAATATCAAGACTTATGCCGACGAAGTGAGAAAGAACGGCAAAAAAACCGTGCTTTTGAGAATACCAATGCATGATGAGGCTGCGGAAGTAGTGAAATACGTGGATTTAAGCTTCAACTCGGAACTTTCCACCATCAGAATTCTGAATGAAGAAGCGGCCAAAGCGGGAGTGACCCACGACATACTTCTTATGATAGACCTGGGCGACCTGCGAGAGGGAATCTTCTACCAGAACGAGGACTTGATTTTCGAGGCCGTGGAAGAAGTCCTGAAAATGTCCAACATCAGCCTTTACGGGATAGGCGTGAACCTGACCTGTTACGGAGCGATTATTCCTAAGAACGACAATCTTTCCCTCCTGACCGGCATAGCATCCGCCATTGAAGGCAGGTTTGGAATAAAGCTGAATATGGTCTCAGGCGGAAATTCAAGTTCCATATACCTGATAGAAAAAGGAGAACTTCCTGCAGGCATCAACAACCTGAGGCTTGGAGAAGCTTTCCTCCTCGGAAACGACACGGCTTACGAAACGAAGCTGCCCAGCACTGTCAGCGACGGTCTCGTGCTTGAAGCGCAGATAGTTGAACTGAAAGAAAAACCGTCACTGCCTATAGGCGAGGTGGGAGTGGACGCTTTCGGCCAGAAGCCTTATTACGAAGACAGGGGCATAATAAAGAGAGCCATAATCGCCATCGGAAAGCAGGATACCGACATAGACAGCATGACTCCGATCGATGAGAAAATAGATATCCTGGGAGGAAGCTCAGACCATATAATCCTTGACGTTACAAAATCAGACAGGGAATATAAGGTTGGCGATATAGTGTGCTTCACCCTCGGCTACGGAGGAATGCTGAAGACAGCCACCAGCCCTTATGTAGAAAAGGCGTATATAAAATAAAATGTGTTAAATATTAAAAAAGCTTTCAGGAATAATCTACTTCTGAAAGCTTTTTTCGTGATTGTCTGCTTTGACAGCGCAGACGCTGATCATTCGGACATGAGGCTAAATCTTTTCAAAGTCTTCCACACCGTGTTTGCAGAGAGGACAGATGAAATCAGCCGGAAGTTCGTCTCCCTCATATACATATCCGCAGATCTTGCATACGTAGCCGTGCTTCTCTTCTTCTATCTTTGGCTGCGGCTTCGGCTTGATGTGCTCGAAGTAGTAAGCGTAAGTAACGGAAGGCTCTTCTCTGAGAATCTGAGCTTCTGTCAGCTCGGCTACAAAGAGCGTATGAGTGCCGTAATCATGAGAGTCGATTACTTTGGCAGACATGAAAGCGTTGGTGCCCTGAGTTACATACAAAAGGCCGTTGGCGCTTCGAGCTGCGTTTTCCTCGAATCCGGCAAACTTGTCCGTGTCCTTTCCGCTGGCGAAGCCGAAGCGCTTGAAGATATCAAAAGAAGCGTCCTCGGCCAGAACTGAGAGATTGAAAACTCCTGTTTTCATTATCATGTCATGAGTAAAGTTGGCTTTGTTAACAGCGATATTGATTCTGCCCGGCGTGCTGGTCAGCTGGGCGGCGGTGTTGATTATACAGCCGTTGTCTTTTCCGTCGGCATGTGCGGAAAGGACGAACAAGCCGTAGGAGAATTTGTGGAATACGCTTGGGTCGACTTCTGCCTCCTTGACGGCATTTGCATCAGAGACAGGCCCTTCAAAACGCGGTATCGTAGCGGAAATCGCATTGACAAGCTGGTCGATCTGTTCTTCCTGGCCCGGAGCGAGGGCTGATTTCAGGGTAAGAGTCTCATCGAGGATAGTCATATTTGAACATTTGCTGATTATCTCGCGCATGAGCTTGCCGCTGGTAGGAGCCCAGGAACCGTTTTCCACGAAAGCCACGGTGCGGTTTTGAATGTTGTGAGCCGCCAGGTCGTTGAGAAGCTCTTCCATGGAAACGAATATTCCGGCGTTATAAGTAGTCGACGCAAAAAGGAGATGGCTCCATTTAAATGCAGCGGAGATAATTTCAGACGCCGGAGTTACGGAAACGTCGAACATCTCTGTCTTTATGCCCTTATCGCGAAGCCTTGAAGAAATTATTTCGGCGGTGTTTTCCGTGTTGCCGTAGACTGACGCGTAGGCGATCATTACGCCGGTTTCTTCAGGGGTGTAAGTGCTCCATTTTACATACTTGTCCGTGAAATCCTCGATATTTCTGCGCCATACGAATCCGTGGAGAGGGCAGATCATTTTCAGCTCTACAGGATAAAGCTTTTTAAGCAGCGCCTGGACCTGATTGCCGTATTTTCCCACGATATTGCAGTAATAGCGGCGTGCTTCGTCCATGTAGTCCTTGTCGAAATCCACTTCATCGGCAAAGATTGCACCGTTGATAGCTCCGAACGCGCCGAAAGCGTCGGCGGAGAAAAGCGTTCCCGTAGTTTCGTCATAAGTCACCATTACCTCAGGCCAGTGAACCATAGGAGCAAACATAAATTTCAGAGTGTGATGACCGGTTTCAAGGGTTTCGCCCTCTTTTACAACGAGAGCCTTTTCTGTGAGATCCAGGTTGAAAAATTGCTTTATCATGGCCAGAATCTTGCTGTTGCAGACTACTTTAACGTCCGGATACCTCAGCAGGAGTTCCGCCAGCGTTGCAGAATGGTCGGGCTCCATGTGGTGCAGAACCACGTAGTCGAGATGCTTTCCCTCAAGAGCGTGTTCGAGGTTTTGGAAAAAGATGCTTCCCACGGCCTTATCCACCGTGTCGAACAAAACATTTATATCATCATAAAGCAGATATGAGTTATAGGAAACGCCCTTTGGAACGGAATAGACACCTTCAAACATCGAAAGGCGCCGGTCGTTGCCTCCGACCCATATCAAATCGTCCGTTATTTTTTTAGTACAGTACATTTGCAAATACCTCCTTCTTATCTTCTGATTTAGTTATACCCTGCGGGCGGATTGCAATAACATTATTTTGAAAAATTTTCCTTTGCAGCCGGCTGACTGCTTATGTTTTTATGAGGCGGGCTGGTTTCAGATTCGCTTGTATCGCATATATTACTTCGGCGAACCGGCTTTAAAACCGCACTTACCCTTGTCTTTAGAATAACAAATCGGCAGGACATTTGCAAGGATTGCGGAAAAAGACTTTGGGCTTTGGTTTAAGCTTTGTGTTGAATTTGGTTTGAGTTTGAGGCTTTTCGGAGGGCTGAAATTGTGTTAATATAGATACAGCTGGCAATGGAATTTTAGGAAGGCAACCTAAGGAGAAATATGCAATGAAAATTACAAATTTGTGCGGCAGACCGGAACTTGTTCAGAAAGCGGCTTCATGGTTTTCTTCAAAGTGGGGAGTCTCTGCGGACGTTTACGCGGAAAGCATCAGCAAATGTGACGAAGCCGTACCAAGATGGTATGTAATTTTAGATAAAGAAGAAAATATTATCGCCGGCGCCGGGATCGTCGAAAACGATTTTAACGAAAGAAAGGATCTGTCTCCGAATTTATGCGCTTTGTTCGTTGAAGAAGAGTGGAGGAATCAGGGACTTGCAGGCGAGCTGCTTGATTTTGCACTGAGAGATATGGCCGGCTTGGGGATAGAGAAGCTTTACCTTGTCACGGAGCATACAGGCTTCTATGAGAAATACGGCTGGCGTTTTCTCACCATGGCAAAATATGACGACGGTGAGATGATGAGGCTGTACGCAGCTGATTGCCGCGGCTAGAGCTGTACGTTGCTGATTGCCGCAGCAGTGCGTGCAGGACATAACGGGGTATGAACGGAGGAAGTTAAAAATGATAATAAGGGCATATAAGCCGTCTGACTGCGCCGCTCTGGCAAAGCTCTTTTATGACACGGTTCACACTGTCAACGCCGCAGATTACAGTAAAGAACAGCTCAGCGCCTGGGCAACAGGCGAAGTGGACTTGCAGCAGTGGAACGAAGATTTTCTCAGCTGCTATACGGCGGTGGCTGAAGAGGATGGTACGATAATCGGTTTCGGAAGCATAACAGGGGGCGGATATCTTGATATGATGTTCGTACACAAGGATTTTCAAGGCCGCGGAATTGCATCGTCTATTTGCGATGTTATTGAAAAATATCCATCTGTGGACAAAATCTATGCTCATGTTTCCATAACCGCAAGGCCTTTCTTTGAGTCCAGAGGATATCGGGCAGTCAAAGAAAACCGTGTGGAAAAGGGCGGGACATATCTTATAAACTATCTTATGGAAAAAGAATTTTTACCGGGCACTGGAGAAAAGGCTCCTGAGGAGAAGATAAGAGAACTGAGAGAAGAGGATATGGACAGGGTCATGGAAATATGGCTCGAAGCCAATAAACAGGCCCATAGTTTTATTCCGGCCGATTACTGGGAAGATAATGCGGTAATAGTAAGGAAGCTTTTGCCGAAAGCTGAGGTCTATGTTTACGAAAGTGGGCGAGGAACGTCTGCGGCTCGGGGAAATGAGGCGCGGAGCTTTTGTTTGCAGGGATTTATCGGCCTCAACGGATGTCATATAGAGGGAATTTTCGTATGCGGTCAGGACAGGTCGAAAGGCATAGGCAAGGCTCTCCTTGATCATGCGAAAAAGAAAAAACACAGGCTCACACTTAATGTCTATCGGAAAAATTTCAGAGCGGTCAAATTCTATGAGAGGGAAGGGTTCCGCGTCTGTGACGCCGGTAGTGACGATGCGACAGGCGAAGAGGATCTTTCCATGGAATGGAGAGAATAATGCATAATTTAGAAGTCCCCGAGAAGGCAGCTTCGCTGTTTGGAGCAGCCCATTATGACGGCAATCTGCTGATTTTATCATGTCTTCATGGCGTTATGGGAAAAGTATATGCTGATACAGTCTGCAGTCCGCAAACCGCGGCAGCGGTAATAGGCGATTTCACTTTCTTTGCCGGGCGGGTCAGTCATAAAGCTGTTGCTTTTAGGCCAAAAGAGAGTAAAAACGATTATCGCATTTTGATACCTCAAAATCGGGCATGGGAAGAAGCGATAGAGGCTGTTTACCGAGGAAAGTACAGGAAGATAGAGAGATTTGCAACTAAAAAGAATCCACGCGCTTTTGACAAAGATAAGCTTGAGCGGATTTTTTCGGATTTTTCAAGACTTTCTCAACGATTTGAAATTGTTGAAATCACATCGCAATTATACGGCCAATGTCTTGAAATGCCATGGAGCAGAGATTTGGTTTCCAACTATGGCAGCTTTGCAGAATTTAAAAAGCAAGGCCTTGGCTTTGTCATTCTCGACAAAGGAAAAATCGTCTCCGGCGCTTCCTCATATGCCGCATGCGGAGACTGTATTGAAATAGAAATAGACACGGAAAAGAGTCACAGGCGCAAAGGGCTCGCAGCTGCATGCGGAGCCAGACTTATATATGAGTGCCTTGAAAGAGGAATATACCCGAGCTGGGACGCGCATAACCGGGAATCTGCCCGTCTGGCGCAAAAGCTGGGATATGAGATAAGCCACAGTTACACCGCCTATGAAATTTAGTTATAGGTCTGCCATGCCGGACCGGCGTGTAAAATATGGAAAGAAACCTGCGCAGGTTAACAGACATCATATTGATACAGGGTTTGATTTTGACAGATGTTAACATCACGGGCGGGATTTCCATCTTGAAACGGTTGAAAAAGGCTTAGGTTTTCCGCATAATCGTCTTGGAGGTGTAAAGATGGATCTAGGAACTTTGATATACTCAAAACGAAAAGAAAAAAACATGACCCAGGAACAACTTGCAGAAACCCTTAACGTCGCCAGACAGACCGTCAGCAAATGGGAAACCAATGAGTCAGCGCCCGACTTAAACAGCCTGAAAAAGCTGGCCACAGTTCTTAACTTTTCCATAGATAAGGCTTTGGGAATAGAAGCAGGGGAAGATGAAAGCGAAGACGACGATAAGCTGGAATGGCTCATCATAGGGGGATTCGCCATAGGAAATGCACTTGGCATAGCCCTAGACAATTACATGCTGGGCTACGTCTTTGCTGTTATAGGTCTGGGAGCAGGATTTGTTCTGAAAGCTTTTAAAAAAGGCTGACGCTGAGATATGCCGGCGTTTGCCGGCGGCAACGTAGACAGTAAAAGGCTCAGGGCTGAAATGTCCGCAGGAGATTGTACCGGCTGCGCCATATGAAAACTACCTGCGGAAGCAGAATGTTGTAAAATATGACGAAGCCAGAAAAAATTACAACATTTCAAAATCAAAGAGGATATCTACCGTGGCATTTTCAGCCGCACCATGCCACGGACGCAACGGACGCACACCGCGTGTAAATTAAATATATGAATTAAAAAGGAACGTGTAGGGAAACCATCGCTCCCCTGCAGCGAGCCCTTGATTCGAAAATGGCGAGCCCTTGATTCGAACACAGATAGACTAAAAATAATACATACGCAGCACAAGGAGAAACAAATGATTTATTTAGGATGCCACCTGACTTCATCAAAAGGATTTGAAAACATGGCCAAAGAAGCCATTTCCATAAACGCCGATACCCTGCAGTTTTTCACGAGGAACCCAAGAGGCGGCAGGGCAAAGGAAATCGACCCGGAAGACGCGGCAAGATACCGCAAGCTGGCCGAAGAGCATAAATTCGGCAAGGTGATAGCCCACGCGCCTTATACTCTCAACCCTTGCTCCAAAGAGCAAAAAACCAGAGAATTTGCGTATATGGCCATGAAAGACGATCTTGAGAGAATGGAATATATACCCGGAAACTACTATAATTTTCACCCCGGCAGTCACGTCGGCCAGGGCACGGAAACGGGAATCGAGATGATAAGCGGTCTGCTCAACGATATCATGAAATCAGAACAGACTACGACCGTTCTGCTGGAGACCATGGCCGGAAAAGGCAGCGAGATAGGCGGCCGTTTCGAAGAACTGAGAAGCATAATAGATAAAGTCAAATTGAAAGATAAGATCGGAGTATGCCTGGATACATGCCATGTCCACGACGCAGGCTACGACATAGCAGGCAGTTTGGACGAGGTGCTCAGGGAATTTGACGACATAATAGGACTGGAATATTTAAAAGCTATCCATATAAACGACAGCAAGAATCCAATCGAAGCCCACAAGGACAGACATGCGGTGATAGGCGCCGGATATATAGGAAAAGAAGCTTTTAGAAATATATTGACTCATCCGAGACTTCAGGGCTTGCCGTTCGTGCTTGAAACGCCGCAGGAAAATCTCGAAGGCTACGGAGAAGAAATAAAAATGCTCAGGGAGATGATAAGATGAAAAGTGCCGGCATGACGGAAAATGCGCAAACAACTGCAGATACGATGAAAAAGGAGACAGAAATTTTAGCCATTAACCCCGGCTCCACGACGACGAAAATAGCGGTTTTTCGTGGCGGGACGGAACTGTTTTCAAAGACGATAACGCACGAGGCCGCGGAACTCAAAGCCATGGGCGACATATTCGGCCAGATGGATTTCAGAGAAAAGCTGATAAGAGAGGTGCTGAAAGAGGAAAATTATGATGTCGGCAGGCTTTCCGCGACGGTGGGAAGAGGGGGCATGATAATAGGCCTGCACGGCGGAGGGTACAGAGTAACTGAAAAACTTTGCCAAGCGATGAGAAACCCCGGCAATCCGCCCCACGCATCCAGCATGGGAGCAGAGCTGGCCTACAAGATAGCACAGCCTCTGGGCATACCATCGTTTATTTACGATTCGACCATGGGCTGCGAACTCATACCTATCGCCAGGATCTCTGGCCTTGCAGAGCTGGAACGCTATGGTTGCTGCCATGTGCTCAACTCGAGAGCACAGGCGATGAACTACGCCAAATCCATAGGAAAAGAATATAAAGATTTGAAGCTCATAGTCGCCCACATGGGCGGCGGAATTTCAGTGAGCGCGCATAAAGGCGGAGCAGTCATAGACATTTCCACATACGACGACGGGCCCATGTCGCCCGAGAGGACGGGAGGAATCCCGCTGATACTCTGGACGAAGATGTGTTTTTCCGGGAAATACACGGAAAGCCAGGTGGAAAAACTGATAAGCGGTCAGGGCGGAATAATGTCTTATCTTGGCACCACCGACTGCAGAAAAGTCGAAGCCATGATTAAGGACGGCGACGAAAAAGCCGCTCTGGTTTATGAGGCGATGGCCTATCAGATAGCAAAGAGCATCGCGCAGATGACAGTTGCGCTGAAAGGGCAGACAGACGCAGTGATTTTGACAGGAGGACTGGCCAACTCCTCCATGCTCACAGAAATGATAAAAAGCTATGCGGAACATCTCGGAAAAATCGTCATAATGCCCGGCGAAGACGAGCTGGGTGCGCTGGCGGCCGGAGCGGCCAGGATATTGAAAGGCGAAGAAGAGGGCAGGATATATTGATGAAATTCTTATTTGTGAACGCCTGTATCAGAGGCGAAGAATCGAGGACATATCAGCTTTGCAGAGATTACATCGAAAAATTCCAAAAGGCCAAAGCAGGCGAAGACTGGATATTAGAGGAAGTCAATTTGAACGAACTGGAACTTCACCCCCTGAACAAGGACAGGCTGGAGCAGAGAGACAGACTGGCTAAAGCCGGCGGGTTCGGCGACTCTGAATTCGATCTGGCGAGACAGATCATAGAAGCGGACCACATCCTCATAGGCGCACCTTACTGGGATCTGTCCTTTCCTGCCAAGCTTAAAATGTATCTGGAACGCTGCTCTGTCACGGGACTTACTTTCATATACAGCCCGGAAGGGATTCCTGCCGGGCAGTGCAGGGCCTCGAGCCTTTCTTATATCACCACGTCGGGCAGTCCGATAGGAAATTTCAATTTCGGATATGATTATGTGAAAGGCCTCTGCGCGCTTTTCGGCATTAAAAAAACTTATTTCGCGTCGGCAGAAGAACTGGACATCATAGGAAAAGATGTGCAGAAAATCATGATGGACGCCAAGGATAAAATTACCGATATAATAGAAGCTCTTTAAAGTATATCTATAAAATCTCAAACTCATAATAAAACTTATGGGTGAGAAATTTTTTAGTGACGGAAGCAATTCGATATATGCGGAAATTTTGATTTTCATATTGGGCGGAGCGGCCTACGGCCTGCTGGAGACTCTTTTCAGGGGCTATACGCACTGGACCATGGTGCTGACAGGAGGAGCGTGCGTGCTCACTCTGTACCTGCTTTCAGGCTGGCTTTTATCGATGAATCTCGTGCTGTCGGCTATGGCCGGCGCCGTTATAATAACAATATATGAATTTTGCGTCGGAGTTATCGTCAATCTTAGGTTGGGCTGGGACGTGTGGGATTATTCGTCTCTGCCGGGAAATATTCTCGGACAGATATGCCCGACATTTACTCTGGCGTGGTTCATGCTTTGCTTCGCATTTTTAGGATGCGTAAAATTATTATCGTGAGGGAGAAAGACATGGCTAAAGATTACAGAAAATTGCAGAACGGAAGCGACATAAGAGGCGTAGCCCTTGCAGGAGAAAACCCCGTTACTTTGGGGCGGGAAGAAGCAGTCAATTTGTCAGCGGCTTTCGGCAGGTGGCTGGCGGAAAAAAGCAGAAAACCGGCGGAGAGCCTTAAGGTTTCTGTGGGGCACGACAGCAGAATCACGGCGGAAAGTCTGAAAGAAGCCGTATGCGAAGGGCTTTCCGGTCTTGGAGCAACGGTGCTCGACTGTGGACTTGCCTCGACTCCGGCCATGTTCATGTCCACGGTATTTGAAGAGTTTGACTGCGACGGAGCGGTAATGATCACGGCGAGCCATTTGCCGAAAGACCGCAACGGCTTCAAGTATTTCAGCCGTGAGGGCGGTCTGGACAAGGGCGATATAGCGGCGATAATCGAGTCGGCGGAGATAGGAACGGAGGCCGGAGCAGAACCGCAGACAGGGGCTGTGGCAGAGGCCGGGGAAGAAACTCAGATGGAGACTAGCAAAAAAACCTGTGGCTCCATAGTAAAAGCCCAGCTGATGTCTACATATTGTAAATATCTGAGAGAAAAGATAATGAGAGAAGTCGGCGGAGACAAGCCTCTGACCGGCCTTAAGATAGTGGTCGACGCCGGAAACGGAGCCGGCGGATTTTATGCCGAAGACATCTTAAAGCCGCTGGGAGCTGACATAAGCGGCAGCCAGTTCCTCGAACCGGATGGAAATTTCCCTAATCACCAGCCCAACCCGGAAAACCCTGAGGCTATGGCTTCTATCTGCAAAGCCGTCAAAGACAATCATGCAGATTTAGGGCTGATATTTGACACCGATGTGGATCGTTCGTCGGCGGTGGACGCAGACGGCAAGGAAATAAACAGAAACGCCATAGTAGCCATGGCGGCAGCCCTGATAGCAGTGGAATATCCGGGGACTACCGTGGTCACCGACAGCATTACCAGCGATCAGCTCACAGTCTATCTTGAAAAATGTCTCGGCCTCAAACACCTGCGCTTCAAGCGCGGATATAAAAACGTAATAAACAAAGCCAAAGAACTCAACGAGAACGGAGTAGACAGCCAGCTGGCCATCGAGACATCAGGTCACGCCGCATATAAGGAAAACTTTTTCCTCGACGACGGCGCTTATCTGGCGACAAAGATAGTCATAAAAGCGGCGCAGCTTAAGAAAGCCGGAGCAGGGCTCGGCGTGATGCTGGCCAGTCTCGAGGAACCGAAAGAAGCAGTCGAGAAGAGATTTTCCATAGACAGAAAAGATTTTCAGGAGTACGGAAAGAGAGTTCTTGCAGGCCTTGAGCAGTGGATAGAAGAAGAGGGAGGAAGCTTCGGCGCTTACGTGGTGAGACCAAACTACGAAGGCGTGAGGATAAACTTTGACAATGAAAAGGTGAAAGGCTGGTGCCTGCTGAGAAAATCGCTCCATGACCCGCAGATGCCCCTCAACGTAGAGGTCACGAGAGGACGCTGTGAAGATATTCTTGAAGTGATTTCGGGATTTGTGGAAGGGTTTGAAACAGGCGTTTAAAACAAGTCACAAAAAGCAAATCAAAAGTAAGACAAAACGTATCCTTAAACGTTGATGATTGTGATACAATAAAGTATAATGATAACAGGAGGTGATATCATGAAGTTCTATACTGTGAGAGATTTGCGCTTAACGCCAAAGAGTATTTGGGAAAATCTATCTTCTGACGGTGAAGTTGTGATTACGAATAACGGAAAACCTACTGCCATTATGTTAGATATTGGTGACGGAAGCTTTGAAGAGACTTTGAAAGCGGTTCGCCAGGCAAAAGCAATGATTGCATTTAACGATATGAGGCTGAAAGCTTCTGAAAAAGGTTATATGAGTGAAAGTGAAATAGAAGAAGAGATAGCTGCTGCGCGCAAGGGAGAATAGCCATGAGAGTAGTTATAGATACGAATATTTTAGTTTCCGCTCTTTGGTCTAAGAATGGAGCACCTGCGCAGATCATAAGCATGGTTATCAGTGGATTGCTTATACCTTGCTATGATTATCGTATTTTAAACGAGTATAAAACGGTTTTGAAAAGACCCAAGTTTGGATTTTCGACTGGAGAAATCAATTCTTTGCTTGCATGGTTTGAAACCAGCGGTGTATCTGTAACAGCGAATCCCCTTAACGATATATTTGAAGATGAAGAGGACAAAAAGTTTTACGAGGTCGCGAAATATTGCAATGCGAAACTTATAACAGGAAACAGCAGACATTTCCCTAAAGACCCTTTGGTTGTTACTGTAACTGATTTTTTACAGCAATTTTAAAAATAGACTATTGACAGCGGCTCGATGTTGGAGTATGGTAATAAGTAGGTTTGAGGAAAGGAGATTTTCCGATGAAGTGCAAAGTACACGGAGCAGCAATGATGATGGATATGTGCATGACGATGGGCATGTGCATGGTTTCACGTGTGTTGCTTCCGAACTTATGATGCTTTGCGCGAGGTACGGCCTCAAATAGACAAAGATTGTGCATGGGCAGGAAGCGAAAGCGTTCCTGCTTATTTTTTTAGAAAGGAAACCCAGCTATGATTGAATTAAAAAATCTCAGTAAGGTTTATGACAACGGGCGGAACAGAGTGGAGGCCATCAAGGACATAAACCTGACCATAGAGGACGGAGACATCTTCGGGATCATAGGCCTCAGCGGAGCGGGCAAGAGTACGCTTATCCGCTGCATCAATTTTCTGGAAAAGCCTACGGAGGGAAAAGTCATCTTCGACGGGGTGGACCTGGGCTCCATAAGCAAAAAGGAGCTGCTCAAAAAGAGACAGTCCATGTCGATGATATTTCAGAACTTTAACCTGCTGAGCCAGAGAACGGCCCTAGATAACATTTGCTATCCAATGGAGATCGCCGGCATATCAAAGCATGACGCACGGGAAAGGGCAAGAGAACTTTTAAAAATAGTTGGACTTGAGGATAAAGAAAAGTCATATCCTGTGCAGCTTTCCGGAGGACAGCAGCAGAGAGTCGCCATCGCCAGAGCTTTGGCTACCAATCCGACAGTGCTGCTCTGCGACGAGGCTACAAGCGCACTGGATCCCAACACGACAGCGTCCATTCTGAACCTGCTCAAAGAAATCAATAAGAACATGGGAGTTACTATCATAGTCATAACTCACGAGATGAAAGTAATAGAGCAGATATGCAATAAAGTCGCGGTCATAGACAACAGTATGATAGTTGAAGAGGGACCGGTCAAGGAAGTATTCACATCGCCTAAATCGCAGATAGCCAAGCAGCTGATACTTCCCAAGAATCAGGGAGTTCCGTCTGCGGAGGGCTTTCGCTGCCTGAGGCTGGTATTTGACGGAACATCGGCCTTTGAACCGATAATTTCAAGTCTCAGCCGCGAGTGCGACACCAATGTCAACATACTGGGAGCAAACACCAAGAACATAGAAGGCGTGGCTTACGGCCAGATGCTCATACAGCTGCCGGAAGATGAAGAAACTTCCGCAAAGATAAAGGCTTTTCTGGAGTCTAAGAAAGTAAAATACAAGGAGGAGGGATTGAACGTTGAATAGCGCAATGGTTGAACTTATGGGCGTATCCCTTGTGGAAACGCTGTACATGGTCATCGTCTCCATGATTTTATCCTATGCTATAGGAGTCCCGGTCGGCGTGATACTTAACATCACCAGCAAAAACGGAATCTGCCCGAATAAAATCATCAACACGATATTGGGCGTGATAGTGAATATTTTCCGTTCTATACCTTTCCTGATACTGATGATATGGATGCTGCCGTTTACCGAAGCAATCGTAGGCACGATGGTAGGGCCGACATCAGTAATAGTTCCGCTGGTTGTTTCAGCGGCTCCGTTCGTGGGAAGAATGGTAGAATCATCCTTAAGCGAAATAGACGGAGGAATAATAGAAGCAGCTCAGTCCATGGGTTCGAGCTCATGGCAGATAATCTACAAGGTGCTTCTGCCTGAAGCCAAGCCGTCGCTGATGATCGGCGCGGCCATATCCATAACGACAATACTTGGCTATTCGGCAATGGCAGGTATCGTAGGAGGCGGCGGACTGGGAGCCGTGGCGACCAACTACGGACTTTACCGCTACAACAATGAGGTAATGCTCATAACTATCGTTATCATCGTCGTAATCGTTCAGATTTTCCAGGAAGTCGGAATGATGGCGGCGAAAAAGCTTGATAAAAGACTAAAATAATATAATTATGAAGGAGAAAACTATGAAGAAGAAAATTGTTTTTTCAGCAGTTCTGGCGCTGACAATTGCAGCTACATTCGCGCTGACAGGCTGCGGCGGCGGAGAAGACGACGCAAAAAGCGGAGACGACAAAGTTATCAAGGTAGGAGCAACACCTGCTCCTCATGCGGAAGTTCTGGAAGTTATCAAGGATAACCTCGAGGAAGAGGGCTATACTCTGGAAATCGTAGAATACAATGATTACATTCTTCCTAACAAAGGCGTAACCGCCGGCGATCTGGACGCCAACTATTTCCAGCACATCAGTTATCTGAACAACTATAACGAAGAAAACGGCACTGACCTTGTAAGCGCCGGCAACGTTCACTACGAGCCTTTCGCTCTCTATGCAGGCAAAGCAAAATCCCTGGACGACCTTAAAGAGGGTTCAGAAATCGCAGTTCCTAACGACGGAACCAACGAGGGAAGAGCACTCAAGCTTCTGGAAGCAGAGGGCCTTATAAAGCTGGACCAGGAAGCCGGCTTCCTGGCAACTAAGCTGGACATAATAGAAAACCCTAAGGGAATTGAAATCGTCGAAATGGAAGCTGCTCAGCTGCCAAGAGTTCTGGAAACCGTAGACATGGCGGTAATCAACGGTAACTACGCCATCGATGCCGGACTCAATCTTTCAGACGCTCTGGCTATAGAAGCTGATGATTCAGAGGCGGCTGAGGCTTATGCCAACGTAGTCGCTGTTGCTAAGGGCAACGAAGGCAGCGACAAGATAAAGGCTCTGATGAACGCTCTCTGCTCAGACGAAGTCAAGGAATTCATGGAAAAAACCTACGGCGGAGCAGTAGTTCCTCTGTTCTAAGGGATAAACGCCATAGCGGAGGAATGATTTTTCACAGCAATTTCAATACGGAGAAAGTCCTCCGCGGAATAGAATAAAATAAAACAGTGAAGCCTTAGATAGACTTCACTGTTTTTATGTCTTTTATGACTTTTATGTCTATGGTTATTAACTCAGGCGGAATGATTTTCGTGGTCAAGGCGAAGAGGCTCTTTACTGATTTTTTCGGCAGAAAACTCTTTGCCATCAAGGCCCAAAACATATATTTCTTTTCCACGGTTTAAAATATAGCTAGAAGACTCGTCTTCTGAAATCAGCTTGTATACATCCTTTTTTCCATTCAGACTAATGTTTTCGTATGTGCCCGATTGAACAATTTCATTCTGATCATAGGCGACATATTCGCCATGGCTGAAAGCGATGTATATGTTGCTTTCGATTGGCTCATTGCCGGCGCTGTATGTACCGGAAAGCTCGTTTGGATACAGCGAGGCTGCAGCATAGATTACTATTGACAAAAGAGCTATAAAACATATACAGCTGACGAAAATAATCAGTTTTTTTGTATCAAATCTTCTCATATCCGCTGGCCTTTTCTCCCTCAAAATATACGGTGTAGCCTCTGCCCGGCCCCGGTATCCAGTCCCAGAAAGCTTTCGTCGGCTCGCCCAGCAGCATGCACATGCAGGAAGCGATAACACCGCCGTGGCAGACGACGATGGCCGAGTTCTCTTCGCGCTCTTCCGCGTCTTCGGGTTTTCCTGCATCTTCGGGGTTCCCTGCATCTTCGGAATCTTCTGTGACCCTCGCCGGACAGCCGCGCAGAAAATGCCTTTTCAAAAGCTCATCAAGCCCCTTCGAGACCCTCTCCTGAAAGCTGACCGAAGAATCTCCTCCGGGAAACGTAAATGTTCCGGACTTGTCGTTGATCCAGAGATCGAATCCCTCCAAGGCTTTCAGCTCGTCGAAAGTTTTGCATTCCCACGAGCCGAAGTTCATTTCTCTAAGATCGCTTATCACCTGATAGTTACTGTGGCCGAAAAGAACCTCAAAAGTCTGGTTTGCCCTCAGCATGCCGGAAGTATAGCAGGCGGCACTTTCAGAAGACGGATAGATTCCCTCATCTCTGAATTTGTTGAGCTGAAGAATTCCCTCATCTATAAGCGGCAAATCAGTTTCGCCGTAGTACCATCTGTTGACGATGCCCTCGGTGATGCCGTGTCTTATGAAATGTATGCAAGATTTTTTCATGAAAGTCTCCTTTTTATTTTATTCTTTGGCCCAGGCCGCAGAAAACCCTGTATACTTCGTCTGCCTCTCCTGCCAGATACATCATTGCCCGGCCGCACGCTTCGCGCCAGGCTCTGTGAACGGGCTCCATGGGGACTATTCCCTGAGAAATATCGCAGACAATGATGATTTTGTCCCGCAGCTGGTCGATTTTTTCGCGCAGAAAATCCGCTGCTTCGATATTTTCATTTACACATTTGAGAAAGAAAAGCTCCGCGCTATATATCACTCGCTTGGAAAAATCCAGTTCCCCTGTCTCTGTACATTCAAAAACCTCTTCGTCTGAAATATTGAATTTTTCTTTGGCAAAATCAAGCTTTCCCTGATACGCCCCTCCGAAAATTAAAATCATCTTGCACTCCTTTGCCTGGTCTTGCCTCCCTTTGCCTCATCTTGTCTCCTTTTGCCTGGTCTTGCCTCATCGTGTCTGATTTCGACCGCCCGGCAGAAAGCTTACATCAGCAGCATGGCGAAGATTCCTGCCAGTTCTCCCCAGACGATTCCAAAACAGGCGATGTCGCCGCTCATGCCTCCCAGTGCTCTTTTAGCTAGTACGATGGAAAGCAGCGTGGAAACAGCTGTCAGACCGATGACAAGCAGCGTAGCTTCTATTGATGCGGCGACCGGAAGTCCGGCACAGCAGAAAATTATCAGTTGAATCAATATTGCGGCAGCAGCCTTTTTCTTTTGCTTTTTATTTTCCGCACCGCCGCCCTCTGCATACTGGCTGTGCCCTATAGGTTTGCCAAGGAGAACGAACAATCCGGCAACAGATCTGCTGACCACAGGAATGAGCCATAAATCAATAAAATCCATGCCGGCGCTCAGGGAGGTGGTTAAACAGCAGAAATATGCCAGAACCATAAATACAGCGCCTATTACAGCAAAGGCTCCGCAGTTCGAGTCCTTTAATATACGCTGTTTTTCCTCTAGGTCTCTGCGGGAAGAAATGGCGTCGGTGCAGTCCATGAATCCGTCAAAGTGCATAAAACCGCACAGAGCCGGGAGCAGAAAAGCCAGCATGAAAGAGAGTACAAAGAAAGGCGTTCCCAGCCACACCAGCAGGATGCATAAGCCTGCCCATAATCCTCCGACGATGAAGCCCATGGTCGGCAGAAAGCCCAGCATGTAATTTTTCAGATCATTGTCCCACATTTTTTTGGGGCATGGAAGTACGAGAAAGTTTCCCCATGCCATTAAAAATCCAGTTAATAATTTCATATAACCCCCTACTTATAGTTTTGTACAAATCCGAATGAAACTTCGGTCACCTGACCGCATATCCCGGCCAGCGTCCTGTCTATGAACGCCAGGCCGCGCCTGTAGCTTTCAGTAAGCTCATCATAAGGCGAAGCGTCTGAATATATGTAGTCGGAAACAAAAACCGTGTTTCCGGTAAGCCTGCAGAATCTTGTCAAATCACCGGCCACTTTGGCAGGTGCGTCAGGGACGAAAGTTCCGTCGCTCAAAAACATCTCATTGGAAAGCAAAGCCGTTACGCTGTCCAGCAGAAAGACTCCCCTGGAATCAACAGCTTTGCCTGATAGCGTTTTCCCTCCGCTGAGGCACTTGCATATATCTGTTCCCTGCTCTATGGTGTCGAAACCCCAGCCGTCCCGTTCGGACAGATGGCGTTTTATTCTGGCTCTGTCTTCACCGTCTTTTGGAATCATGGTCGCCAGGTAATATAAGGGCAGTCCGGCTTTCGCAGCCATATCCCGAGCCAGCTTCTGGGCGTAATATGATTTGCCATTTTTGCAGCCGCCGCTGATGAATATATTCATTAGAAAAAGTTGCCTTTCTCGGCCTCCTTGAGATAATCGGCGTCTATGGCTCCCTCATCAAAGGTCGCCATGCCGTTCATCGTAGCGCAGGCCGTTTCGATTATATTAAAGCTTATAGGGCATCCGCTGCCTTCGCCGAGGCGCATGCCGAGATCGAAGTAAGGACTTATGCCTATGGCTTCCATTGCAGTTTTATAGCCCTGCTCTTTTGAAAGATGCGAACCGAACATAAAATTGACGGCGTTGGGAGCAAGACGGCATGCGGCGAGGGCTGCCACTGATGATATGTATCCGTCGATTACCACAGGAATCCTGTAATAAGCCGCGCCGAGGAAAGCCCCTGTCATAGCGCATATATCGAAGCCGCCGACCTTGGCGAGAATATCAATCACGCCGTAGCCTTTGCATTTTGCTGCGGCATTCTCTACGATGCGGATTTTTTTCATCAGTCCCTCGTCGTTGAGTCCGCCGCCCCTGCCGACCACGTCTGCGGCAGAAGCTCCTGTCAGGGAAGCCAGCACGCAGGAACTGGTGGTGGTGTTGCCTATGCCCATTTCGCCGATTCCCAGGATGTCGTATCCGCAGATGCTTGCTGATTTTACGGCTTCTATGCCGCACGCAAGGGCTGAAAGAGCCTGCTCCTTTGTCATCGCGTCTTCCCTGGCCAAATTCCTGGTTCCGTCGGCTAACCGGTGATTATAGATTTTATGCGTAAATCTGCCGTTTTTCGTCATGGAGTCGATATAGAGACTTTCCGGGATCGGAAGCTTGACTCCTACGTCGATGACCAGCAGATCTATGCCGAAATGCTTTGCCATCGAGCCTACTCCTGTCAGCCTTCTGGTGAAATTTATGGTCTGGGAAAGGGTCACAGACTGCGGAGCCGAGGCCACTCCCTCTTCCGTTACGCCGTTGTCGGCGGACATTATGATTATAGCTTTTTTGTTAGTTGAATTCTTTACTTTGCCGGTGATTCCTGCCATTTGCACAGAAATATCTTCCAGCCTGCCGAGTGCGCCGGTGGGCTTTGCCAGGATTTTCTGACGGGCTTTGGCGGCTTTTGTTGCATCTTCGTCGAGAATTCCCTTCTCGTTGATTGATTTTAAAATTTCGTTCAGGCGGTTTTCAAGCTTTTCCATTGTGGCTCCTTTCCGTGAAATCTATATATATCCGCGCGCCTTCAGCCACTCTGCGCAGGAGCCGCAGTCCCGGGCTTCTATTGTGAAAGTGACGTCATCGGCGCAGTGCTTTTCTATGGCGGAAAAAATGTTTTCCATATCTAAAGAACCATCGCAAAAGGTTCCGTGGCTGTCGCGGTCTCCGTAATTGTTGTGGAGATGGAAGTGCCCTATATGAAGACCAAGATGGCGTATCCATTTATCTACAGAGATGTCTTTGCGAGTCATGGCGTTGGCGTGGCCCGTATCGAGGCACAATTTTATGCGCGGGTCATTTATTTTTTTCATCATGTCGCCGAGCATGAAAGGCTCGTCTTCCAGAACGTTTTCCACAAGAAGTGTAAATCCAGCAGGTTTGTCTTTCATGAAATCTTCCCAGAACAAGGCGCTTTTCTCTGCCTGCCAATCCTTAAAATATATAAAAGGAATCCAGCCCGTATGCACGACCATGCGATTTACGCCGAGACTCTGACAGACCTGAAAAGCTTCTTCAAGCCGCTGCCGGCCCATCTGCCTGGCTCTTGCATCTATAGCGGCAGGGCATATCTCGGTGAAGGGACCGTGCAAGACAGCGGTTTTCGCACCGGAAGCGCTGAAATCTCTGCGCATGGCTGAAAGCAGCAGCTCGCGCTTATCTTCATCGAGGTCATCCGATATGCATGTATGGTTGTACTCAATGTTAAGGCCATATTCTCTGATGACGTTTATGCAATTGTCCTGAAAAGTAGCGACATATAATCTGTCTGTTAGATCAAGCATAAAAAATCTCTCTTAAAATGTGTTGCAAATGTGTTGCGGCGCTCAAGATAAAACTGCACGCGCATGCTTTCAGCTGGGAATCAAAATCTGTCTGAACCTGGTGGCGATTTCCCTGCCGCAGAACACGCAATCTGAGAACCGAGCCACTTTAGCTGCGAGCCAAGCGCTCCGAAGGCGGCGGGTTATTTTGATTCCATGAAAGCAAAGCAGCGAGCCATTGGTTGTTCCAAATATAATGCCATCCAGTCAGGCAAAGGGCGTTTCAATGGCCGCTTCCTCTCGGCGGAGCCGATATAATCTTCTGCGGACATTCTAACGCCCTCCGGTCAGCCAGACGGCGTTTAAATGGCCGCCTCATTGCGGCACAGCCGATATAATTCCTTGCGGACATTATACCACAACGAAAGTCCGTCAAAGTGACTCAATGAACCCCACCTTACGGCAACGTCGAACAATAAGATGTTGGGTTCATTATACTACAAAGGCTGTAATAACGCTGTGTTTGTAATACCGATGCTTGCAACACTACGGCATTTGTAATATTATGGCAAATGTTGTACAATTCTTTGTTTTGCTTGAGTTTTGGCAACATTTCTTGTGATTGAGCCTGTCGAAATTTATCGAACTGCCTATTGAACCGGGCAAATGTTGTACATTTTTTATAATATCCGAAAATTTGCCAACATTTTTATAAGAATATGTTGGC
>UQXL01000006.1 GCA_900545135.1 uncultured Eubacteriales bacterium | reverse complement strand
CAGCTTTAATGTCTTTCATGGCTGAGCTCATCTCACAGAGCATATATGTCTAAATTGGCTGAAGAATCTTAACTTTCCCACAGTAACCTGCAAACGGAGCGTTAGAAAGATATACGCGATCCGCCTGCTTATTGAATTTTACCTGTAAGAAAAGTTGAACATCCTTTCACCGCCTTCTTTTTATTTCCAGTTCAGTATAGCACAAAGGGCAGACTTAAATCAAGGGGAAATTTCGGCTGAAGAAGCCGGAGTTTAAATCCGGCGCGCGGCAGAGGCATGATTGTTCTTTTGCTTGTTACTCTTTGTTTTCGTCTGTTTTTTCTTTTTCGACCTCCGCGTTTATAACGCCTTCGATCATACCCATTACAACTGTGTTTAATTGTACCGCATTTTGTGATGTGATAACGGGGGTTCCGGTTTCTGCTTCAAGGGCTTGTTTCGCAATCCCGGCGACATTTCCGCCGCGGCGGGCGACTTCTATATTTTCGGCTAAGGTTTCCGGCTTTGTTGCTTTTTAAATATCAGTTGTTGAAGTTTATGCAAGCATATTTAAAATGATTTCCGTTGTCGTCATGTTGTCCCGTAGATTTTCTTTTTTCAGACCTTTCAGCCTTTTGTCTTGCCGCGTCGTCATGCCCGACCATGCGCGGGTGATTTCATCGGTAAGTATTGCATACTCAACGCCTTTTTTTACGCCCCTGTCACGCCATTTGTCGGTCAAATAGCGTTTTCCGTCTTTTGGCGATTCCAATTTCAGTTGGTTACAAGATGTAACCGACTGATTACCCTCGTCTTTCAGCCGCTTTTTTAAGACTTTCCAGTAGTTATTTGGATTTGGGCTGTCGGTCAATACGCCGACCACATCAACGACAGAAAAATACCATTCTTCCTCTTCCGCGTCCCATGCCGTTCTGATTGCTTTATCTTCAAAAAGCTGTAACTTATCATTCTCCATGTGCGCTGCTCTTTTCCTTGCAATTTTATTTTATCATGAGAAAAAACCAAAAAACAACTCAAAAACAGCAAAGAACGGCATAGCCGTCTGACTATACCGTTCTTTGCTTCAACGTTTTCTTAATCCAATTCCCATTCCGGGCGGCTTAATTATTTTATATGTTTTGCGCTTAGCTTTCAAATCTCCTGCAAAGCTTACGCCGTAGGATTGACCGGCTTAGGCAGTCTCATGGAGATCACCTGCATCAGGCTGTCGGTGCAAGGAAGCTCCTCAACGACCGGGCCGTCTTCCACTGCTATAAGAGCCGCGCCTGCTGCAGGAGTGAGAACTCCGCCCAGAACTTCGCCGAGTTCAGCATATTTATAGGATTCAACGGTATCTGACATTTCATCTGAAATATCGTCCGTTCCGTCCCAATCCAAATCCACTTCAAATATGTGGGCGATTTCAGCTGCTACTTCCCAGTTGCTGAAGAGGATGTCCTCATCTATCGCCGCCTGAACGAGCTGCATTCTTCTCTCCGTATTGGTGAACGTGCCGTCTATAGAAGCGAAGCCTGTTCCAGGTATAACTACGTCGGCCTTGGCTCCCAGTTCAGTCATATGCGTATCACATACAGCCAGGAATTCCAGAGCTTCGGTGTCTATCTCAGCGTTTTCTCCGAATACAACGAGGGCTTTTACACCGTCAAGAGCTTCTTTGCCTGCGGTGATTCCCATGTCAATGAGGCCCTGCGAATTGTTCTTGGCCTTGACTTGGAGGATACCGTCTCTAGGAGAACCGATATGGCCGGAAAGCATGGCGATATCGGCGACGAGAATTGCACCGTCCGTCGTCAGGAAGTTCTGCTGATAAACTATCATAGCTTTCTTGGCGGCCAGATACTGGTCAGCTATGGCCTTGGCTTCGCCGCTTACCTTGACGGAAGCAAGTGAAGCTGCGAATTCGTCATAGCCTGCTGCCTTCTTGGCCTTGCCGCTGTCTATGATGGCCTTGGCGATCTGCTTTAAGAAGCTTAAGTTGTTCTCGCCGCTGCAGAGATTGATTACTTTAGCTCCGGCTTCTTCAGCCTGCTTCATCTTGAGGGCGATGACTCTGGAATCTTCTTCCTTAAATCCTATCTTAAGGATCAGGTTGGTCGAAAGCAGTTCATCTATGGTGTTCGGGGAAGCGTTCAGTCCAGTAACCTTTTCCAGGCCGCTTTCTCTGTTGTTTATACAGAGGACCTTGGCTCCCATGGCTTCTGCCATTCTCTTGATGGCGTAAGCTTCTTCGTTGGTATATCTGTCCGAAACGGCGACTGCAACGGCGTCTTTGCCGTATTTGGCGCCTATGGACTGACATCTCTTGGCAACGAGCACGAAAGCTTCGTGATAATCGGATTCTCTGAAACGTCCGTCTTCCTTAACGAACGGTTCTTCCAGCTTATCTTCAAGCATGGAGCAGTCGAAGCCCCATTTGCCCATTCCACAGGCAAGGCCCTTGTTTACTGCACCATTCTTATCAGGGTTGGCTTTGATCAGCATATCGCCGCAGGATTCCAGGTTAAGGCTGCAGCCCACAGAGCAGAAAGAACATGTTGTTTCTGTCACTTCTGTTTCTACAGGAGTTTCCTTGATCATCGTCGTTCTCTCCTGGAGAGCGCCTGTAGGACATACGCTGACGCACTGTCCGCAGGAAATACATCCTGACTCGATGAGAGGTTTTTCCATATTAGGCTTGACCACGGTGTCAAATCCTCTGTGAACCAGGCCTAAAGCGCCTACGCCCATGACTTCGTCGCAGACTCTTACGCAAAGACCGCAGAGTATGCACTTGTTAGGATCGCGCACGATGAACGGATGATCGTCCTCAAACTCTATAGCGTTCTTCTCGCCTGCGAATCTTTCAGGCTGAACGTCGTACTGGTTAGCAAAGTCTATCAGCTTGCACTCGAAATAGTCGTGACAGCCGCATTCAAGGCATCTTGAAGCCTCGGCAACAGCCTGTTCTTCCGTGAATCCGCAAGGAATGATCTCGCTGAAGTTGTCCTTTCTCTCTTTAGGTGAAAGCTGCGGAATCTCCGGCCTGCACATTCTTTCCCTGTCCTCGAAAGTCTTTTCAGTAATATCATCTCTTTCTACCACGTAAGGTTTTTCATATTTAAGAACTTCTCCGTAGAGATATGCGTCAATGCTGTCGGAAGCTTTTCTCGCGTCAGCGATGGCTTCGATAGCTATTGAAATCTTGTCGTTTCCGCAGTCTCCGCCGGCGAATACGCCAGGGATGCTGGTCATGAATGTTTCAGGATCATAAGCTATGGCGTTCTTTCTCGTCTTGTCACAGTCGAATACGCTGGCGTCAACAGCCTGACCGATGGCCAGTATCATGGTATCTATGGCGAGAGTTTCGGTCTTTCCTTCTACAGGAACAGGCTTTCTTCTGCCAGAAGCGTCAGGCTCACCCAGTTCCATGACCTGCAGAACCACTTCTTTGACGTGGCCGTTCTCGTCCTTTACGACTTCTATAGGATTGGTCAGGTTTTTGAAGATTACGCCTTCTTCTTCGGCTTCTTCTATCTCTACCATGTCGGCAGGCATTTCGTCTTTAGTTCTTCTGTAGATATTATAGACTTCCTTGGCTCCCAGCCTTACAGCTGTTCTGCATGCGTCCATGGCAGTGTTTCCGCCTCCGACGATGGCCACTTTTTCGCCCATGCCGATTTCTTCGTTCCTTACCACTCTTCTCAGGAAGTCGATACCGCCGATGACGCCCTCTGCGTCCTCTCCCTTGCAGCCTACGCCTGTGGATACCCAGGCTCCTATGGCCAGGAGAACGGCGTCATAATCGCTTCTTACAGTCTCAAAAGGAATGTCGTCACCGACTCTTGTATTGGTTATGATCTCAACGCCCATGCTTTCGATGGTGGCGATTTCTTCGTCCAGCACTGCTTTTGGCAGTCTGTATTCAGGTATGCCGTATCTCAGCATACCGCCGGCTCTCGGCATAGATTCAAATATAGTCACCGCATGACCCATCTGTCTCAGGAAGTAAGCTGCGGAAAGTCCCATCGGGCCGCCGCCTATTATGGCCACGCTCTTGCCGGTGTCTTCTTCACATTCAGGAACGAAGATATCGCCTGCAAGGTCAGTATCGGCCGCGAATCTCTTGAGCTGCTGAATGGATATAGGCTCGTCTATGAGACCTCTTCTGCATGCTTCCTCGCAAGGATGCGGACAAACTCTTCCAAGAGATGCAGGAAGCGGAATCTTATCCTTGATCAGCTCCAGGGCTTTCTCATATTCACCGTTGGCGATCAGGCCCACATAGCCCTGACAGTCGGTCTGTGCCGGACATGCCAGTACGCAAGGCGGACGGCAGTCTCCGGTATGATTTGAGAGCAGGAGCTCGAGGTTGGTCTTTCTCGACTCGATTACTCTCTCTGTATCTGTTTTTATCACCATTCCCGGGGCGATCTCGGTGGCGCATGCTTTGCAGAGCTTAGGGTTTCCCTCCACTTCGCACATGCAGAGACCGCAGGAACCGTAGATCTTGGTTCTTTCGTCATAGCAGAGAGTCGGAATAAATATGTCGTTTTCTCTGGCGACTTCAAGAATGGTCTGGCCGGCAACGCCGGTCACTTCTTTGCCGTTTATGTTAAGTCTGAACTTATTCATTGTTTTTCCTCCCTCCCCTATTTCTTCTCTATTGCACCGAATTTGCAGGTCTCAAGACACTTGCCGCACTTGATGCACTTTTCTTTGTCGATAACGTGTTTTTCTTTTACCGAGCCTGATATAGCGCCCACTGGGCACTTCTTGGCGCAGGCGGTACAGCCCTTGCATGCGTCGGTAATGGTATAGGTTACGAGAGCTTTGCATGAACCGGCCGTACATTTATGGTTGTAAATGTGGTCTTCATACTCGTTTCTGAAATATTTAAGAGTTGTGAGGACAGGGTTAGGAGCAGTCTGTCCCAGTCCGCAGAGGGAACCGTCTTTTATCTTCATAGCCAGTTCCTCCAGCTTTTCGATATCTCCGTCTTTGCCCTCTCCGTTGGTGATCCTTTCGAGGATCTCCAGCATTCTCTTGGTGCCGATACGGCAGTAATTGCACTTGCCGCAGGACTCGTCCCTTGTAAAGTTGAGGAAGTATCTGGCCATGTCTACCATACAGGTATCTTCGTCCATTACTATCATACCGCCGGAACCTACGATGGCGCCGGTCTTGTTGATATCCTCATAAGTTACAGGAGTATCTATAAGTTCAGCCGGGATACATCCGCCTGATGGTCCTCCCATCTGAACGGCTTTGAATTTCTTGTTGTTCTTGATGCCGCCGCCGATGCCGTAGAGAACTTCTCTTAAGGTCATGCCCATAGGAACTTCCACGAGTCCGCCTTTCTTGATCTTTCCGGCCAGAGCGAACACTTTGGTACCCTTGCTCTGTTCAGTTCCCATGGCGCCGAAAGCAGCTCCGCCGTTGTAGATTATCCAAGGCACGTTGGCCAGCGTCTCTACGTTGTTGATATCGGTAGGCTTCTGCCAGAAACCCTTGGCCGCAGGGAAAGGCGGTTTGAGCCTAGGCATGCCTCTTTCTCCCTCGAGGGAAGCGATGAGCGCAGTCTCTTCACCGCAGACGAAAGCTCCGGCTCCGGCCTTGATGTAAATATCGAAATCAAAGCCGCTTCCGAAGATGTCCTTGCCTAAGAAACCTCTTTCTCTGGCCTGAGCCATGGCTATCTCCAGTCTCTTGATAGCCAGCGGATATTCTGCTCTGCAGTAGATGACGCCCTGGTTTGCGCCCATGGCGTATCCTCCTATTATCATACCTTCAATAAGCGAATGAGGGTCGCCCTCAAGGACTGATCTGTCCATGAACGCACCCGGGTCGCCTTCGTCGGCGTTGCACACAAGATATTTTTCATTTCCCGGACTCTGCTTTGCTGCGTTCCACTTGAACCACGTAGGGAATCCGGCTCCGCCTCTTCCCCTCAGTCCGGAAATCTTGATTTCTTCGATAACTTCCTCAGGCTTCATGGTGCCGAGGACTTTTTCTATGGCTTTATAGCCTCCGACCTGTATGTATTCGTCGATGTTTTCAGGATTGATGACGCCGCAGTTTCTCAAAACTACTCTCTGCTGCTTGGCGACAAATTCCTCGTCTTCCTTGGAAATGGCCGAATCCTCAGCTACCTTGTGATTTACGAGATGACTTTCAACGATTTCTTCTACCTTGTCAGGCTGAACTTTGACATATCTGGTCATCTTGCCGTCATCGTCATATACATCTACTATAGGTTCCAGGTAACAAGTACCTACGCAGCCGGTGGTATCGACACTGATATTCAAATTTCTAGCGGCGATCTGTTTTTCAAATTCTGCTGCGGTCTTCTTTGCACCGGTGGCTATGCCGCAGCTTCCTTGTCCTACTACTACTTTCATACTTTTACCCTCCTTCCTATGCTCTTTCTCTTATCTCGTCGAGAATCTTCCTGACCTTATCCTTGGTCAGGTTTCCGTAAGTCTCGTCTCCTTCGGCGCTCTTGACCATCATTACAGGAGCCAGCGAGCAGCATCCGAGACAAGCTACGTTGTTGAGCGTAAATATGCCGTCTTCGGTGGTTTCGCCGTCCTTGATGCCAAGATGCTCACACACAGCTTCCTCGATGAGTTCGGAGCCGTTTACGTGACATGCAGTGCCCTGGCAAAGCATAACCAGATATTTGCCTATAGGCTGCAGTCTGAACTGAGCATAGAAAGTGGCTACGCCGTAAATTTTAGCCGGTTTGATGCCGGTAGCGTCGGATATATGGTTTATGGTATCTATTGAAAGATAACCGTAAATATCCTGAGCCTTTTGCAGGATAGTGATGAGACTACCCGGCACGCGCGCATACTGTTCTAAAACGGGCTCCAGTTCCTTGAACTGTTCCTTTCTGTTTTCTGAACAATTGCAGTTACAAACTTTTTCACTCATTTTAGTACCTCTCTAAAATACAACTTTCATACAACTACAACGGTAATTATAACAAATTTTTTTGTAAAAAGCAACATCGAGGTGGAATACTATGTCCTGCCAGTGTTCCGCCTCGATATCACGGGTTAAATACTTTATTTTACTTTTACATATTTACTATGAGCATTATATTTCCTGCAATTGTAAGCAAGATTATCAGCATTGTATCTGATAGCTTCCTGCACTCTTTCGCCGCCTTTATTTTAGTAAGCAAGTATATGGCTGAAATTGTAGAAAGTATCATTGCTGCTATAAGTATGAAGCTTGGTATCGTGCTTATCAAATCAGGGCTCTTTATCTGCAGTGCGTTAAGCAGTAATATCAGTACGGCATAAAAATGCTGAGCCTTTAATATGCCTTTCCAGTTGTCAGATGGTTTCATTACAATTCCTTTCGTTCATAAAAGTATCAGTAAGTACTTATACTTTTCAATTTCCAATCACCATATCGATATACTTTACCGTTTTTAGTTGTACGCCTCATGTAATATTGTGATACTATTTTTATACCATGATTTGGACTTCCTTTTGAAACTAAAGATATTAATCCACCTATACCGCCCAATTTTGTTGCAATGGAGGCCACAAGCAATGCGCCAGCTCCAGTAAAAAAAGAAGCAATAAAGCCAGCAATTCCTATAATTGCGGAACCTGTACCCACAGCATCTTTTATTTGCTTATAAGAGATTTTTACAGTTTTTGTATCGCCTACTTTAGGAGAACTTGCTAATATAATATTCTCTGCGTTGATATTGATTATCTTTCCCGTTTTAGACGAAGTTATTGTTTGAGCTTGTTTATCAGTTGTTAAAATTATATCTTCTTCATCAGAACTTTCAATTAAAACTTTACGAAAATTTGGGTTGTCTTCTAAAACAGTAATTGTCCCAACTGTATCGCCATCAATTATCTGAATTTGATTGCTACTAACCACATTTATATCAACGTCATCTAATTTTTCAGTGGTTATTTGATCTGTATGCGCATATGCATTTGTACCAAACGTCATAAAAACAGCTATAGTTACTATTAAAATAGTTGAAATTGTCCTTTTTATGTATATATCTAACATAATAATCCCCTTGTTCTATCAATTATTTTAACGAGCTATTATTTTTTTGCCACATTGGTCCATACCCCCTATATTTTTTTCAAATTATAGCATAAAAAAATATTATTGTAAATTATTTTATATTGTTTTATTAATTGTATTTTTATAAAATATAATTAATAAAATGCAAACTAATCTATAATAAAAATCTCGCACATCAGACTATATGCCCTTATGTGCGAGACCTTTTAATATATCACGGTAACAATATTTTATTATATAAATTCCTTTTATCAGGTTTCATCAGGCTTTTCCTCTTCTTCAGCGGAAGCTTCCTCTTCGTCCAGGATATATATCTTGACCCTCTCTATCCGCCGCTCTCCGATGGACATTATCTTGAACCTGTAATTCTCAAATTCTATTATACGGCCCACATCGTTCTCATCAGGTATCTCTCCCAGCATGTCTATTATGAAGCCGCCTATGGTCTCGCTGCTGTCTGACTGAAGGTCTATTCCCAGTTCTTCGTCCAGGTCGTCCAGATCCACATCTCCGTCTACGAGGTAAGTGCTGTCGTCGACCTTATCTATGATTTCAGCTTCCTCGTCGTATTCGTCGTCTATATCTCCTACCACCTCTTCGATTATATCTTCCATGGTGACTATGCCGGAAAATCCGCCGTATTCGTCGATGAGTACGGCGATCTGCTGCTTTGACTTCTGCAGTTCGAACAAAAGAGAATCAATGTTCTTGGTGTCAGGGACGAAATAAGCCTTTCTCAGTATTGACTCTATGTCCACTTCTTCGTAGCTGGTCTCCCTGGCTTTTATCAGATAATCTTTTATGTTCAGAACGCCGATGATGTTGTCCCTTTCTCCCCTGCATACAGGTATCCTTGAATGGCGCAGAGTCATCATGTCGTCGAAATATTCTTCGAGGGGGTCTTCCACATCTATCATGAAAACGTCGGTCCTCGGCGTCATCACTTCATAGGCCAGCTTATCGTCGAAAGCGAAGATGGAATTGATCATCTTCTTGCCCTCTTCTTTTATCACCCCTGACTCCTGTCCCGCCTCCAGCATGGACATGACTTCCTCCTCAGAGAAAGCTTCGTCCTCCAGATGTGTCTCCTGTCTGAGCAATTTGAGGAAGAGGTTGGCGATGATCATCAGCAGCTTGGTAATGGGCGTCAGAACGGCCGAAACACCGTTAATGAGCCACATGGTCTTTTCAGCAAGTGCTTCGTGGTGCTGGAGCGCTATCTTGTGGGAAAAAAACTGGCCGAAGACGATGATGGCTGCGACGAAGCCTACAGCAGTTCTCCAGTCGTAAAACGCCAGCCAGGCTCCGAATGAAGTACACAGTATCATTATGAGCCTGCACGTAGCCTGGTATTTTTCGCTGTTCCGTCCGGCTGCGCCGAGAGCAGTATTTATAGCTGCGAACAGCCCGTGTACTGCTATGAGCAAAACCATTATCCCTATTCGTATAGGTAAACTGTCGGGGTCGGTTAACATATCTGATCCTTTCTCTTTATAAAAATCAATTTACTGTTATTTTCTCTTTCTGAGCATGAAAAACGGCTTTACCGGTTTTTCCGTCCTGATTTTCAAAATCTGCTGTGGGTGAGGCGCCGCTTCTATGAGGTTCCCCTCTTCGTCGTACATTTCTGTAAGCTTCTGGGTGAAGAAATCCGTTGCCGGTCCGAAAACTTCTATCTCGTCTCCCAGTACCATCTTGTTCCTCTGCTCCACTGTCGCCAGTCCTGTTTTTTCGTCATAAGACTTCACCAGTCCTGTGAAAGAATAGTCTCTCGTGTACTGGCTGGTTCTGTAATTCTGATCCTGATTTGAAGGCTTGTGAAAGTAAAAGCCTGTAGTAAATTCTCTGTGGCTGACTTTGCACAGCTCGTCCATCCATTCCTGCCTGAATTCCCAGCTTTCCGGAGAGGCTATATAGCCGTCTATTGCTTTCCTGTAGGCCGAAACCACGACGGCCACATAAAAGGCGCTTTTCATCCTGCCCTCTATCTTAAAGGAGGAAATGCCGGCGTCTATAAGCTGTGGAATATGCCCGATCAGGCACAAATCTTTTGAATTTAGTATATAAGTGCCTCTCTCATCTTCCTCCACGGGATAATATTCGCCCGGCCTCTGTTCCTCCACCAGAGCGTATTTCCACCTGCATGGGTGGGCGCACTGACCTCTGTTGGCGTCCCTCTCTATCATGAAATTGCTGAGAAGACACCTGCCGGAATAGGAGATGCACATGGCTCCGTGAACGAAAGCTTCCAGCTCCATGTCCTGCGGTATTTTTAACTTTTCTACCCTTTACGAATCAACGGTACGCGACCTGGCCAGTACAAGCCGCCTTATGCCGCGGCCGTACCAGAAGCGCGCTGTCCTGTAATTGGTCATGTTGGCCTGAGTGCTGAGATGTATTTCAGCGTCAGGGATTACTTCCTGGATCATATCTATGACTCCAGGATCCGCCGCTATAAAAGCGTCTATACCCAAACCCCTGATTTCTTTCAGATAATCCATGAACGGTTCCACATCCTCATTGTGGGCAAAGAAATTGAGAGTCATGTGGCATTTCACTCCGCGGGAATGGGCAAACTCTATGCCCTCTTTCATTTCTTCGAGGGAAAAGTTGCCGGCTCCGGCTCGCAGAGAAAAGCTTTCTCCGCCGAAATATACCGCATCGGCCCCGTACATGACCGCTGTCTTAAGTTTTTCCAAATCCCCTGCAGGGGCTAAAAGTTCTGGTTTTATCATTATCGTTTATACCTAAAGTCTATGATTATAATTTGTTTACCCTGCGCATCATTCAACGCCGGCTGCGCGGCTGTAGACGCTCAGCGCCAGTCCGTCGCCGCAGGCGATGACGGACGTATCGAGATACGGACAGTCCGAAATATAATCGAGATACCGGCGCATATTCCTGACGTTGGTCTTGAACCTGCCGTTGGGGTCGTACTTATCCGAGGCGGATGCTCCTTTCAGCAGCACGTTGTCCGACACTATGAAGCTGCCGTCTCTGCAGAATGGCAGCGCGGCGTCAAGAAATCTCCTGTAGTGGCTTTTGGCAGCGTCGATGAAGACCATGTCGAATACGTCGCTTTCCTTGAGCTTTTGACGTATCGCCTCTTCCCCGTCGCCGACAAGAACAGTAATTTTGCTTTCAAAGCCTGCCTCTTTTATGTTCTCCCGGGCTGTGTCAGCCATATCGGGAGATTTTTCCACCGTCACCACTTCCGCTCCCAGTTGTGCGAAAAATATGGCCGAATATCCGACGGCTGTTCCTATTTCCAGTATTCTGGCAGGTTTAAAGGCTTTGAGAAGAAAAGCGAGAAAATTCTCGGTTTCTCTGAGGATAACAGGCACTCCGGCCGATTCCGCCTCCTGTCTCAAAGCGGCGAGATGAGCTGCCTGAGGCTTGTAAAAGCCGTTTATATAATTGGTGACGTCTTCATTTGTTATGTTCATATCAATACCACAGGTTTTCTTCTACCGCTTTTTCGTGTTCTGCCAGCGTTTTGGAATAGATCACCGTTCCGTCCTCCTTGGCGAAGAAGAAAAGGTAATCGGATTTTTCATAGGAGATCGTATCGTCCATTGCCGGAGCTGATACGGCGCCTATAGGGCCTATAGGAAGGCCTGTATACTTATATGTGTTATACTTGGATTCCACTTCAAGATCACTGTAAGTTACGTTCACCCGTTTTTCCTGCAGGGCATAAAGCACGGTTATATCGCTCTGCAGCGGCATTCCGTTTTCGAGACGATTGATGAAAACTCCGGCGATTATAGGCCTGTCCTTTTCAAAGAGAGATTCGCTTTCAACTACGGAAGTGAGGGAAAGGAACTGATGGACAGTTCTGCCGCTCTTTTCTATATCCTCTTTCCTCTCGGAAAGCTTTTCATCAGTCATGGACAGAATTATATCAGTCACGTCCTCTATCGAAGCATTTTCATCGGTTATGATGTAAGTCTCAGGATAGAGATATCCCTCCAGCGGATACATGATGCCATCGGCCAGTATCTCGTCGGTCAGGAACCAATACTTGTCTATGAGGCTTTCCAGGTATTCCCTGTCATTCCATACAGCCAGTATTTCCTCTTTGGAATAAGGAAGCTTTTCGGCTATGGCTTCAGCAGCCTGCGGTATGGTATAACATTGGACTATCGTTATCAAATTCTTAGAAAGATAGTTGAAATCTCCCGTATTTATGGCGTTTAGAATTTCTTTGAGGCTCATATCTTTTGAAAAGATATATGTATTGGCCTGCAGAGAATCGTATCCTCCTATCCTGACATGTATCTTGGCCATGGTCTTGTTCTTGACCAGACCGTTTTCGTCGAGGATTTCTATTATGCTGACTGCGCCGCTGCCTGATGGTATGTTAACTGTGACCGGCTCGTCGTTTTCCGCGTCCGCCGGACCAAGTCCGCTGTTATATGCAATCAGGGCTGCCGCCGCCAGTATGACAATCACAACCGCGGCGATCAGAATAATGCAGAGTTTCTTGTTGGATTTTATGGCTTCAAACTTTATCATCAAGTTACCTCTAAATCTAAGCTGTATCAAAAACTATAAATAAAGGGACGAGTCCTCGTCCCGTATTTCACCTCTGAAAGAGGCCGTTATCAAAGCTTTTTTACTTGGAACGTCCAAGGTATTCTCCGCTTCTTGTGTCTATCTGTATTACTTCGCCTTCTTCGATGAAGATAGGAACCTGAATTACGGCGCCGGTCTCAACTGTGGCGGCTTTAGTGACGTTGGTAGCCGTGTCGCCTTTTACTCCCGGCTCTGTTTCGATGACCTTGAGGTCTACGAAGTTAGGCGCTTCAACGAGGAACGCGCTGCCCTTGTAGAACTTGATGGTGGCTTCATCGTTTTCTCTGAGGTATTTCATAGCCTCTTCCACCTGTTCCTGCATCAGAGGAACCTGCTCGTAAGTTTCCTGATCCATGAAATAATAGAGCTCGCCGTCGTTATACAGATACTGCATAACTTTAGTCTCTATATGAGCCTTAGGGAATTTGTCGTTGGGATTGAAAGCTTCTTCTCTCGTGGCTCCCGTAAGGATGTTTCTGTATTTAGTTCTTACGAAGGCTGCTCCCTTGCCCGGCTTAACGTGCTGGAAGTCCAGAACTACATGAGGCTCTCCGTTAATTTCAAATGTAATACCTTTTCTAAAGTCGCTAGCGTAAATCATTTTTATCTCTCCATTCTTTTCAAATTGGCTGTTTTCTTTGACTGCAGTCTATTATACCAAAAAATACCTCTGTTGCCAAGTCCTCAATCTTCCTCAATTTTCGCTGTTATTGAGCCATATCGCCAAGACCTGCGGCTTCGCCCAGAATTTCATAGACATCTTTCATCATCAGGGAAAAGCGCATTTCCGCCTGAAGGTATTCGGCGCAGAGAGGATCGCTGGCCATGATGCTGTAGAGTGACTGAACTGAGGACATGGCCTCGTCGTTCACTTCTTCTCCCATCATCTGCTTGGCCTGCAGCTCGAACTGCTTCTGCTGAAAATCCTTAAGCATTTTATCCATCTCGGGATTTGCCTTGACCTTTTCCTTTACGGCGCTGTACTGCTTGAATTCTTCTGACGCTTTGATGGCCTGAGCCAGGCCGTGCGCCTGATCATATACGTTCATTTTGTCACTCTCCTTTGAAATCTTGAAATCGTTAAACCGCGTTGCTGCCGGGGCGCAATATCGCAAAATGCTTCTGCCCCGGTGAAATCCGCATGAAAATCTATTTTATACTTCCAGTCTATACCTCCAGGAAAATCGGCAGGATTATAGGGTCTCTCTTGGTGGTCTGATAGATGTATGAGCCGAGAGAATCCCTTACCTTGGATTTCATGGTGTTCCAGTCCTTGATATTCTTTTTCTGGCACTTTTCGATGGCTTCTTCGGCCACCTGGCGTGCCTCTTCGATCAGCTTTTCGTTTTCTCTCACATATACGAAGCCTCTTGAAATGATGTCAGGCCCTGAAACCACCTGATGGCTCTCCCTATCGATGGCGGCCACTACTATTATCAGTCCCGACTCTGAAAGCAGCTTCCTGTCGCGGAGCACTATATTGCCCACGTCGCCGACTCCCAGTCCGTCCACGAGGATGGCGTCAGCGTCCACCTGCTGCTCCGTCTTGTGAGCCCTGTTCTTGCTTACCGTGAGAATGTCGCCGTTGTCCAGCACGAATATATTTTCGCTCTTCATGCCGAGGCTTTCGGCCAGACGGGCATGCTGTATCAGATGTCTGTATTCGCCGTGTACGGGCATAAAGAACTTTGGTTTTATCAGCGAGTGGAGCAGCTTCAGTTCCTCCTGGCACGCATGACCTGAGACGTGGATATCGGCGATGTCTGAATATATGACTTCTGCGCCTTTTTCAAAGAGCTTGTTTACTACGTTGGAAACGGTCTTTTCATTGCCGGGTACAGGCGTCGATGAAAGGATGACCATGTCGCCCTTCTTCAGCTTCACCGACTTATGCTCTCCGGAGGCTATCCTGGAAAGCGCCGACATCGGTTCACCCTGGCTGCCTGTAGTGATGATTACCAGCTTGTCGTCAGGTATATTTTTTGTCATCCTCAGATCCACCAGCGTTCCCGGCGGTATATCCAGATATCCCAGCTCTATGGCCAGAGCCACTACGTTTTCCATGCTCCTGCCGGATATGGCGACCTTTCTGCCCACCTTGACGGCGCTCTCTATGATCTTCTGCACACGGTGGACGTTGGAAGAAAATGTCGCTATTATTATCCTCGTCTTGGCAGTCCTGAAGATGTTCTCTATCGTCTGTCCTACGACCCTTTCCTAAGAAGTAAATCCCGGCCTTACGGCGTTGGTGCTGTCGCACATCATCAGAGTAACGCCTTTTTTGCCTATCTCAGCCAGACGGGAAAAGTCTATCGGCTCTCCGTCTATCGGCGTATAGTCTATCTTGAAGTCTCCGGAGTGGAAGATCACTCCGGCAGGCGTAGTTATCGCCAGACAGATGGAGTCTGCGATGGAATGGGTCGTCCGAATAGTTTCTATCTTAAAATCGCCCAGCTGAATCTTATCGCCGGCTTTTATGGTTCTCAGGTCGCCGACCACCTGGTGTTCCTTGAGCTTGTTCTCCACAAGCCCCAACGTAAGTCTGGTTCCATATACAGGAAGCTTGACGTTTTTCAAAAGATATGGTATGGCGCCTATATGGTCCTCGTGACCATGGGTTATCACCATTCCCACCAGTTTATCCCTGTTTTCTATCACGTAGCTGAAATCAGGGATAACTATGTCGATTCCGTACATTTCGTCTTCAGGGAAAGTCATGCCGCAGTCTATGATTAAGATTTGATCGTTGTATTCCAGGAGCGTCATGTTCTTGCCTATTTCGTTCAGTCCTCCTATGGGAATGATCTTAAGGCTGGGCTCTTTCTTTCCTCTAACTTGTCTTTTTCTCATAAATATTTATTCTCCGTTCTTTTTTATTTATGAAAAGACAGCCTTTATGAATAATGAAGTTCTAATCATGAATTTCTAATTATGAAATTGTATCTTGTTTTACTACAATGTTGATCAGTCTCTTCGGCACTGCTATTACTTTTACGACAGATTTGTCCGCAAGCAGTCCTTTTATCTTCTCACTCTCCATAGCTATCTTTTCCAGTGTTTCCTTATCATCATCTGCGGAAACCATGAGTTTTTCCTTTACCTTTCCGTTGATCTGCACCACTATTTCCACAGTGTCCTTTACAAGGGCACTTTCATCGAATTCCGGCCATCTCATAGTGGATACGGATTCCGTCTGTCCTATATGCTGCCACATTTCCTCGCAGATATGCGGTACAAACGGCGAAAGGATCAAAATAAGTTCTTTTGTGGCTTTTCCAAGGAGTCCGGCGTTTACTTCTTCACCCTCCTTGTACTTGTACATTTCGTTGACCAGTTCCATTATGGAGCTGATCGCCGTGTTGAAGCTGAATCTTCCGCCCACGTCTTCGCTCACCTTTTTGATGGCGGCGTTCAGCATATAGTTAAGGTCTTTATCTGCCTGGGTCTTGATTTCAAAAGCCTCAGGGAACTGCGGATATTTGGCTTTTATCTCATATACGAGGCGGTATACTCTGTTGAGGAACTTATAGCTTCCCTCTACGCCTGCGTCGGACCAGTCCAGCTCCCTGTCAGGCGGGGCGGCGAAGAGTATGAACAGCCTTGCCGTATCGGCGCCGTATTTTTTGATGATGTCCTCAGGGCTTACGACATTGCCGAGAGATTTGGACATCTTCTTGCCGTCCTTGTTGACCATGCCCTGGGTGAGCAGGTTTCTGAACGGCTCTTCCTGTTTTACAAGACCCATGTCATAGAACGCCATCTGGAAGAATCTCGAATACATCAGGTGCAGGATCGCATGTTCCACTCCGCCGATGTACTGGTCTACGTCCATCCAGTATTCAGCCTTTGCAGGGTCGAAAGGTGCCTTATCGTTCTTAGGGTCGCAGTAGCGCAGGAAATACCAGGATGAATCGAGGAACGTATCCATCGTGTCCAGCTCTCTCTTGGCAGGCTTGCCGCATACAGGGCAGACTGTATCGCGGAACGTCTTGGAAGTGGCGAGCGGCGACTCTCCCTTGCCTGTAAATTCAACGTCTGTCGGCAGCAGAACAGGCAGATTCTCTTCTTTTTCAGGAACCCAGCCGCAAGTCTCACAGTAAATCATAGGAATCGGCGTGCCCCAGTAGCGCTGTCTTGAGATGAGCCAGTCCCTGAGCCTGTAATTTACGGTCTTCTTGCCTATGCCTTCTTTTTCTACCAGTTCGATGAATTTATCAATAGCTTCCCTGTTGTTCATTCCGTTGAACTGGCCGGAATTTATCAGCTTTCCTTCAGCTGCGCAGGCGGCTTTAAGGTTGTTCAAGTCGATTTCAGGGTCGCCCGGGTCTACTACCGGCACTATGTCTATGCCGAATTTCGTAGCGAAGTCAAAGTCTCGCTGGTCGTGAGCAGGCACGCCCATGACGGCTCCCGTTCCGTAACCCATCAGAACGTAATCGGAAATGTAGATAGGAATTTCTTTCTTTGTAAACGGGTTTATCGCGTATTTTCCAATGAATACGCCTGTCTTTTCATTGGAGGTAGAGGTTCTCTCTATGTCGTTCATGTGCTCTACCTTTTCGATATATTCCCTGACAGGCTTCTCATATTCAGTACCCTCTACCATAGAAAGCACCGTAGGATATTCCGGCGCCAGAACCATGTAAGTAGTTCCATAGATGGTGTCTACTCTCGTGGTGAATACGGTTAAGATCTCGTCTCTGTCCTTGATTTTGAAATCTACTTCTGCACCGACGGATTTTCCTATCCAGTTTCTCTGCATCACCTTGACTTTGTTTGGCCATCCGTCCAACTTGTCGAGATTATCAAGCAGTCTTTCAGCGTAGTCGGTTATTTTGAAGTACCACTGGGAAAGGTTTTTCTTGCCTACCGGAGATTTGCACCTCTCGCAGCAGCCGTCTACCACCTGTTCGTTGGCAAGCACCGTCTGACAGCTCGGACACCAGTTTACCGGATTTTCTTTCTTGTAAGCGAGTCCTCTCTTATAGAACTGGATAAATATCCACTGCATCCATCTGTAGTAATCGGGATGACAGGTGGCGACCTCTCTGTCCCAGTCATAGGAAAGCCCCAGCTCTTTGAGCTGGTTTCTCATCTCCTTGATGTTGTCCCAGGTCCAGATGTTCGGGTGAATGCCGTGCTTTATTGCGGCGTTTTCGGCAGGAAGTCCGAAAGAATCCCAGCCCATAGGGTGAAGTACGTTGTATCCGTCCATCTTTTTGAATCTGGCTACTACGTCGCCTATGGAATAGTTTCTCACGTGTCCCATGTGAAGCTTGCCCGACGGATAAGGGAACATCTCCAGGCAGTAATATTTCTTCTTGGAATCGTCTTCCTCCGTCTTGAAGCACTGGTTTTCCTCCCAGTATTTTTGCCACTTCTTCTCTATTTCTCCGAAATTATATCTTTCATTCATTTCTAAGTTTATTCCTCCACTTCAATGAATTTGCAGTCTCCCCAAATCTTTTCTATGCTGTATTTTTCTCTCGTCTCGCCGGTAAAGATGTTTACTATGATATCGCCGAAATCCATCAGTATCCAGCCTGAACCGTGCTTTCCCTCTATGGATTTGACAGCGAGACCTTTTTCCGCCAGCTTGTCTTCCGCTTCGTCTGCCAGCGTTTCAATCTGGCGTTCAGACGTTCCCGAGCAGAGGACGAAGTAATCCGCGAAAGACGCTTTTTCCTGAATATCTATTATCACGATATCCTGGCCTTTTTTCGCGGAAAGCGCCTTGCCGGCAAGCATGGCATATTCCTTGTTGGTCATATTTTTTCTCCTTTATCTGTTATTATATCTTGAAAATATTTTTTAGCTTTGACTGTATCTTCGTCTAAATAGTTTCCGCCGGACGTCACGTAATCTATCGTCCTGCTGAGGGAAAGCAGGCATGCTTTGTCAATGTCCTCTTCCGCCGCTTTTCGTATATCGTCCACACCGGGATAATTTCTCCCCGGCTCCATGGCGTCTGATATATAGATTATCTTTTCCAGCAGGGACATGTCAGGTCTTCCGGTGGTATGAAAGCTGACGGCGTTTATTATGTCAGGATCGTCTACGCCGAAAGTCTTCTGTATCATTTCAGCGGCGATCTTGCCGTGGGAAAGGTTGGCGTTATCCAGGTATTTTTTGTCCAGGCCAAGGTGGGTAACGTGATAATTGAGCACGCTGACCGGAGTTCCCCTGTACAGGTCATGCAGCAGCGCAGCTGTCTCAGCTTTGCTGACGTCGCAGCCGTATTTTTCCGCCAGACGTACGGCCGTGCTGCAAACGCCGTAAGTATGCGTTTTCCGCTTTTCGGAAAGGTTTTTGTCTATATACTCGCGTATATTACTTATAGAGTCCATTTCCTTTGATATACCTTTCTATCGGCGCGGGTATCATCTTTGATACTGACTGGCCTGACCTTATCCTCTCTCTCACTTCCGTGGAGGAAATATCCGGCATTTCAGAATGGAGCATGACGGTCTCCGTACCGTATCTTTCTTTGTACAGCTTTCTCTTTTCTTTGAGAAGAGCTTCCTTGTAGCCCGGTCTTGCGCTGACGACGAGGGAATAGTTTTTGAGGATCTCAGTTCCTCTGTACCACTCTTCCAGGCTTAGGTAGGAATCGGTGCCGCATACGAAAAATATCTCTGCTTTCGGATATTCTTCCCTTATGTGTTCAAGGGTCAGTATCGTATATGAGGGATTCTCCCTGCTGTCAAGCTCGTAGCGCGATATCTGTATTTTTTGCTCCTGCCCGGGATGTTTTTCCGCCCCGGACCAGCCTTCGCCCTCCTGATCGCCGCAGCCAAATGCCAGTCTGACCATCGCCTCCCTGTGACGCTCGCAGGTTACGTTCATATCCTGCTTGAAAGGCTGGACTTTTGCCGGCATGATCATAAGCAGGTCAAGTCCTGCTTCAGCCAGTGCAGCTTCAGCCAGGGCAATGTGCCCCAGATGTACCGGGTCGAAACTCCCGCCCAGTACGCCGACTTTAGCCATGATATCTACCTCTGTTCTTCCGTCTTTATACCCAGTTCTTCCAGCTGTGCGTCGTCCACAGGAGCAGGGGCCTCGCTCACGAGGCACTGAGCGTTCTGATTCTTAGGAAAAGCCATGACTTCTCTGATGGAAGGCTCTGCCAGGAGCAGCATCACCAGTCTGTCCAGGCCGTAAGCCAGTCCTCCGTGAGGCGGCGCTCCGTATTTGAAAGCCTCTATCAGGAAACCGAATTTTTCCTCACATTCCTCTTTGGTCAGCCCCAGAACCTCAAACATCTTGGACTGAAGCTTTCTGTCGTGTATCCTTATCGAGCCTCCGCCCAGTTCCACGCCGTTGAGGACGATGTCATAAGCGTCGGCCTTGACTTTTTCCGGAGCAGTGTCGAGAAGCTCTATCTGGTCGGCTTTCGGCGAAGTGAAAGGATGGTGCATGGCCTTGAGTTCTCCTGTCTCATCGTCTTTCTCAAAGAGAGGAAAATCCACTACCCACAGCAGATTATACTTGAAATCGCTGAGCAGCCCCATCTTCCTGGCTATTTCTCTTCTCAGGAATCCCAGAGAATCGAATACGACTTTCGGCTTATCTGCCGCTATGAGTATCAAATCTCCAGTTTTCGCATCGAATACGGAAGCTATGTCCGCCAGCTGTTCCTGGCTGAAAAATTTATTGACTGATGAGCTGAATTCTCCGTCGTTTACTCTTATCCATACCAAGCCCTTGACGCCGTAGCTTTTGGCGGCCTCTGTCAGCTTGTCGATATCTTTTCTGCTGAACTTGTCTGAACCTCCATCTATGCAGATACCTCTCACGTCTCCGCCGCTTGCCAGAGCGTCGGTGAAGACTCTGAATCCGCAGTCTGCCACCTTCTCGTTGAGCTTTTTCAGTTCAAAACCGAATCTCGTGTCAGGCTTGTCGGAGCCGTATCTCTCCATCGCCTCTTCCCAGGTGAGTCTTGGGAAAGGTACCGGTATATCCACTTCCAGCAGTTCCATGAAAAGTCTCTTAAGGAAGCCTTCCTGAATCGAAATTATGTCGTCCATATCCACAAAGGACATTTCCAAATCTATCTGAGTGAATTCAGGCTGTCTGTCAGCTCGCAGATCTTCGTCCCTGAAACATTTGACTATCTGCATGTATCTGTCCAGGCCGCCTACCATCAGCAGCTGCTTGAACAGCTGCGGTGACTGGGGCAGAGCGTAAAACGAACCGGGATAAACTCTGCTTGGCACGATGTAGTCTCTCGCGCCTTCTGGAGTGGATTTTATCAGCATGGGAGTTTCCACTTCCGTAAATCCACATTCGTCGAAATAGTCGCGGGCTATCTTGGTTACTTTATGGCGAAAGGCTAGATTTCTCTGCATCTTAAGCTTTCTCAGATCGAGATATCTGTATTTGAGTCTGAGATTGTCGTCTACATTATCGTCGTCCTTGATGTATATAGGCGGTGTATCTGCTTCCGAATATACGACAAGGTCGCTGGCCAGCACTTCTATATCTCCTGTGGTAAGATTTGGGTTCTTTGAGCTTCTCTCTCTTACTACGCCTTTTACTCCCACCACATATTCGCTCCTTAAGGAATCGGCCAGAGCAAACAGTTCTTCAGGTATGGTGTCGTCAAAAATCACCTGTACTATTCCCGTCTTGTCTCTCAAATCGACGAAGATAAGGCCTCCCAGATTTCTCTGTTTAGCTACCCAGCCGTTTAAGACTACTTCTGTTCCCTCTGTTTCTATCGTGAGAGTTCCGCACATGTGGGTCCTCTTAAGTAAAGTACTCATCTTATATGTCAACTCCTGTTATCTTTTGATTTCTCTTGATCTTGCGATTTCTCTTTATTTTGTGATTTCTTTGTATATATCTTCTATCTTTATCTCTCTCTGTTCTGACTTAGCCATGTCTTTTAGGGACACCACGCCCTTTGCCAGCTCGTCTTCTCCTATGACCAGAGTATACCTGGCGCCCAGTCTGTCGGCGTATTTAAACTGCCCTTTTATATTTCTGGCCAGCGTATCCATTTCGGCCACCACGCCTTTGAGCCTCAGCTCTCTGCATAGTTTCAGGCCGAAAGCCTTAGCCGCGTCTCCCATGACGGCGATGAATACGTCCACTTTGTTTTCTTCAGGGAAATATACATTATTGGCTTCCATCAGCATTATGAGCCTCTCTATACCCAGGCCGAAGCCGACTCCAGGGATAGGCGGTCCGCCCAGTTCCTCGACCAGGTGATCATATCTTCCTCCGCCGCAGACTGTCCCCTGCGCGCCTATCTTGGTCGTCACGAATTCAAAGGCCGTCTTTGTGTAGTAATCCAGGCCCCTGACGATGCCCGGGTCTACCGTGTATTCTATGCCCATAGACGTCAGGTTGGCCTTCAGCTCTTCAAAGGCCTGTCTGCAGTCATCGCAGAGATAATCCAGCATCATCGGCGCTCCCTGTACCAGTTCTTTGCATGTCTCCGATTTGCAGTCCAGTATCCTCATGGGGTTTCTGTCGAATCTGTCTTTGCATGTGTTGCACAGCTGGTCGTATTTTGGCCGGAGAAAATCTTTGAGCGCTTCTCTGTGTTTCCTCCTGCATTCAGGACAGCCGACGCTGTTGATTCTCAGTTCTATTTCGGTTATTCCAAGGTCTGTCAGAAAATCGTATCCGAGGGCGATAACTTCCGCGTCCGCCAGCATGTTTGGCGTTCCGAAGACTTCTATTCCAAACTGATGGAAGTGTCTGAGTCTTCCCGACTGGGGCTTTTCGTACCTGAAACAGTCGGTATCGTAATAATACTTGGTAGGCTGAACTTCAGCATACTGTTTGTGCTCTATGAAAGCCCTGACAGCTCCCGATGTGCCTTCCGGCTTGAGGGTTATGCTCCTGCCGGCATGGTCGTTGAAGGTGTACATTTCTTTCTGCACTACGTCTGTAGTATCGCCGATTCCTCTGGCAAAGACTTCCGTATGCTCGAACATAGGCGTTCTTATCTCTTTGAAGCCGTATTTCCTGCATATATCGGCAAACTTCTTCTCCACGTAATGCCACTTGTGCACCTGACCGGGCAATATATCTTTAGTTCCTTTTGGCGCATTGGTTAACACTTCCTATACCTCCTTGAAAAAATTTTTTCTCTTTCTGTCTATCATTTCATCTATTCTCTCGATGTAAATTTCGTAGTTGGATACGTTGGGCACCCGTTCAAGCCTGTTTTCAGCAGGATAATACTTTTTGCTTATGCCTCCTGCTCCGAGGGCGAGGATGCTCTGGCTCTCGTCCATTATCCTTATATTATATATGCACGGCGTATCGTCTCTGCAGTATCCGACATTTTCCAGAGCGCCGGCCATGTGCTTCTGCCTGTAAAGATAATAAGGTCTGTAGCCCGCTTCTTTCAGCACGTCGGCGCTGGTCTTAAGCATCTTACCGACCACATCCGCCTGCTTGTAATGAAAGTCTTCGTCAGCTTCTATCAGCCTGGAAGCTTTCTTTACCGCCAGAGTATGCACCGTTATATTGGACGGATCAAGGGAAATGACTTCTCTGAGAGAGCTCTCGAAATCTTCCGGCGTCTCGCCCGGCAGTCCGGCTATAAGATCGGCGTTAATGATGAAACCGCCGCATTTTTTTGCGGTTTCAAAGGCTTCTCTTATCTCGACGGCGCTGTGCTCGCGGCCGATGAGCTTCAGAGTCTCGTCTTTCATGGTCTGAGGATTTATGCTGATGCGCCTGATGCCATGGTTTTTTATAACATCGAGCTTTTCTTCGCTTATCGTGTCCGGCCGCCCAGCTTCCACGGTGAACTCGGTCACCCGGTAAAGGTCGAAGCACTGACTTATCTTTTCCAGCAGCCTGTTGAGCTGCTGCGCTGTCAGAGTGGTCGGCGTTCCTCCGCCTATGTATATGGTCTCGGCCCATACGCCTGAATCTTTCATCCCTTGGCCGCAGTATTCAATCTCTTTGAAAAGCGCGGAAAGATAGCTTTCTATGTCCTCCGGGCCTTTCTGATTGGACGTGAACGAACAGTAGAGACATCTGGTCGGACAGAACGGTATGCCGATATACACGCCGGTCGATTTGTCCGACGCTCTGTCTAAAACGCGCTGCTGATAGCCGTAAATATCCGTCAGCAGATTGGATTTTTCTTCGCTGAGCAGATATTCTTCCTGCAAAATCGCCGGGGCATTCTCATCGCCGGCTGACGCTCTTACTATCTCCCCTGCCAGCTTCACCGGCCTCACGCCTGTGAGTATGCCCCACGGCGGCCTTTTGCCCGTTATCAGGCTCAGCTTCCGGTATATCTCCCGCTTGACGGCGTTCTTGTCTGTGCTGCGGTTTTCGTTTATTTCGATAAGCTCTGCCTTCTCATGATTTTCTCCGTTCTCCGGATCGTCCTCCGTCAAGACTTCATACTGATCCGGTCTTAAGAATATCTTTATCAGCTCGTTGAAATCATATTTATCTTTTATACCGTTCAGCTTTATTCTATACAAAAGGGTTTCCTCTCTTCTCGTCACCTATGGTCGTCTCGCCCATGTGGCCGGGGAGGACCTTGGTGTCGTCTGGGAACGCGAACAGTTTTTCCTTTATGGACTTTATTATATCGTCAAAGTTTCCGCCCGGAAAATCAGTTCTTCCTATGGAACGGCAGAAAAGCGTGTCTCCGCTGAACAGATGCTTATCCGTGTAGATGCACATGCCGCCCTCTGTATGACCCGGCGTATGGATGAAAGTCAGCTCCATATTGCCTACGCTGAGAGTGTCCTTATCACCGACTAGAATATCGGCATCTACAATTATGGATTTTCTGAACATCTCTATTGAGCAGTTGGCTACAGGATCGTGAAGCATCTTTTCTTCTTCTCTGCATGCCACAACCTTTGCCTGCGGAAAGTCTTTCCTGAACCCTTCCACGCCTCCGATATGGTCTCCATGGCCATGGGTAAGTATTATATATTCAAGCTCCACGTTTTCATCTTTGATCTGTGCAGTTATTCTTGGCTCATATCCACCGGGATCCACCATGAAGCCCTTTTTAGTTTCTTCGTCATATACCAGATAAGTATTGGCCTGTATGGGACCTGTCATGTATCTTGTGATCTTCATTTCTCACCTCTTGGAAAATTTCAATGATTCAATGCTCTCGGCGTCCGGAATCAAAACAGTTTTCTGCTGTCTAAAAGTATGGTGACCGGACCGTCGTTATATATTCTGACCATCATTTCAGCCTGAAATACGCCTTCCTCAGTCGCTACTCCGCAGTCGTTAACCTTGCTGATAAAATAGCGGTATAATCTGTTTGCTTCTTCAGGCCTGGCGGCCGATGAAAAGCTGGGACGCTTGCCTTTTCTCGCGTCTCCCAGCAGAGTGAACTGGGATACTGCCAGTATCTTTCCGCCGGCATCCTTTATGGAAAGGTTCATCTTCCCGGCCTCATCTTCAAAGATTCTCAGGCCGGTTATCTTATCCGCCATGTAATCGGCGTCTCTTTCGCTGTCGCCCTCTTCTACTCCGAGGAGAACCACAAGGCCAGGACCTATGCTGCCCGTCGTTCTGCCCTCTGCCGAAACGTCGGCCTCGGCGACTCTCTGTACTACTGCTCTCATCAGTTTTTCTCCACTTTTCGGTTTTACGATTTAGCTCTGTATACGTGCTGTATGCCTTCGATATTTCTAAGAACTCTCAGGACTTTCTGCATTTCCTGGGTACTGGAGATGGAAAGGGTTATGGTCATATTCAGTGTTCCATCGCGGCCTGTCTTGGCGTTGACTCCCGAAAGGTGTATGTCCATATCCTCGCAGACCCTTGAAATATCTGAAATCACGCCTTTTCTGTCGTTTCCCACCAGACATATGTCGGTATCGTAGGACTTTCCGGCTTTCAGATCCTCCCACTCCACGTCTATAAATCTAGCCTTTTCTTCATCTGAAAGGCTCACTATATTAGAACAGTCTTTTCTGTGGACTGAAATTCCTCTGCCTTTAGTTATGAAACCGACGATTTCATCTCCCGGCACAGGATTGCAGCACTTTGCCAGCTTGATCATCAGATTGTCGGCGCCTTTGACGGTAACTCCGGGGCTCTCTTTCTGACGGCGATCGTTTTTCTGCTTGCGCGCTTCTTTAGCCTTTATATCCTTGATTATGCTCTCGTCTGTCTTGACTTCAGCTTTGTTGTCCTCGTTATAATAGGAAAAGAGCAGGCTGCAGAACTTGCTGACCAGCGTGCCGCCGCTGGCCATCTGAGAGTATCCCTCGTCGCTGCTGGCAAAGTTCATGGCTTTCATGGCTCTGTTGACGTAGGCAGCCTTGGCGCAGAGAGCAGGATCATAGCCTTTCTTCCTGATGGCCTTGTCAACCATTTCTTTGCCTTTTTCCACCTTATCCGACTTGTTTTCCTTCTTCAGCCAGCCTCTTATCTTGTTTCTGGCATTGGAGCTCTTGGCAATTTTAAGCCAGTCTACGCTCGGTCCGGCTGAATTGGCCGAAGTGACGATTTCTACGATGTCTCCGTTCTGCAGGGTGTGGTCGATGGTAACCATTTTACCGTTAACTTTAGCGCCTACGCACTTGCAGCCGATAGCCGAGTGTATCTTGAAAGCGAAGTCCAGCGGCGTAGAGCCTGCGGGAAGCTCTATCACGTCGCCGCGCGGTGTGAAAACGAATACCTGCGTTGCAAACAGATCCATCTTCATCGTCTCGAGGAAGTCTTTAGGATCGTTGATATCCTGCTGCCACTCGAGAGACTGTCTGAGCCAGGCCAGCTTTATGTCGTCGCTGGAAGTCTCGCCCGACACCTTGCCTTCTTTGTATTTCCAGTGTGCGGCGATACCGTATTCGGCGACTTCGTGCATCTCGTAAGTCCTTATCTGTATCTCGAAAGGCTCTCCGTTATCGCCTATGACTGTGGTGTGCAGCGACTGATACATGTTTGGCTTAGGCATGGCGATGTAGTCCTTGAACCTGCCGGGAATAGGCTTCCACATGGTGTGGACGATGCCCAAAACGGCGTAGCAGTCCTTGACAGTGTCGACGATGATCCTGACCGCTATCAGGTCAAAGATCTCATCTATCTGCTTATTCTGGAACTTCATCTTCCTGTATATACTGTAAAAATGCTTTGCTCTGCCGTAAATATCGTAATGAAGGTTCATATCGTCAAGAGATTCCTTTATCTCTTCGATGACCGTATTTATGGTTTCTTCCCGCTGGCTCTTTCTCAGACTTACCTTCTCTTTCAGCTCTTTGAATTCCTCCGGGTGAAGATATTTGAGGGCTATGTCCTCCAGCTCGAATTTTACGGCTGAAATTCCCAGCCTGCTGGCCAGCGGCGCGTATATCTCCAGCGTTTCCTTGCACTTCTCTTCTATTTTTTCCGGCTTCATATACTCTATGGTGCGCATGTTGTGAAGCCTGTCTGCCAGCTTGATTATCAGGACCCTGATGTCCTTTGACATGGCGAGGAACATCTTGCGGAAATTCTCCGCCTGCACTTCTTCCTTGGACTCAAATTTGATGGTACCCAGCTTGGTTACGCCGTCCACCAGCAGAGCTATGTCTTCGTTGAAATCCTCTACCAGTTCTTCTCTCGTATATTCTGTGTCTTCCACCACGTCGTGCAAAAGCCCGCCGATAAGCGTCTTCTCGTCCATGCCGAGGCGCGCCAAAATAAGCGCCACATTGATCGGATGAATGAAATACGGCTCGCCGCTCTTTCTCAGCTGGCCTCTGTGAAGCCTTTCTCCTGTGTCAAAGGCTTTTCCAATCAATTCGGTGTTATATCTCGGGTTGATTTTCAATAATTCGTCTAAAAACTCGGCTTTTGTCATCATCTGGCTATAACTCCTGAATCATAGTCTTTTATTTCTTCTTTTTCTTTTTGCTTGCGCTTATCTGTTTAATGTATTTGGACTCTTCCTTTCCTCTGCACAGGTCGTAATAGAGCGGGCTGCATATAAATATGGATGAGCAGCATCCTACTATAACGCCTACCATCAGAGGAAGTATGAATTCCCTTATTCCAGACGATACCATTATGCACAGCGGTATCATCACTATCAGCGTCGTCAGCGAAGTCATGATAGTTCTGTTGAGAGTACTGTTGATGCTCCTGTCTATATTGATTTCGCTGTTGTCCTTTTTGTAAAGAGCTTTGTTTTCTCTTATTCTGTCGAAAATTACGATGGTGTCGTTGATAGAATATCCTACCAAAGTAAGTATTGCCGCAATGAACGGATTATTTACAGTAAATCCGAAAATAGCGTAGAAAGCTATTACCATCAGCACGTCGTGCAGCACGCCCACGATGGCTGACAATCCGTATTTCCAGGATTTAAATCTGAATATTATGTATATCAGCATGCCTACGGAGGCTATGGCTACGGCTTTCACAGCGTTGAGCTTGAGTTCGTCTCCCACTGAAGGTCCGAACTGTTCCGAAGCTACCACGTCCTCTTCCGTTATGCCGAAAGAATCTCCCAAAGCGTCGATAACCTCTGCTCTCTCCTGATTGTCAAGAGCTTCTGTAGTCTTTATGACTACCTGCGAATTGTCTTCTCCTGAATATATCACCGACGGACTGAGTCCGAATTCTTTTATGGAATCCTCTACGTCGGATATGGCAACTTCCCTGCCCATATCCACCTGTATCATCGTTCCGCCTGTAAAGTCTATGCCGTAATTCATTCCGCCTATGAATGAAAATGCAAGGCCTACTATGATTATAACGGAACTTACAGCATAGAATATCTTCCTGTGCTTTATGAAATGGAAAGTCTTGTTGAGCATCTGCCTCGGCGTACCGTCTTCCCTGACGCCGAAATATTTGTTTCTGGCAAATCTCCTGCTGTCGGCCAGCAGCGATATGAAGAGCTGTGTGATCACTACAGCCGTAAATATACTTATGACTATACCTATCATCAGCGTAAAGGCGAAGCCTTTTACGGAAGTGGTTCCTACTTCGTACAGTACCACCGCTGCTATCAGCGTGGTTATCTGAGCGTCCAGCACCGTGGTCAGAGCGTTCTTGAAGCCTGCGTTTACGGCAACCCTGATGCTCTTGCCAGCCACTATTTCTTCCTTGATTCTGGCGAAAATGATTACGTTGGCGTCTACCGCCATACCGATGGAAAGTATCAGAGCCGCTATGCCAGGCAGAGTGAGCACTACATTGAATGCCGCCATTGACCATACAAACATGGCCACATAAAGAGCCAGCGCCAAGTCTGCCAGCACTCCCAGCATACCATAGAATATTGCCATCAAAAGGAATACCAGTACCAGCCCTATAGCTCCTGCGATTATGGATTTGTCAAGAGCGTCTGCTCCGACGGTAGCCGACTGCACCGACGACTGGACTTCCTTGAGTTCTACAGGCAGCGCACCGCCTCTGATCAGAGCAGCCGTAGTCGTAGCTTCTTCCTTGGAATAATTTCCTGTCATCTCGCAGCTTCCGTTGCTTATGACTCCATTGACATGAGGGTGAACTATTATCTCATCGTCCAGCACTATGGCAATCTCATCTGATTTCATACCCTCGATGCTCGGTGTGACTGTGCCTGCCAGGGCAGTTCTCGTTCCCTCTTCGAACAGCTTTGCGCCCTCGTCGTCAAAGTCCAGCAGTATCTTATATCCTGCGCCTTCTGTGGCCACCTGAGCGTCCTTTACGTGACTGCCGTCCAGCACCAGCGTGCCGTCAGCCAGCACGAACTGGAGCTGGGCTGTCTTTCCCACCGCTTCAATAGCTTCTTCAGCATCATCGGCGCCGGGTATCTCTATTCTCAATCTGTTGTCTCCCTCGATGGTGACTGAAGATTCAGCTACACCCATCTGATTGACTCTGTTGTCCAGCACAGCCCTCGTCTGTTCCATCAAACTTCTGAGTTCTTCGCCCTCCAGGTCTGTCTGAGCTTCCATGACCACATATACGCCGCCGTCTATATCAAGGCCGTATTTCAAAGCGTCCTTGGCAGAGTCTATCTTGCCTATGCCGAAGATGCTTACATACCACGCAAAAAAAGTAACAACAAGTACCAGAACAGCAAGCACTCGTTTTAAAGTATGATTCATTTCTCCAAAACCTCTTCTCTTGATAAATTATTCCTGTAAATTATATGAACGCACAATATAGGCATTTTATTTTACATTATATTGTACTACTTTTTCCCATCGGTTACAAGCCTAAAGGGTGGTTATTTTAGGCTTATTTTAGGCAAATCTTTCAAGATTAAAACAGCCCCGTGAAATACGGGGCTCTTGCAAACATATTGATTTTAAGCTTCTGTCTTTTCTTCGGTTTTTTCCTCAGCTTTGACATCAGCAGTATCGGCAGCAGCCGGTTCAGCTGCTTCTTCCTTTACTTCTTTTTCTTCAGCCTTTTTATCTGCCTTCTTTGCTTTGGCAGGCGCTTCTTCTTCAGTTTGGGCAGCTTTTTTCAGTTTCTTAGGCATAGCTTTTTTAGGAGCTTCCTCCTCGCTGTCTTCTTCCACAGCCTTGGCTTTAGGTTTGCTGCTAGGATTTACAACAGATGAAACGGACCATCTCATCATTTCGAACTTTACCTTATCTGCTCCTACTTGAATAACTATTGTCTCGTCTTTTGTCTTTACTATCTTGCCGCAGATTCCTCCGATAGTTACTATCTCATCTCCTACGGAAAGGCTGCTTCTCATCTCCTGGATCTGCTTGTCTCTCTTCTTCTGAGGTCTTATCATCAGGAAGTACATAACGACGATAAAGACAACTAAAACAATAAAGCTCGAATAATTCATACTCTGTTTCTCTCCTCCCGCGTTAAAAAACTTAACACTTAAATTGATTGGTGCCGGCGATGGGGGTCGAACCCATACGGTGTTGCCACCACAGGATTTTGAGTCCTGCACGTCTGCCAATTCCATCACGCCGGCACATGCAACGTAATGATGATAACATAAAATGCTCAAAAATACAAACGTTTTTGAGAAAAAAGTTTAACAAGTTTAGCAAAAGTTTAAACTTTTAAAATTTTATTCTTCTTTTACACGTTTCCACGTCCATGTCTCGCAGTTTTTATAGATGTCGTCGAAGGTAGGCAGTTTGGAAGCTTCAAAATACTCTACGCCGACAAGTCCCATCTTTCTGTAGCAGAGAGTATAATACGGCAATTCGTCCAGCATCATGGATTTCAATTCTTCGTATGCCGATATATACCCTTGGGAATCATAGAGTTTTTCCAGTTCTGACGCCTGGGCGAGGAGCTGATCGTTTTCATATTCCCACAGGGTTTTTCCGTTGAAAAAGTCTCTCAGATCATAAGAAGCTTCCATGTCGTAGCCTGTCAGCAGGATATCGTATTCGCCCTTCTCTATAGCTTCGACATAATCCTCCCAGCTTTTCGAGTCGATCGTAACGGAAAATCCGACGCCGGTCAGATCCTTTGCTATGATCTTGGCGGCGGCAGCTCTTACAGCATTATCGCTGTTGACCAGCAGTGTGATTTCAACATCTTTTCTCTCCTTGTCCTCCAGCCTGCCGTTGAGATCCCTGTCTTCGTATCCTATCTCTTTCAGCAGTTCTTTGGCCTTGTCCTGATCCTGTTTGTAATAGCTCAGAGTGTCCGGGACACCCATAAAATCAGGATAATATATGTTGTCAGTGAGAACTCCGTCTCCCATATATCCTTTTTCCAGCACGTTTTCAGTATCTATAGCATAGCCGACGGCCTGTCTGGCGTTTTTCTCCCTGAAAAGCTCCTTTTCCTGATTGAACACGATGAATTCCACATCGTTGGATATCATGTCGTACATCTTGAAATTCTTATCGTTGACCAGAGAATATCTGTCAGAGCTGTCGTCGGTATAACATGTCACTGAACTGATCTCCATCATGTTTGAAGCAAGTTCTTTGTCGGGCAGTATGACTATGTCCACATCTTTAGCCGCCTTTGCGCCGAAATATGACTCGTTCGGCGTAAGCTTCAGCTCTTTGAGAGAATCATATGATTTATAGACATATTTCCCAGTCCCTACAGGTTTAAAATCTGATACGTCTCTTATCAGGCTTCCTGCAGAGTAGTATTCTCCGGCTGGCAGTATGGGGAATATGAGATTATCCAAGGCGCAGTCAGTATTGTTTCTGAAATAAATCGTAAGCTTAAGCTCCCCCGTGACCTGTACGGAGTATATCTTCGATACCTTTTCATAATATATGCTCTTGCTGCCGTAAGACTTGATGGCGCTCACCGTAAATCTCACGTCGCTGGCTGTAAAGGAATCTCCGTTATGCCATTTTATGCCGCTCTTCAAGGTTATATCTATTTTGGCTTTTTCCGTATCAACTTCGTAGCTGTCTGCCAGTTCGCCTGTCACGTTGAACTCGTCGGTGTAATCGAACAGGCTGTCGTATATGAGCTTTGAAATATAATAAGTATCTGAAGACTGTGAAACTACAGGGTTCAGCGTATCCAGCGCGCTGGCTGAAAAATACAGCTTGTCGCCTTCCTCGTATTGTACATCGGGATCTATGTGCAGTACTTCCTCTCTGTATATACCCACCGATGAGGCGATCACGGTGATTACTACGATCACAGCCAGTATGGGTATCCAGTATTTTTTCAGAAAGTTTGCCAATCTGGAGTTTTCTACAGCTTCTCTGTTAATCTTCATTTTTTACCCTTTCAAGATTTCTGTCTATCTGACAGAAAAGTTCTTCCGCCGTACCGGAATTATCCAAAATACATCTGCTATATTTTTCTTTCTCTTCCTGAGACATCTGACTTTCTATCCTCGACAATACCTGTTCCCGTGAAAGACCGTCTCTGCGGCATACCCTCTCTATCCTTGATTCAAGTCCTGCTGTCACCAGCCAGTTTTCGTCGGCCATGTCTTCCATACCACATTCAAAAAGCAGAGGCGCGTCTATCACGGCTATGCCGGAAAAACCGCTTTCCTTTAACCTGCGAAGCCTCTCATCTATGGTCTTGACCACTTTTTTCGTCACTATCTCCTGGAGAATCCCGCGCTTATTTTCATCGGAAAAGACCAGATCTCCCAGCGCTTTCCTGTCGAGACTGCCGTCCCCGAGAAAAAAGCCGTCGCCAAAGGCCTCCCGAATCTCATCCAGGGCCGGAGAATCTTTTTCTGTCATCTGCCTCGATATGAGGTCTGCGTCTATTATTTCGCAGCCTTTTTCTTTCATATAGGCTGAAACGGTCGATTTACCGCTGCCTATTCCCCCTGTCAGTCCTATTACTTTCATTTTTACTTCAAATCGTAATTATCTGCTTCAAGTCATGCCGCTTTACTTCAAATCGTACCAGCTGTAGCCTTCGTTTACGTCCGCCACCAGTTTTACCGAGAGGCTGATCGCGTCCTCCATATTTTCCTTGAGAAGCGCCTTGACCGCCTCTTTATCCTTTTTCGGAGCGCATAGGATGAGCTCGTCGTGAACCTGCAGCAGCAGCTTGGTGTCCGGAAAACTCTCCTTGAGTTTTCTATAGACTTTTATCATGGCCAGTTTAATTATATCAGCCGCGCTTCCCTGGATGGGACTGTTCATCGCCAGCCTTTCCCCCAGCTGCCTTATCATGTATGAAGTGGCGTTTATCTCGTGAATTGGCCTTTTTCTGCCTAAAATTGTCTCGGAATAGCCTTTTTCCCGGCACATGCTTATCTGCCTGTCCATGTATTCCTTGACCTTTCCGTGCTTGAGGAAATATTCCTGTATATATTTTTCCGCTTCTTTTCTGCTTATATTAAGCTCTTCGCTGAGGCCGAAGCCGCTCATTCCGTATATTACTCCGAAGTTTACAGCCTTGGCTCTGCTTCTCTCCTGAGGTGTGACCTTGTCAAAAGGCACGCCGAGAACTCTTGAAGCTGTGGCTCTGTGTATATCTTCGCCGTTGTTGAAAGCCTTTATCAGATCGTCGTCCCCCGAAAGGTGCGCCAGAACTCTCAGCTCTATCTGGGAATAGTCGGCGCCGATCAGCACATGTTCCTCGTCGTCGGCGGTGAAAGCCTTTCTCAGAGTTCTCCCCAGTTCCTGCCTTATGGGGATGTTTTGCAGGTTTGGCTCGGTACAGCTTATTCTGCCCGTGGCAGTGACCGTCTGCTGGAAGTGTGCTCTTATCTTGCCGTCCTGACATATCAAAGGCTTCATTCCCTCCACGTAAGTAGAATTGAGTTTGGTCAGATTTCTGTAGACGAGAACTGAGTTGACTATCGGATGCTTATCCTTGATCTTTTCCAGCACATCGGCGCTGGTGCTGTATCCGCGCTTTGTCTTTTTTCCGAGAGGCGGCAGGCCAAGTGTTTCAAACAATACGTTTCCGAGCTGCAGAGGCGAGTTTATGTTGAACTCGCAGCCTGCCTGACTGTATATTTCTTCTTCCAGCTGAGAGATCCTGCTTTTAAGATCGGCTCCGAATTCTTCCAGAAAACGGCCGTTGACTTTGACGCCCTCTCTCTCCATGGAGGCCATGACTTCGATCAGCGGCAGTTCCGCCTCCTCGAACACTTTTAGCAGCCCCTCTTTTTCCAGTCTGGCAAGCTGTCCCTCTTTCAGGGCTTTTACAGCTGAGCCAAGCTTTACTCCGCTGTCCAGCTGCTCTTTCCTGTTGTCATTGAAAAAGTCCAGCTGTCCTCCCTCTGAAATATCCTGTGCGGTATCAATATCGCAGTGAAGTTTTTCCAAAACTATGTTCTTCAGGCTGTAGCTGCTTTTGCCGGGCTCGAGGACGTATTCGGCGATGGCGGTATCGAATAATATATTAAAATTCTCAAGTCCGCGGCTCATCAGGCAGTATATATCGTCCTTTATTTCATGTCCTATGAGGTGAAAGTCAAATTTATTGAGAATCTCCGCAATATTTTCCGGCGGTATCTTGACGGCGTCAATATAGTAAGCGGACGCATCGTCCATGAGAAATACGCCTTCTATATATGGCAGCTCTGTATGGCTCATATTGCCGAAAACTTTGAGGTAAATCTCTCCCCTGAGCTTTGCGAGCTTCTCTGAAACTTCTTCTCTGTTCTCCAATATTTCTTTCGTCACATCCATTTCGGTGAACTGGGATGTTTCAGCTTTTGCCGGAACTTTAAGCTTTTTGAGAAAGCTGTTGAATTCCAGCTTGGTATATATTTCTATCAGCGATTCGTAGTCGGGCTCTTCCAGCGTCAGTTCATCCATTGAAAATTCGATAGGTACATTGGTATTGATGGTAGCCAGCCTCTTGCTCATGACGGCCAGCTGAGCGTTTTCCTCAACTTTGAGTCTGAGCTTCGCGGAAGAAATATCTTCAGTATGGGTCAGAAGATTCTCTATAGAACCGAATTGTTCTAAAAGTTTTATTCCCGTCTTTTCGCCTACTCCCGGAATTCCCGGAATGTTGTCCGAGCTGTCGCCCATCAGACCCTTGAGGTCTATGAACTGAGACGGAGTCAGACCGTATCTTTCCTCCATCTTCCCAGGATCGTATATCTCAAAATCTGTGATCCCCCGCTTGGTGATTATGACTTTCGTCTTTTCTGTCACCAGCTGCAGCGCGTCTTTGTCTCCGGTTATTATCAGAGGCTCTATTCCCTGTTCCTCTGCGGCTTTGGCCACCGTTCCTATTATATCGTCCGCTTCGTAGCCTTCCATTTCAAGGATTTTTATATTCATGGCGGAAAGCACATCTTTGACAAGAGGCATCTGCATGACCAGCTCCGGCGGCATGGCTTTCCTGCCAGCCTTATATTCTTCATATTCCAAATGGCGGAAAGTAGGCGCTTTCAGGTCAAAGGCCACCGTCAGATATTCCGGCTCATAGTCCCCTTCTATTTTATTGAGCATGTTTATAAAGCCGTAAATTCCCTGAGTATATATCCCCTCTCTGGTAATCATAGGTCTCTGTACAGCGTAGTAAGCTCTGTTTATCAGGCTGTTGCCGTCTATGATGACAATTTTTTTATCCATAAGTACCTTCCTTTTAAATTTTAAGCCATGTATGCCGAACGTTTGCCCGGCAGAAAAGCGTTGTCCTGCCCGTGTCACACTGAACACGCTAGGATATTATCTGATAAGCGTAATACATGGCGATGACGACTCCGACGATTGACTCGCCGCCCAGAAGGCCTGAGGCTATTATCGTACCTCTGCCCTCTGCTTCAAACTTTGGTGCCAGCTTGTCGGCCACGAACCTTATGGCGCCTCCCACAGCAGCCGTCGCCGAAAGGTAAAACGGCAGATAGACGCCTAGACCCAGCGTAATAACCGGGAAATTGACGCAGTAAAGGACGGCAGCTACTATTAAGCCTATGACGAAAGCCGGCATATGGGCTATTCCTCCTACCATGGCCGCCACAGCGGAAGCCTGTGCCGCCGGGAACATTTCACTGCCGAAAGCAGACGGTCCGTAGGCTTTGAGTATTACAAACAGAATGCATACCGAGACTACTCCTCCTATCAGTCCGCCGACGACTTCCGCCAGCCACTGGGCTTTAGGGTCGGTATCCAGTATATGTCCTGCCTTGAAATCGTTCATCACGTCGCCTACCAGTCCGCAGGCGACGGCAACTACAGCCGCCACGTAGAAAGCTTCTATTTCTCCTATCTGGGAAACGGCCTTTGCTGCTATGAGTATTATTATTCCGAAAATCTCCATCGGATTTATGCCCGACTGTCCTACGCACTGAGCTGACATCGACGTGGTGAGCCAAGTGCCCAGTATGGTCACGATAGAAGCTGCGACGCCCATGTCGGTGATCACAGTAAAGGCGCATGCCACCAGGATCATCACGAAAGGAGCCCATCTCATGCTGGTAAAATTATCGCCAAGCCTGTCTTTTATAAACATGGAACCGAAGATATCCTTTGCCTTGGGAATGATTCCCTTTATCAGGATTCCTATACCTGTTCCCACCATCAGTCCGATGCCCAGCGAAGATTTTATATCAGCGGCAGTCTGGGAATTCCACAGCCCCAGTTCCACGCCTCCTATCAGAATTCCGAAGTCTCCTATCAAAGCGCCTAAAAACCATACGCCGATGACTACAGGACCTATTATGTATCCTATGGAAATCAGCATAGGCGAAAGCCATATTCCCATCGCAGAGCCGTAAGCGGCAGCTTTTGTGCTGAGAATAGTGCTGGAAATCTTCATCTTCCAGTCCCTCAGCCATGTGAAAATTCCCGCGGCTATCATGGATACGAAGAGCATCAGCACTTTTCTGTCTCCTTTGTCGCTGACTTTCAGCGTCTCAGCGGCCGCCTGTCCCATGGCGAAAGGCAGTTCTTTCGTCACGATAAAATATTTGCGGAACAGCGCAGTAAATATCAGCCCCAGGATAACGCCTCCCAGCGTCACAGTGAGCAGCGCCGCCAGGCTCACTTCCGCCTCAGGGTTGAGCATCCATATTCCAGGTATGGTAAAGGCCAGGCCGCCTGCTACCATGGCTCCTGCGGACATGGCGGTCTGAGTCACGTTTATTTCCTGCAGATTGGTATTGCCGCAAAGCTTCAGAAGAAACATGGACACTAAAACCACGAACATTATCGGCCAAGGCACGGAGCTCAGCTTAAGAGCTATAAACATGGAGCTCATGGTCAGCACTATGCTTCCCAGCGCGCCTATTATCAGACCTCTCACGGTCAGCTGCTTATTGGACATCGTCTTTCTCCTCTATCTTGATTCTATCTCTGGTTCTTTTTTAGATTTAAGATTTAGTCTGCCAAATCATCATCGATCATGATATAACCCTCGTGGGTAGTGGTATTCAGCAAACACCGGTTATCTTTGTCATAAAAAGCTATATCGTCATATCCGAAATCAGTTGTTTCCGAACGATCGCCTATGAAAATATCAACTTCGTCTTCGTCTGTTTCGTCAGCCGCCTCTTCTTCAGCGTCATAATCAGCATCATCAAGACCTGCGAAAAATTCTTCCAGCTCTTTTTCTGTAATTTCTATCTCTTCGATCTCTTCATCGCTGAAAAAATATTTGCAGAACGTTTCATATTCTCTTAAAGCGTTCTACAAGTTCATCGGTCTCCCTTTCATCAATTACGACGATTTCGACGTACTGGCAGACCTTTTCCAGCTTTTCGATTACTTTTAGACAGTCTTCGTGTGTATTAAGCTTTCCTGTGTAATCTATCAGGCCCATCTGTTCTTCTCTCCTTCAGATTTATCCGCTGTCCCCTGCATCTAAAATTACCTGCCCTCCTTGAGCGCCAGCCAGTATCCTACGGCGACAAAGATGACCCCTCCGGCTATGTTGCCTAAAGTCACCGGAAGCAGGTTTTCAGCGAACATCCCTGCCCAGTTAAGGTTTGCCAGAGCTTCGCCTGCCGCTCCCGAAACCGTCGTGAAAGCTTCATTGGCTGAAGCCAGTATGCCTGCCGGGATGAAGTACATGTTGGCCACGCTGTGTTCAAATCCGCAGGTGGCGAACATCCATATAGGGAAAAATACCGCGAGCACTTTACCTGCAGTAGTTTTTGCGCCTGCTGCCGACCATACAGCGAGGCAGACCAGCCAGTTGCACAGAACGCCTGAGGCGAAACAGCTAAAAAATGTCATGTTGACTTTCTGCGCCGCTATCTTGACGGTCATGGCGCCGAGATATCCGCCTCCGGAATTCAAAATGCCTGAGTTATATACGAGCCAGGCGACCAGGACGCTGCCTGCGAAATTTGCTATGTAAACGACCACCCAGTTTCTGAACATTTTTGCTGCTGTGGTTTTTTTCTTTATTACGGAAAGGGTTATGAGGCAATTCCCCGTAAAAAGTTCTGCTCCTGCCAGAGTTACTATGACCAGGCCTCCTGTGAATATGGCTCCGCAGAGTATTTTCCCCAGGCCGTAGGTGTCAGCTTCGAATAGAAGATTAAAAGCTCCCATGGTTGAAGCCGCTCCGGCGAAAGCTATATATGCCCCCGCCATGACTCCCATTACCAAAAGCTTCCTAATTGAACTTTCGGATTTAGATACTCCTATCTGTGTCATAGTCTGTGCTATTTCAGTTGGTGTGAGATGATTCATGATTATTATTTTTCCTTTGCAGTTTTTAGCTTTTATATCTTTGCGCCTCTTTAAGGCTTGACACGGTGAATCTATTTTAAAAAACCAACAGCCCGCGGCTGTTGGAATTAAGCCCCGGGGTACCGTCAGGGAGATAATTGATGCCCTATCTCAAGATAGGTGGGTACTCTGTTTCTGGCCTCTGTCTTCCCCTGAACGAGGGGGCATGACATAACGCGTCGAAAACTCCGAGTTCCCAATGCATAAATGTAGGTTCAATTATGATTCCCTGACGAATAACCCAGGAATACTCTAATTATAAGCACAAATCTTTTTAATTATTCCCCGTATAAGTCAATGGAACAATTTGTATATACTTTCTGTACGTCGTCGTTGTCTTCAAGAGTTTCTATCATCTTTGAAAGCATTTTGATGTCGTGAGGATCGGTCGGCGTCGACTCGACTGAAGGTACCTGTTCCACATCTGATTCGGCGATCTCATATCCGGCTTCCGTCAGTGCGTGATGCACTTCAGTATGTACAGATGGGTCGGTCACTATTTCAAAGCTGTCCTCGCCGACAGTCATATCGTCAGCGCCTGCTTCCAAAGCTACTTCGAGCAGAGCGTCTTCGTCTATGTCATCGGTTTTTTCAATAAGGATGATACCTTTTCTCGAGAACATATATGAAACGCATCCCGGAGAACCGAGATTGCCACCGTACTTGTCGAAAGTGGATCTTACCGATGAAGTCGTTCTGTTGGTGTTGTCAGTAAGAGCTTCTACGATAACAGCGACTCCCGCTACGCCGTAACCTTCGAATCTGAGTTCTTCATACGTTTCGCCTGCCAGTTCACCGGTTCCTTTTTTTATAGCTCTGGTGATATTATCGTTAGGCATGGAAATGGCCTTGGCCTTCTCTATTGCCAATCTCAATGCTGAATTATATTCAGGATCTCCTCCGTCCTTAGCCGCGACAGTTATAATTCTGGCATATTTTGTGAACATCGCCGCTCTTTTAGAGTCCTGTGCCGCTTTTCTTCCGGCAATCGTACCGTGTCTTCCCATGGAGACACCTCCTAACTGTAGTTAATTTTTTCGGTCATATTATATCACTATGAGTCCGGCGATTCAAGATAATTGGACAATTTTTCGAAAATGAAACTTTTTCGAAAAGCAAAGCAATACTGAGCGAAGTCAAGCCGCAGCAGCACAGTTCTCCAATTCTTTACTTTTTACCAAGTATCAGTTTCTTTTCTGCATCAAATTCTTCCTGGGTGAGGATACCTTCGTCGAGAAGTGCTTTCAACTCTCTTCACTGGTCTGCCTTGCTTGCCGCGCCTTGCCCGCCTGATGATCCTGCGGCAGTTCCTGCGCCTAAACCTGTTGTTCCGGCTGCTCCCTGTATGTTCTGCGCCATAGTGTTTCCCAGAGCCATTCCAGCGCCAAGACCGGCCAATCCACCCTCCTGCTGGGAAGCATCTCTCATGGCTCTCGCAGTCTGATAATGCATAAAGGACTGCATATCTTGTTTTGCCATGCCTATACCCGACTGCTCATCATTCAGTTTCTCCACTTCCTCCGGCAGAGAAATACTCTCTACAACTATGTCGCTGAATTCAACTCCTATTTCATCAACCTGCTGGTTGAGCTTGGCCTGAAGCACATCGCCAAGTTCCGTATACCCCGTGGCAAGATCAAGCACCGATTTTTCTGTTTCTCCAATCACGGCCGCAAATGTTTCAGTGACCAGAGATGACAGATAAGAAACAATATCGTATGTCATTACGATACCTTTTGTACCAAAGATTTCTCTCATAAACGACGCCACGTCGACGATCCTGAAAGAAAAATTTCCGAATGAACGTATTCTTAACATATTCATGGCCTTATCGCGCTTCATTATAGGCGTTTTAGTCGCCCATTTATTGCCTATGAACTGTCTCGTGCTTACAAAATACAGGTCGGCAATCACAGGAAAAATGAACAGAGTCGGAAAGGCTTTGAGTGTGGACAGCACAGGCATGTTGTCTGTATTAAGTGAATATGTACCGGGAGGCAGAATATCTGCCAGCTGTCCGCCTTTTAGAAAAACTGCACACTGGCTTTCTCTAACGATCACTTTTGAGCCTTGTTTAAGTTCGTCATTGCCGCTTTCTCTTTGAAATTTAGATACGATAAGTTTGTTAGACGTATCTTCAAATTCTATGACGTCGAGAAATTGGTCTTTTACAACATCGAAAATTCCCATATTATATACAACCCTTCTATATATAACCCTTCTATCTTCTAATCGGTTCTCCCAGACTGTCCGTAAACGAACCGCTGGCTATGCTTATTATGTCCGCTATCCATCCTATCAAGAAAACACCTATAGTAAACGTATACAAAATTCCGCTTCCGATTTTGCCTACATAATATCTGTGTGCGCCTATATATCCAAATAGTATGCATAAGATCAAAGTTAATGTTTTACTTTTGATGCTTTCTCTTCTCTCAAAACGAATGTTTATGTTGCTCTCTCTCGAGCCTTGTGAAGGAGTGTCATTAACGACTTCTTTTACTGCTTCTCCTAATGCCGCCGATGCCCTTATCCCTATAATCGTATTGATAGCATTTGTACTAATATTTGACAACGATCTGATTCACGGCCTGCTGGCCGCGATCGCTGTTCAGGCCGTGATGTACATAGGCGGACGTATAATGACCTTAGCGGATTTCATGAGGTATTTTTTCGACGGCGCCAAGTCGATGTGTTCGCTTGCAATCGTAATTTGCTTTGCTTTTATGCTGAGCGCTGCCAAAGAACAGCTGGGGCTTTTTGATATAATAATCGGAGGCGTGAGCGGCGCAGTGCTTACCGCCGCAGGATATTTGATCGTGGGACTTGTGCAGTGCTGATGCTGTCTCTCTGAAAAAGTTCTTCTAAACAAAACCTCCGAAGAGCCAATTGGCTCCCCGGAGGTTTATTTTTGCATTGCGCCTATCAGCGCACGTTTCAGCTTACCTCGCGTTCTTTTTTACGGACGCGTTTTTTATCCAGACTCTGCTTGACATTTTCTCGTGTCTGCTGATGTTCTTGACTGCGCGGCTGTTCCGGCAGCTTGAACTTTTTCGGTTCTGCAAATTCATCATTCGCAGCAGCTGCGGATTTATCTGCTTTGCCTGCTTCCTGCCAAGCCTCTGCGTTTTGCCGGCTTGCTTCGCTTTCCATGTTTCTGTGGGCTGCGGACATCATCAGCTTTATTCTGTTGAGCTGATTGGTGTCGCTGGCACCCGGATCATAGTCTATGGCCACTATATTGGCTTTAGGGAAGCGTTCCCTCAGAGCTTTAAGCATGCCTTTGCCGGTAACGTGGTTAGGCAGACAGGCGAAAGGCTGCAGACAGGCTATGTTGGTTGCCCCGCCTTTTATCAGCTCTATCATCTCTCCTGTAAGCAGCCACCCCTCGCCGCATTGATTGCCGATAGAAGCTATCTCCGAAGCTTCCGCCGCCGTGTGCTCAATATGGGACGGTTCCTCAAACCGCTTGCTCTCTCTGAGAGCTTTTCTCAGAGGCTTTCTGAACCACTCTATCAGGCTTATGCCGAACTGATTAAGCTTGTATGTCTTGTATGAGCCCGACAATTTTTCGTAATTGAATTTCTTGCTGTACATTCCGTAGAGGAAGAAATCTATCAGATCGAGGACGACGGCTTCTCCGCCCTCTTTCTCGATTATATCGACTATATTGTTGTTGGCATCAGGATGGTATTTTACCAGGATCTCGCCGACTACGCCGACTTTAGGCTTCTTTATGTCTTTGAGCGGCAGATTATCGTAATCCTCCACTATCTGCTTAACGAGCTTTTTAAAGGTTGAAATCTTACCGTCCCTGCAGTTTTGGAAGATGGCTTCCTCGTACTTCTTCATCAGCGCTTCAGCCGAGCCGGGAACTTCTTCGTAAGGTCTCGTCGCATAGAGAACTCTCTGGAAAAGGTCACCGTAGAGAGCTGCTATGATGAGCTTTTTACCCATGGAAACGCCTATCTTGAAACCAGGATTGGATTCCAGTCCTGCCATGCTGAAAGATATGACAGGTATCTGCTCCATGCCAAGATCTTTGAGGGCTTTTCTCAGCAGCGCAATATAGTTGCTGGCTCTGCAGCCTCCTCCCGTCTGCGACATTATGACGGCAGTCCTGTCTAAATCATATTTGCCTGATTTGAGAGTGCTTATCATATTGCCCAATGTGACCAGCGTAGGATAGCAGGCATCGTTGTTGATATATTTCAGCCCCTCGTCGATGGATTTCTTATCCACATGGGGAACGAGAACAGCTTTATAGCCGCTCTGCTTCATAGCTACTTCAAGATAATGGAAATGTATAGGAGACATCTGCGGAATGAGAATCGTATATTCCTCTTTCATCTCCTTTGTAAAGTATTTCCTCTCGAAAGGCTTAGGATTATGATTGGCGCGGATATTGTTTTTGCTCCTCTCCTCCATGGCGGCTTTGAGAGAACGTATCCTTATCCTGGCTGCGCCTAAATTGGTCCCCTCATCTATTTTGAGAACAGTGTAAAGCTTATTATTGTTTTCAAGGATTTCCTCCACCTGATCTGTGGTCACTGCGTCCACACCGCAGCCGAAAGAGTTGAGCTGAACCAGCTCCACGTCGTCTCTCGTTCCGGCGAAGTCGGCGGCTTTATACAGTCTGGAATGGTACGTCCACTGATCCAGTACCCTTATAGGTCTAGGCAGATTTCCCAGATGGCATACCGAGTCTTCCGACAGTACGGCGATATCGTAAGAAGTTATCAGCTTGTTCATTCCGTGGTTGATTTCCTTATCGAGGTGATAAGGTCTGCCGGAAAGGATTATCGCTTTCTTGTTGTGCTTCCTTATGTATTCGAGAGCCTTTTCTCCCTCTCTCGCCACGTCCTCTTTAAACTTCAGTTCTTCGCTGCGAGCCTCAATTATGGCCTGTCTTATCTCGCTCTCCGAAATATTCTTATCCGCCAGGATTTCCGTCATTCGCTTTACGAGGCGCTTATCGTTGTCATACGGAACGAAAGGATGGGTAAAGGTGACTCCCGCTTCCTCAAATACCTCGTTCATATTATTGGCTATCACTTCCGGATAAGTGGCCACTATAGGGCAGTTGTAATGGTTCTGCGCGCTTTCGTCTTCCTGCTGTTCGTAGTTGACGCAAGGATAGAATATCCACTTTTCTCCTGCTTCCACGAGTGCCTTGATATGGCCGTGAACCAGTTTGGCCGGATAGCAGGCGGTGTCGGAGGAAATGGTATCTATGCCCCTTTCGTATATTTCCTTTGATGAATCAGGGGAAAGAACGACTCTGAAGCCTAGCTTGGTGAAGAAGGTGAACCAGAACGGATAGTTCTCGTACATGTTCAGCACTCTAGGCAGCGCCACATGGCCTCTCCTGGCTTCTTCTTCCGGAAGGGGCTCATAGCTGAAAAGCCTTTGCAGCTTGTATTCGTAGATATCGGGCAGATCGCTGTGATAATCGGCCTTACCTGCTCCCTTTTCGCATCTGTTGCCGGTGTAGTACTTTGTGCCGTCGGCAAACTTAGTTATTGTCAGCATGCATTTGTTTTCACAGCCGCCGCATCTCACGTTGGTCGTTCCGGCTTTGAAAGAATCCAGTTCTTCTGCCTTCGCCACAGTAGAGACATGATCCTCCTGCCAGTTTGCCATCGAATTGAGGGCGCAGCCGTAGGCTCCCATGATTCCTGCTATGTCAGGTCTTATGACTTCCCTGCCCAGAACTTTTTCTATGGCTCTGAGCACCGATTCATTATAGAAAGTTCCGCCCTGAACCACGATTTTTTCTCCGGCTTCGTCAGGGTTGCGCAGCTTTATCACTTTGTAGAGGGCGTTCTTTATGACGGAATAGGAAAGTCCGGCGGCTATATCGCTTATATCCGCCCCCTCTTTCTGCGCCTGCTTGACCATAGAGTTCATGAACACCGTGCAGCGGGTTCCCAGGTCCACAGGATTCTTGGACTGAATGCCTATCTTGGCGAAGTCCTCCACCTTCATATCCACCGATTTGGCGTAAGTCTCTATGAAAGAGCCGCAGCCTGAAGAACATGCTTCATTGAGCATTATATTATAGATGGCATGATCTTTTATGCGCATGCACTTCATATCCTGGCCGCCTATGTCGAGGATAAAGTCCACTCCCGGCTGAAATTCCTCAGCAGCTTTATAATGGGCCATAGTCTCGATGAGGCCGTAATCTGCGCTGAAGCCTGCCTTTATCAGACCCTCGCCGTATCCTGTGACCGTAGTATTTCCTATATATGCTTTTTCAGGCATGAGGCTGTAGACCTCCTTGAGCATTTCTCTGGTTGTTTCAAGAGGATTACCCTCATTGCCCATATAAAAGCTGTATAAAAGCCGTTTTTCGCTGTCTATCACCGCCGCCTTGGTGGTGGTCGAGCCTGCGTCTATGCCCAAGAACAGTGGTCCCTCAGCCTCTTTTATATCCGCCCTCTTTATCTTTGCCCTGTCATGTCTTTCCTTGAATTCTTCATATTCTTTTTCGTCGCTGAAAAGCGGTTCTACTCGCTTCGCTGAAGAAATTGTTTCCTTATCCACGCCGCTTATCCTCTCGATGAGCGTGTCAAGATGGATTTCTTCGCACTTGTCCGCCATGAAAGCAGCTCCCATGGCGACGAAGTATTTGGAGTTTTCCGGGAAGATGACCTGATCCTTTGAAAGGCCGAGAGTCTCTATAAAGCGTTTTCTCAGTTCAGACATATATGTAAGCGGGCCTCCGAGGAAAGCTACATTGCCTTTGATGCGCCGTCCGCAGGCAAGGCCGCTGATGGTCTGGTTGACCACTGCCTGGAAGATCGAAGCCGCCAGGTTTTCTACCGGCGCTCCCTCGTTTATCAGCGGCTGTATATCCGTCTTGGCGAACACTCCGCATCTTGCCGCTATCGGGTATATTACCTTATAATCTTTAGCAGCCTCGTTGAGTCCGTCGCCGTCGGTATTTAAAAGTATGGCCATCTGGTCTATAAAAGCGCCTGTACCTCCCGCGCAGGTGCCGTTCATCCTCTGCTCGACCGCACTGCCGAAAAAAGTTATCTTAGCGTCCTCTCCGCCCAGTTCTATAGCCACATCCGTCTGCGGAATGAGCCTTTCTATGGCCAGAGAGCATGTTACCACTTCCTGTTCAAATTTAGTCTGAACTTTTTCAGATAAGGCCAGGCCCCCCGAGCCTGTGATGACGCATCTGACATTTATGTTGCCCTCAGTATCATGCAGATCCTGCAGAAGCTCTTTTACCTTGTCGAATACGCTGGACATGTGCCTTTCGTAGCGCTGATATATTATATTGTCGTTTTCATCAAGCAAAACCAACTTAACGGTAGTCGATCCTACATCAATTCCAAGTCTCATTATTTTACCTCGTAAATTATTGATAATATATTTTAGCACCATAATGTGAAGATTAAGCGTTCATATTCCGCTAATGTTTTGTCAAGGTTTTGCTGGCATTTGCCAGTTTTGCCATATAGATATATAATATGATCATGAAGACGATCATTACTGAGAGAAAATGGAAAGCGATATACAGACTCCTTGACAGAGTATCTCCCATAAACTATGACTGCGGCAAACTCTGCGGTGCGTCGTGCTGCACTGTCAGTGGCGACTACAGCGATGAGATGATGGGTATATACCTCCATCCGGGAGAGGAAAAAATCCACGATCCAAACTGCAGCTGGCTCTCATGGACGGTGGAAAGAGCCGAGGACTATGATTTTCCCGATTCATGGCAGGGAAATCTATATTTCGTGCGCTGCAAAACACCTCCTCATTGCCCCCGCGGAATGAGACCCTTTCAGTGCAGGACTTTTCCCCTTACGCCTCACATAACTGAGGACGGTATTCTCACCCTCATATACAATGACGAGGATCTCCCTTACAGCTGTCCTCTCATAGACGAAGAAATACCGCTGAACGACGACTTTGTCAGAGCGACATACACCGTATGGTCCCATCTCATCAGAGATCCCCTTATATTTGACCTTGTCGAGATGGATTCGCGCCGTCGAAGAAAGCGCAGAAAGCGGAGGAAAAAGCATAAGAATAATTTATATTCAAAATAATTGCATATAAAAACGCGTCCTTCCCTCTGCCGCCCGGGCAAGATCGAGACGCGTTTTGCTTTTCTATTATATGAATTCTCTACAGCTTCGACAGTTCCCTCTTATACAACAGTCTCAGACATATGGCGCTGTACAGGATTCCCAGAATTTCCGCCAGAGGGAAAGCAAGCCATGACAGCGTAACTCCGCCTATCCTTATGAGTATATACGCCAGCGGAAGTATTCCCAGAAGCTGTCTTATCAATGAGCCGTACAGGCTGAGCATGCCGTGCCCTGTTCCCTGGAACAGAGTTCCCGTGATTATGCCGAAAGCTGCCGGAATGAAGCATATACTTATCAGTCTCAGAGCCGGTACTCCTATCGCCAGCATGTCCGATGAAGCGTCGAACATCTTCAGTATCAGCTCCGGACAGAGCTGGAACAGCAAAGTTCCCAGCGCCATGACGATGACGGCCACCTTAAAAGCTTCCTTGTAGGTTTTCATCAGTCTTTCCTTGTTTCTCGCGCCGTAGTTGTAGCCCATTATAGGCATAGCTCCCTGATTGAGGCCGAACACCGGCATGAACACGAAGGACTGAACTTTGAAGTATATTCCAAGAACTGCCACCGCTGTGGTGGAATAAGCCACCAGTATCATGTTATAGAATATAACCATGACGGAAGCGATGGACTGCATCACTATTGATGGAAATCCTACTTTATATATATCCTTGACCACTTTCCAGTCGATTTTAAACCCTCTGAATCTTATATTTACCAGATGCTCTCCTCTGACGATGATAATTATGGCTACTATCATGCTGAAGAACTGGCCCGTGACAGTGGCCAGTGCCGCTCCTGCCACTTCCATCCTCGGCAGTCCGAAATATCCGAAGATGAGTATTGGATCGAGTATCACGTTTACTATCGCGCCTGTAAGACTGCATATCATAGGAGCCACCATGTTACCCGTAGACTGGAGAACCTTTTCCAGCACGATCTCTATGTTGGTAAACAGCGAGCCTATGCAGACTATAGCGAGATACTGACATGCGCTCTCATATATATAGCTCCCCTCATCCGCGTATCCTGACACGAATGCTTTTGTCAAAAAAACACCTATGATTAAAAACACCAGATAATTGAATAATCCTATCCTTATGCTGGTGCTGGCTGCCTTATCGGCTTCTTCTTGATTTTTTGCTCCCAGTCTCCTGGCTATCAGCGAATTGATACCTACTCCGCTGCCTACGGCCAGAGCTATGATCATCATCTGAACCGGGTTTACGATGGATACGGCGGTAAGCGCATCCTCGCTCACCCTCGAAACGAAAATACTGTCCACAACGTTGTAAAGCGCATTGATGGTCATGGACAGTATGGCGGGCCAGGCCATGCTGAGCAGCAGTTTTCTCACCGGCATGGTGCCCATCTTGTTTTCATGTAATTCTCTCTTTTCTTCCATTTATTCTACCTCTTTTTCTTCTCACGAGTAGGTATTATACAACAAATTATTTACAAATTCAACAATTATGATATTATATTCTAAGTGACTTTTTTAGAAAGGAAACATTATGACTACCAGAAAGGAAGAAATACAAAAAAGAAGGATATTCGGCATCATTTCCCATCCCGATGCCGGCAAGACCACTCTGACTGAAAAGCTGCTGCTCCACGGCGGAGCCATACGTCAGGCAGGCGCCGTCAAGGCGCGCAGGAACGATAAGTTCGCCACCTCAGACTGGATGGAGATCGAAAAGCAGAGAGGAATCTCTGTCACTTCCTCCGTCATGCAGTTCGAATACGCAGGGAAAGTGATCTCCATAATGGACACTCCCGGTCACAACGATTTCGGAGAAGACACCTACAGGATACTGACCTCGGTGGACAGCGCTGTCATGGTCATCGACGGAGCTAAAGGAATCGAAGCACAGACGAGGAAGCTTTTCAAAGTCTGTTCCATGCGTGAAATACCCGTATTCACTTTCATAAACAAGCTGGACAGAGAGACCAAGGATCCTTTTGACCTGATCCAGGAGCTGGAGGACGTCCTCGGACTTCCCTCCGTGCCGGTAACCTGGCCAATAGGATGCGGCCTCAACTTTCAGGGTATATATGATATTCTAAAAAATGAAGTCGTCCTGTACAAAGCGGATAAGACTATCAAACTGGGCGGCGACGGAGTTTTCGGTCCTGAACTGGAGAATGAAGTCTCAGGCTTTAACCTCAAAGCGCTGCGCGATGAAATAGAGCTTATACAAGGCGCCGGCAACCCTTTCGATATGGAGGCAGTCTCTAAAGGAAAGCTTTCTCCCGTATTTTTCGGCTCGGCTCTGGCTGATTTCGGCACCATACCGTTTTTAGAGCATTTCCTCGACATGTCCCCTTCCCCTGGTCCGCGCAGGACGACGGACGGAGAAGTAAACCCTGAAGACGATTTCTTCAGCGGCTTTATATTCAAGATACAGGCCAACATGAATCCGGCCCACAGAGACAGGCTGGCCTTTTTCAGGATATGCTCCGGAACCTTTGAAAGAGGCATGACTGTCAGGCTCTCACGCACAGGCAAGGAGATGAAGCTGGCCCAGTCCACCATGCTGATGGCCAACGCCAGAGAAAACGTGGAGACCGCCATCGCCGGAGACATAATCGGTATATACGATACTGGCAACTATCAGATCGGAGACACCCTTTCCACGAGAAAAGAGCCTCTGTTTTTCGAGCCTCTGCCCACATTCCCGCCTGAACTGTTCGCCCTCGTAACTCCAAAGGACACGATGAAAGCAAAGCAGTTCCAGAAAGGCGTTTCTCAGCTGGCGCAGGAAGGCGCCATACAGGTCTACCGCAATCAATACAACGAAGTAATAATAGGCGCTGTCGGACAGCTGCAGTTTGAAGTCTTCCAGTACCGCCTGGAAAACGAGTACAATGCGAAGATTCGGATGGACAGACTGGACTTTTCCCTCGCCCGCTGGGTCGAAACGGACAATCTGGAGAAACTAAAATCATTGCTTGATTCTAGGACGATGCTTGTCTTCGACCACTTTGAAAGACCGCTTATACTTTTCGCCAATCAGTTCACTTTGAACTACTTTGAAGAAAAGCACGGCGATGTAAAGCTTTTGGAGGCACTGTCCGTAAAGCAGAATTAGGAGGTTCTATGAATACTAAACACAAAAGCCACAGCATAATGACGAGATGGGGATTTATCCTCGCTTCCGTGGGTTCGGCGGTGGGAATGGCCAACGTCTGGGGATTTCCCAACAAGATGGGTTCAAACGGCGGAGGAGCTTTTCTGCTGATATATCTGATGTTCATCTTTATTTTCAGCCTTGTCGGCCTGCCCTCCGAATTTGCCATGGGCAGACGTGCCAAGACAGGAACAGTAGGCTCTTATGAAAATGCCTGGAGTACCAGAGGCCCTCGCCTAGGCAGGGCCGGAGGAATACTGGGCTGGCTGCCCCTGGCAGGATCCATGTGCATAGCCATAGGCTATGCCGTAATAGTGTCCTACGTTCTCAAGGCTTTCGCCAGTTCCATCACCGGCGAGCTGATGAAAGCCGATACTCAGGACTGGTTCAATTCCTTTTCCGGCTCCGACTTTTCCGTGGTACCCTTTCACATCATAGTCATCGTAGGCACGCTGCTAACGCTGATGCTGGGTGCCAAGAGCATAGAAAAGACCAATAAGATCATGATGCCGCTGTTTTTCATAATATTCACAGTTTTGGCGGTGAGGATCGCCTTTCTCCCCGGGGTGGCGGAGGGTTACAAATTCATGTTCACTCCGAGATGGGAAGAACTTAAGGATCCTCTAGTATGGATATGGGCCATGGGTCAGGCGTTCTTTTCTCTCTCCATAACAGGAAGCGGCATGATAGTCTACGGTTCTTATCTCGATGAAAAGGAAAACGTGGTGGCTGCTTCTCTCAAGACCGCTTTGTTTGACACTATTGCAGCTCTCGTGGCGGCTCTCGTAATTATACCGTCGTGCTTTGCCTACGGCCTCGACGTGGGCGCTGGTCCAAGCCTACTCTTCGTGACGCTGCCTACCATACTGCAGGATATCGCCTTCGGCGGTTTTTTCGCGGTTATCCTTTACATAGCCATGATATTTGCAGGCATAAGCTCTCTGCAGAATATGCTGGAAGCCGTCAGCGAGTCCATAATGCACAAGTGTCCCGGTCTCGGCAGAAAAGCTGTCGTCACCATCGTCTGCCTCATCTGTCTGGCGGCGGGGCTTTTCATGGAACCGATAGCCAAATGGGGTCCGTGGATGGATCTGGTATCCATATACATAATTCCGATAGGAGCCACTCTGGGAGCGCTGTCGTGGTTCTGGATCATGAAAAAAGACCAGCTGCTGCATGAAATCAACAAAGGCGGCGGCAGGCCGAAAGGCATGCTCTGGTACTGCATAGGAAAGTTCGTATATGTTCCTTTCGCCATCATTCTCTGCTGCATCGCGCTTTTCATGAAAGTGGCCTTTTGATTCAGACTCTTTTCAGGCTCAGCCGCTTCGCTTCTGCAGAATGCGGCTGAGCAAAAAGCGACCATACAAAAACCGCCGGTACTCCAGCCATTGCACATCACCATGAATCTTGTCATGCGTCTGCAAGGCCGATGAACCGGCGGTTTTACTTTATCCTTTAACCAACCTTTCCTGTCTTGATGAGCAGTTTTATCGCTTCCAGCAGTTTGTCAGGTGTATCTTTATATGTACCTGTAATGGTGATAGCTTTGCCGTCGATGATGGCGTTGATGCCAATCTGTTTGGAAGCCGGCATACTGATGAGATACTCTCTTCCTCCCATGGCTTCTAGGTCAGCCTCGGTGACGGATCCGTCCTCTACCAGCATATCCAGCATTTCATCGGTAAGCTTCGTCTCAGCTTCGTAATAGATCACAGGCTCTCCTTCAAAGGTTTTCAGTTCATTGCTGATGATTTTAAAGCCCGTGGAGGCTCCCATCAGGTTAAGCTGATTTATCAGCGTATTCATATCCTTTTCCGTAAACGGACCTTCAAAATCCTCTGAAACTCTTACGTTGATGTTATCAAGGGAATCGCTGTTTGAATCGTAATCCTCCTTGTCGTATAAAACGAACTGCCCCATCAAGGTGGAGTCGAACATCCAGCTGTCGGCATCGTACTGCGCGGTAAATCCTCCGTATGATGCTTCTTCTGCATTGGCAGGCTCAGGAGCTTCGCCTAGGGAAGCATACTCAGGTTCCTTCGTTTCTTCCTCCGCATCCGGGATAGAAGTTTTTTCTTTGTCACCGCAGCCTGACAGTCCTAAAATTCCCAGAGCCATCAGGAAGCACAGCAGGACTAAACTCAATTTCTTTTTCATAAGATTTTTACCTTTCCTCTCACCTGTTATTATTTGATTTAAGCAGATTATATAATTTAAATTGGGCAGAGCTGTAAGCCGGGTTCTGTATTTGACAATCATCTATCTCGACTTGCCATTGCTGACAAGCTCCAGCGACCTACCTCCCGGGAGGCAGCGAGCAACTGCCTTTTGGCCCCTCTTTGGTCTTGCTCCGGATGGGGTTTACACGGCCGGCATGTCTCCATGCCGCCGGTGAGCTCTTACCTCACCATTTCAACCTTACCACGGCATTATCCGTTTCGGCGGAATGTTTCTGTTGCACTTTCCCTATAGTTACCTACGCCGGACGTTATCCGGCATCCTGCCCTGCGGAGCCCGGACTTTCCTCATCTTCGGCCTGAAAAGCTCAGGACGGAGACGCGACTGTCTGCTCTACCCAAAATAAAACTAAAATAAATAAGATATGAAAGATATGGAGTATGTAATAACAACGGCGGCGATGATCAATATCACTACTACCTTCGCCAAAAGTGAATTATCTTTTTTCTTCTTTTCTTTCATATTTCCCCTCATGCCCCTTTCTGTATGTGTCTATCTTTCTTTCTGTCTGTGTCTATATGGATAAAAAAGGATTTAAATCCTCGGTGGATTTTATGATTTCAATGTCGCAGTTATTTCTCAAATATGAAGCCATATTGTCCGTGAAGATCTTTTCACTTCCGTAATGCCCTATGTCCAGCACGTTGAGTCCCATTTCCTTTGCCGTCTGGGCCGTGTGGTATTTCACGTCTCCTGTGATGAACAAATCGCAGCCCGCTTCTTTGGCCGCATGGATGAATTCGCTGCCTGCACCTGTGCAGAGTCCTATTTTACCTGCATTATGGTACAGGTCTCCGCAGAAGCTTACCATATCGCGGCTTATCCTCAGCCAGCTGCATACTTGCTCTATGTATTCTCCTATGCTGCATTCTCCGTCTACAAAGCCTTCTCTGCAGTATCCTGAAAGGTCAGTCTTCATCGGGCTTATATCCAGCAAACGCAGTATGCCGGCCAGATAGTCGTTGTTGCCGCCCTCGCATTTATCAAAAGGAGTGTGGCTTGCATATACGCTGATGTCTGATTCTATCAATTTTATGACCAAGTTTCCCGTAATATCATTACGGTCAATTTTATTCAATGAGCCGAAGATTAGAGGATGATGGGCTACTATCACATCGGCTCCGCAGCAGGAAGCTTCTTCTATGACCTTTGAGGTCACCTCCATGGCGACAAGCACGCTGTTTATCTCCTCGCCGCCGTCCGGGCCGTCTGAAAGCAGAATCTGCCATCCTGAATTGTCCCAGTCCTCCTGCAGGCTGAGAGGAGCCATATCTTCTATTATCCCTTGGAGCTCTCTTGTCTTCATAATTTTTTTATCAGCCTTTCCAGATAATCTATCCTGTATTCCTGACTTCTCATTTCTTTTTTATCAGGATTTTTACCTTTCATCATGCCTGACAGGATTCTCTTCTCTTCGTTAAGTTTGCGTGAGAGGAACTCGCATGTCAGCGGCCCTCTGAAATCTATCAGGCTGTGAGGATACTGGTATTCTATCCTGTCGGCTTCAAGGCTTCTTATCACAGCCCTCTCGCCGCGGCGGGCAGTGATTATTTCACATATATATTTTCCTTCCCGGGCCAGCTGCTCCCTGGAAATATGAAAACCGTTGTTATATAGCCAGTGCCTTAAAATTCCGGGATTGTTGCGCGGCTGCAGAATCAGTTTTTTGAAAGAGCGGGTTTTGCTTAAATCCTCTGACAAAATCTGAGTCATCAGTATGCCTCCCATTCCTGCCATTACGATGCAGTCCGCCTCTGCCGGCTGAATAACTTCAAGGCCGCTGCCAAGCCGCAGGTCGAAACTGTGCCCGGGATGCAGCATGAGACAGTTTTCTTCAGCTTTTTTCAGGGAGCCTTCGCTTATATCGGTCATGATGACTTCGGGGGAAATGTCGTTTTCCCAGAGGAATATGGGTAAAAAACCATGGTCTGTGCCGATGTCGGCTACTTTTTCTCCTTTGTCTATTTCATCTGCGATGGCCTTGAGCCTCTCGGTCAATTTTATCATTTTTACTCTAAATAATCCTTCAACTTCTTGCTTCTGCTAGGATGTCTGAGCTTTCTCAAGGCTTTCGCCTCGATTTGCCTTATCCTTTCCCTCGTAACGTCGAATTCCTTTCCCACTTCTTCAAGTGTTCTGGCTCTGCCGTCTTCGAGGCCAAATCTGAGCTTGAGTACTTTCTGCTCTCTGTCGGTCAGAGTGTCCAGCACTTCGACCAGTTGTTCTTTGAGCATGGAAAAGGCCGCTGCCTCTGCAGGTGCAGGAACGTCTTCGTCCGGAATGAAGTCTCCCAGATGGCTGTCCTCTTCCTCGCCTATAGGAGTTTCAAGTGACACAGGTTCCTGGGCTATCTTCTGTATTTCCCGTACTTTTTCCACGGAAATACCCATCTCCACGCCTATTTCCTCAGGCGTCGGCTCTCTACCGTAGGTCTGCAGCAGCTGCCTTGAAACTCTTATCAGCTTGTTTATCGTCTCCACCATGTGGACAGGTATTCTTATGGTTCTGGCCTGATCCGCTATGGAGCGGGTTATGGCCTGCCTTATCCACCAGGTGGCGTAGGTTGAAAACTTGTATCCTTTTGTATAATCAAACTTGTCTACAGCCTTTATGAGGCCCAGATTTCCTTCCTGAATCAGATCGAGGAACAACATTCCGCGTCCAACATAGCGCTTGGCAATGCTTACTACCAGCCTGAGATTCGCTTCGCAGAGCCTCTTTTTTGCTTCTTCATCGCCGTGCTCCATTCTCTTTGCCAGCTCTATCTCTTCATCTGCTGTAAGGAGCGGAACTTTGCCTATTTCCTTAAGATACATGCGCACCGGGTCGTCTACAGCTATGCTCTTTGGAATGGTAGATTCCAGATCTATCTCGCCGGCCTCGTCGACGATCAGATCTTCATCATCAGCCTCAGCCTCTTCTCTGAGCATGATCTCGTCAAAGTCGTCAGGCTCTGTCTCTGACACTATTTCTATCCCCTTTGACATGAGGACTTCGTATAGATCGTCCATCTGATTCTTATCTAAATCTGCGGACTCGAGAACATCCGCGATGGTCGAATATGTCAGCTGATTTTTCCCCTGCTTGCCTTTTTCCAACAGGACGTTCAAAAGTTCCTGCTTTTTATCATCGGAGCCGTCGTCGTCTGATTTTAAATTGTCTTTTACATCGTAATCGTTAATTTTTTCCATTGACATAAAACTTTCCCCCATGTACCTTTATTTCTTTCTGTATTTCCATCAATTCCACCGTGAGTTTCCGCGCCGATTCCGTATTGTTTTCTTCGTCTGCCATCGACAGCATGGCCAGAACCCTTTCCTCTCTTGACTTGAGCCGGCTTATCTTTTGCTTGTCCACACACTGACGCATTATTTCCTCCGCGTTGCCGGCTACCGCGATATTGTCCAGAGCTTTTGAAATATATTTGCTTTCATCGGGCTCGAGACGGTCGGAAACCTGACCCAAGCTGAAATCTCCGTTCAGGCCGTAAAGTTCAAAAATGATATCTATGATCTTCCTTCCAAGGCTGCTTTGAAACAGCTCTTCTTCGGAAAGCAGCTCTTCAGTAAGCTTTGGTTCTGTGAAAACGCATTTCAGCACCGTTATCTCCATAGCTGAAAGCGAGGAAGTTTTTTCTTCCCTATCCTGTCTTGGCTGAAATCTGTGCTTTTCACCGCTGTCATTATTATTGCCTAGGATTTCCAATTTTATTGCATTTTCTGAAATTCCAATATCTCTGGCGATTTTTTTGGTATAAATATCTGCTTCCACAGGGCCGAGTTCCTTGAGTATGGGAGCTGTTCTCTTCATGTAATCAAGCTTCCCCTCTTCGCTTTCAACATTCAGGCCGCGTTTGGCCGCCTGCAGTTTATAATCGGTATATGGCAGAGCCTCTGAAACCAGCTTCATGAAAGCTTCCCGTCCGTTTTTTTTCACGTATTCGTCCGGGTCTTTGCCGTCAGTTACGTGGAGCACTTTTACTTTGCAGTCTTCGTGCTTTAACACGTCTATTCCCCTCAGCGCGGCTTTCTGTCCCGCGGCATCGGCGTCATATGAAAGAACAACGTTCTTTGTGTACCTTCCCACCAGTTTGGCCTGGTTTTCCGTAAGAGCTGTGCCCAGCGAAGCCGCAACATTCTTAACGCCGTTCTGATAAAGGGAAATGACGTCCATATATCCTTCTACTATTATCGCCATTCCCTCCTTGCCCATCTCCTGTCGGGTTATGTTGAGGGCGTACAGATTGTTCTTCTTCTGGAAAACCTTGTTTTCAGGTGAATTCAGATATTTGGGCATGACTTCGTTGCTGAGGGCTCTTCCTCCGAAGCCTATGACTTTGCCGCTTGGATTGATTATGGGAAACATGACTCTGTTTCTGAACTTGTCGAAATATTTGCCTCCCTTTTCGGAGATCAGCCCCAGCTCCAGCAGGAGCTTTTCATCGACCCCCTTTTCCTTGAAATGGCGGTAGAGACTGTCCCAGCTTTCGTCAGCGTAGCCCAGTCCGAACTTGGCTATGGTCTTGTCAGATATTTCTCTTCCATGAATATATGTATACCCGGCATTCTTGCTTTCAGTCATGCTTTTGTAAAAAAATCTGGCGGCTTCTCTGTTTATTTCATAATATTTTTCTCTGTCGTCGCTGTAAGTGGTTCTCTTTATGTCTATGCCGTATTCTCCGGCCAGCTTTTCCACGGCCTCGTTAAAGTCCAGATTATAGTAGCGCTTGACGAAAGAAACCACGTCTCCCGAAGCGCCGCAGCCGCCGAAGCAGGTGAATATCTGCTTTTGCGGAGATACGACAAAAGAAGGGGTCTTCTCGTTGTGAAAAGGACAAAGCCCCTTGTAGTTGGCCCCGGCTCTCTTGAGCTGCACGGCTCTGCCGATAACGTCCACTATGTCTATCTGGCTCTTCAATTCATCTACAGCATCTTTGCTAAAAGAAAAACTCATTTTAAGCTCCAAAAACATCAATATATGTTCTTTATACGCAAAAAATGAGTTATTTCCTTTTTTATGTTTTGTATTATTTCTGCTAAGAAACTTATATCTTCATTATTTTCTCCGGCAAAGCTATTTCCATCCCTTTGGCACGAAAAGGTCCGTATAGAGGCTGAGGGCGAATCTGTCGGTCATGCCGGCTATGTAATCCTTGACAGCTTCGTTGATACCGTCGCGTACAGCTATCTGCTGCAGGTCCTCGGGGAGCTTTTCAGGATTCTTCAGAAAATATTCGTAGAGAGATTTTATGACCACCTCGACTTTCGCCAGGTCTTCTTCCCTCTTTACCCTGCTGCTCTTGTAGACGTTGGAAAACATAAAGCTCCTCAGCTTCAGCAGTTCTTCCCTGAAGCTGTCGCTCTGGGTTATTTTATCTTTATTCTGGCTGTTGACGATCACGTCGGTCACCATGTTGTCTATCCTCTCCCTGTGACTGTACCCGAACAGCTGGAGAGATGACTTTGGTATATCTTCCATGGAAATCACGCTGCTTCTCAGCGCGTCGTCTATGTCGTGGTTAATATAAGCGATGCGGTCGCTGATCTTGACTATCTGTCCCTCCATAGTAAAGGGCATTGCTCTCCCCGTATGATTGACTATGCCGTCACGCACTTCTGCAGTGAGATTCATGCCGTTTCTCGACTGGGTCGATTCCAGCACGTCCACGACCCTCAGGCTCTGCACGTTGTGCTTAAATCCTCCCGGATGAACTTCGTCCAGGACTTCTTCACCGTTGTGGCCGAAAGGCGTATGACCCAGGTCATGGCCCAGGGCGATGGCTTCGGTCAGGTCTTCGTTCAGATTGAGGCTTCTGGCTATGGTCCTCGCTATCTGGGAAACCTCTATGGTATGAGTGAGCCTGGTTCTGAAATGATCTCCCTCCGGCGCGAGAAAGACCTGGGTCTTATGCATCAGCCGTCTGAAAGCTTTCGAGTGTATTATCCTGTCTCTGTCACGCTGGAATTCAGTTCTCATTCTGCACTTTTCTTCTTCTGCCGCTCTGCCCTTTGACTGGGCGCTCTTGACGGCGAGAGGCGAAAGCATCTCAAATTCCCGCCTTTCCAAATCTTCTCTGAGTAACATCTATATCTCCTTTTATTTTGAGGCGGAATCCGCTTCCGTTCCCGATGGCCCAATAAGCCATCGGCGACAATCACTTTATGCCCGTATGGCCGAAACCTCCGTCTCCTCTTTCTGTTTTATCTATTTCCTCAACCAGTTTAAAATCGGCTCTTATATAGCTTGAAAACACCACCTGCGCTATCCTATCGCCGTCGTGGATCGTATAAGGCTCGCTGCTGAAATTTATCATGGGCACCTGCCATTCTCCCCTGTAGTCGCTGTCCACAGTTCCTACTCCGTTGACCAGCCCGATGCCATGCTTGATGGAAAGCCCCGACCTGGCTCTGACCTGGGCTTCTATGCCCTTTGGCAGCTGAACGTATAGTCCCGTCGGAATCAGCTTCCTCTCGCCGGGCATCAGAGTTACCGGCTCCTTCAGATACGCTCTGAGATCGGCCCCCGCGGATCCCTCCGTCTCATAGCCGGGCAATACGCCGCTTTTGCTTATTACCCTTATTTCGTATGTCTCACCTCCGGCTTTTATTCCGGCAAGCTTCATCTCCTCAGTCATTATCTTTCGTTTCGCTCCCCGCTATTTTATCATTTTCTTCAAATTTATTTTCTTGTCTGTAACGCAGACGGCGCAGTAATTGTCCGTATTACAGATTACATGCTTTATATCGTCAATGCTCTTTAAGCTTACGGCGTCGATGCCGTCGAGGACTTCTTCGGCTGTAAAAACTTTGCCCAGAAGCAGCAGATTTTTTCCTGTGGTGAACATCCTGCTGGCCACGTTTTCCTGGCCGAATATGTAGCTGGCCTTGAGCTGTTCTTTTGACATGGAAAGTTCTTCCTCCGTGACGCCTTTCCCGTCCAGCGCGTCCAGTTCTTCCCTGATTCCGTCCACAGCCTTTCCTATCTTGTCGTGGCTGACGCCGGCGTATATATTATAATATCCGGAAGTGCTGAAAGAGCTGTTCATTGAAAAGACACTGTAAGCAAGGCCCTTTTCCTCTCTTATATTTTGGAAAAGCCTCGAGCTCATGCTTCCGCCCATGATATTATTCAGCACAGAAAAGTCGTAATATCTCGGGTTTGCCAGGTCAATGGTCTTAACTGCCATGCAGATATGTGACTGCTGTATGTCCTTGACGATGACTCTGCACGACGGTTTGCCGTCCGGCTCTCCTGCCGCTTTCTGCGCCTGAAGCTCTGCTTCATTCTGATGCTCTTTTGCTGCGCTCTGATGCTCTTCTCTGGACGGCAGCAGCCGGCTGAATTTATCTTCAAGATATGAATATATCTCTTCTTCGTCGATATTTCCGGCGACGGAAACGACTATGGAGTCTCTGGTATATGTCTTTTCTTTGTATTCCGTGATAACGGGCCTGGTGATGCCTTTCAGTGAAGTCGGCGTCCCTATTATGGAATTGGCCAGCGGGCTGCCCTTGAATACCAGTTCCGTCACTGTATCGTGGGCAAGATCGTCAGGCTGGTCTTCGATCATCTTTATCTCTTCGCATATTACCTTTCTTTCCCTGGTCATCTCGCGGCTGTCGAGCACTGAATTGTTCAGCATATCTACGAGAACTTCGGCTCCGTCGAAGAGATGTGTGTTGAGGGATTTCACATAATAGCAGGTGGCTTCCTTGCCGGTGAAAGCGTTTATCTGTCCGCCTATCTTGTCTATGTCTTCGGCTATCTGCCTGGCGCTGCGCTTTTCGGTGCCTTTGAACATCATATGCTCGATGAAGTGGGAAATCCCCGATACTTTTTTATATTCGTCCACCGCGCCGTTTTTGACCCATATTCCTATGGCCACCGAGTTGACGTGAGGTATTCTCTCCGTCACAACTCTTACGCCGCAGTCAAGTGTTCTGATTTTTAAATTTTCCATTCTGTCTCCCCTTTTCCTGATGATAAGGATTTAAATAGCGCCGCATCTGGCGGGCACACTTTCATTGTAACACACTTTTGCATTTTTTCATATATTATCAGAGAAAGATATTGGACCATTTAAGGAGGTAAATTATATGAGCTGCTTTGGTGGAAGGGTTTCCCAAGACCTCTATCAAAATTGCTGTAACGCCAATACCCTCTGTGAATTCAACGGAGACATCGACAGCCTCAAATCTGAGCCTATCTATGTGCAAAAGGTATTCGATGCGGTTTTATTCAACCTGCAGGGCATGAAAACTGTACAGAATCAGTCTTTCACGCCTCAGATACCGGCAGGTCACAGAGTAAAAAGAGTTATAGATATAAGATGCAAGAGGAGCTTTAACCCCTACAACGTTGACGACCCGTGCAACTTGAAACTAGATGTAAATACGAGTATCTCGGGCGCCACTTTTCTTCAGAACTGCAAAGGTGAATATCTCACCGTTGTCGGCGTAGACGGCAACTTCTCAGAAAAACTTCTGTACGCGGAAACGGACAACTGCGATGACAGATGCATGGGTACGCCTATATTCGGCACCCAGAACATCGCCATCACCGGAAATGTTATAATCGAGCTGGATTTGCTTCTCTGCGACAGCTGCAACAATGATACGGTGTTCACCGTATGCACCAATGTCAACATAGCGGAGGAGTCACAGCCGCTGGTACTTACCAACTTTTTTGAAATTTGCATGCCGTCGGCGCTTGACACCGCTTTCCTTCCTAGGTTTACGGAATTCTGCAATTCGGCCTGCGAAGCCAGACTTGCTACCAACAACTGCGGCAGGGACCTGACGGTAGACAACAACGGCTGCGTATCAGGCAATCTGATCATCGCGATATGTGTGACTTGCGAGAAAAAAATCATCGTGCCGGTTCAGCTCTGCGTCCTCTCCACAGGATACGCCCAGGCTCCTGTGCAGCAGAACGCTATCTGCACCACCTTCCCTCCGCTTTTCCCTAACCAGATCAGGCCGGAGGATACGGCGGAAAACTGCGGAAGCACAGGCGGCGAGCAGGACGACTGCTGTGATTGCGACTGCGATGAAAAGCCGGACAGAGACGACTGCGGCAAACCGGATCATCACGGCAGGCCGGACGACCACGGCAAACCTAACGACTGCGGCTGCCGCCCCAACAGACCTCAGCCCAGAAGATAAGAACCCAGGCCGCACAAATCTCAGTTGAGAGGAAAAGCGGTCTTGAGACAGCACGTTTTCTGCCGGCAAATCGGCTGCAGCTTACAAATTCTCCGATACGTCTTTTCGGCGTTCGGGGAATTTTTTGTTGTAATTTCCACATGTAAAGTATTATAATATATTAAATTGATTTCAGGAGAAAATATGAACAATAAATCAATATGTTATATATTCGGCGCAGGCGAATATTACCTGCCGCCGGAAAATCCAAATTCAGAAGACCTCGTAATAGCAGCAGACGGCGGATATGCTTATCTGAAAAGCATCGACATAACGCCTGATATAGTAATAGGAGACTTTGATTCCTTGGGCTACGTCCCATGTGAAGTGAAAACCATCGCTTTGCCTGCCGAAAAGGATGTCACCGACACTGCCGCAGCCATAGAAACAGGCTGGTCAAAGGGCTACAGAGTTTTTTGCATATACGGAGGCACAGGAGGCAGAATAGACCATACCCTTGCCAATATTCAATGCGTAGCAGACATAGCCATAAAAGGCGGGCGAGCTTATCTCATTGATAAGGACTGCATCATAACGGCTGTTCATAACGGTGAAATCAATTTCAAAGCCATGTCAAATGGCTATATTTCCGTATTTTCCCACAGCAGCGTTTCCGTCGGCGTAAACGAAAAGGGCCTTAAATACGCTTTATCAGACGCCCGCTTAAGCAACAGCTATCCCCTTGGCGTCAGTAACGAGTTCACAGGAGAACGCAGCTTGATTTCGGTGAAAGACGGAACATTGATCATCATATATTCAAAAAAAGCCAAGTTAGACAGTAAAGGAGATAAATTATGAAAAAGGAAAGTATAGAAACAATATGCGTGCAGGGGGGCTATAAGCCCGGCAACGGCCAGCCCCGTCAGCTTCCGATAATGCAAAGCACCACTTACAAATACGATACCAGTGCAGATATGGGCAAGCTCTTTGATTTAGAGTCCGATGGCTACATGTATTCGAGACTCTCCAATCCTACATGCGACATGGTGGCTAAAAAGATAGCCATGCTTGAGGGCGGAAGTGCAGCAATGCTTACAAGCTCAGGACAGGCCGCCAATTTCTACACTGTTTTCAACATCGTCTCCTGCGGCGATCATATAGTATCCTCATCGACCATATACGGAGGAACCTTTAATCTATTCGCCGTAACTATGAAGAGGATGGGAATAGATTTTACGTTTGTCGATCCCGACTGCTCCGAAGAAGAGCTGAGCGCTGCTTTCAAGCCTAACACCAAGGCTGTCTTCGGAGAAACCATAGCAAATCCCGCCCTTACGGTTTTAGATATAGAAAAGTTCGCAAAGGCTGCTCACAATCACGGCGTTCCCCTCATAGTAGACAATACCTTTGCAACGCCTGTCAATTGCAGGCCTTTTGAATGGGGCGCCGATATAGTCACTCATTCCACGACAAAATACATGGAGGGACACGCTGCAACCATCGGCGGCTGTATAGTAGACAGCGGTAAATTTGACTGGACAAGGTATCCTGACAAATTCCCTGGCCTTTGCACTCCTGACGAAAGCTACCACGGAGTAACGTACTCTGAGAAATTCGGTCTCGAAGGCGCCTTTATAACCAAAGCAGTCGCTCAGCTGATGCGTGATTTTGGTTCAACGCCTTCGCCGCAAAGTGCTTTTCTTTTAAATCTGGGATTGGAAAGCCTTCCGGTCCGCATGGAACGTCATTGCGGCAACGCCATGAAAATGGCTGAATTTCTTGAGAAAAATGATAAAGTTTCCTGGGTAAATTACCCTAATCTTTCTTCAAATAAATATTACGCTTTAGCGTCCAAGTACCTTCCAAAAGGTTCCTGCGGCGTAATAAGCTTCGGCGTAAAGGGCGGCCGCAAAGAGGCAGAAGACTTCATGGGAAATCTCAAATTAGCTTCAATAGAGACTCACGTCGCCGATTCCAGAACCTGCTGTCTGCACCCTGCCAGCTCAACGCACAGACAGATGAATGACGAGCAACTTGCAGCCGCCGGCGTTTCACCGGATCTCATCAGACTCTCCGTAGGCCTTGAAAATATCGATGATTTAATAAATGATGTGGAGTCTGCTTTACAGAAAATTTAAAAAACTTTTATCAAGCAAAAAATATTAAAGCCGGGGACAGTCAAAGCTGACAGTCTCCGGCTTTTAGTAATAATCATATCAAAAACAGCCGCTTGTTCACCCTTCTGTTCTCATTGCCAGATTGGTTTCTGCTCTCCATCTCAGCAAATGCGACTCTACCTTTTCCAGAATCCACGAAACTATCAAGCCTATAAGCATAAGAATAAAAATGCAGGACATGACTCTCTCAATCTGGAAAAAAGATGAAGCGTAAGTAACCATCCAGCCGAGCCCCTTAGAGGCACCTATATATTCTCCTATTATAGCGCCTATCATGCAAACGCTGGCGCCTATTCTTACGCCTGACATAATCCACGGCATACTTGATGGGATTACAATATGCCATAGTATCTGTTTCTTATTGGCACCTAAAAGGGTGGCTGATTCTATCAGCCGTTGATCTATGTTTTTAATGGCGTTATATGTCGAAAAAAACACATTGAAGAACACCATTAAAGTTGACAAAACAACCTTAGAGGTAAACCCTATGCCAAACCAAAGAATATAAAGCGGCGCTAAAGTAAGCTGAGGTATTCCCTGCACTACAGATATTATAGGAACAAAAATTTTTCCTATAATCTTAAACTGGCTGAACAGTACACCAAAGCCGACTCCTAATACTATCCCGTAAAGCAATCCCAAATAAGCCTCTCCTACCGTAGTTCCAATATGGCTCCAAGCGTCTCCCACCTTTATAAATTCAAGCAGATCACGGAAGATTTCGCTTGGATAGCTGGTATAAAAAGCAACTTTAACATTATTTTTTGCGATTATTTCCCATAACACGAGAAATGCCGCCAGCAGCATGACTCTTATGGGCATAGCTATACCATTATTGCCTGCGCTCTTTTTTGCACGTCGTGAAATAAGTTTTTCCATAGTCTATTACAAAATCCAATTCTTCCAATTTGCTAAGTTCTTTTTCAATTTCTTTCTTTCTTCCGTCCATCTCCACTGCGTTCACTGTTCCTTTAAGGCCGGACAAAAGACCTCCTATCTTTTTCATCGGTATTCCGCATATGACTTCTGAGCCCTTCCATTCTGCTTTATACCTTGTTCCTGAACAGAGCATAGTTACGTTCATTTCACCGGTAAACATAGGCGTTACCGTAGCTTCGACGCAGACTGCCTGGTTTCCTGATATGTTCAGCCCCTTCGTCAGTCCGTAAGTATATGTGTATCCTTGAAAAATTCTCATAGCTTCCCTTGTATCTGATATGAGCAATACAACGTCGGGATCAGTTTCAAAATATTCCAGCGGCTTTACTATAACTCCATAAGTATCAGGAGAGCATCTCGGTAAGGCATCGGCGACTGCGGCCGCTGTTTCAGGCGAGCTGTAAAGGCCCAACCCAAAACCGCCTGCCCCGCTCTTGAAAGCTTCGTCGCATTCGCTGAGTCCCAAGGCTCTGTTTCCTCCGAAACAGCCTGCAGTCTTGCGGTCTATTTTGATAGAGTGACCAAGCGAAGCGCTTTTTACGGCCACGCAATATGATAGCGGTCTGCTCAGCGTTATTCCGTCATATTTCATAAATTCTTCCCTGCTGTGTACAAGTTTTACTCCTACTGGTCTGCGGCTTATCTTGAGCAGGGCCTCTATAATTTTAGCTGTTTTTTTCAATTCCATCTTTACTTCTCCCGGAAAACTAAAAATGAACGACGTCTGTCTTTTTCACACGCATATACAGATAGTCCCCGATTTTTTCCGTCAAATCATTATAATATATCTGATCTATATTGATTTCGCAAAGCTCGTCGACTTTTACCGACCGACGTATTATGCTGCCTTGAGGAATCTGCTTCGTGATACGACCTTCAAAATAATAATAATCCTTATCCTTTTCAAAAGCTTCATTTGAAGCCTGAATTATCTCAGGTCTTACAGCTACCGTCTTTCTCACTCCCGTAAGCCTTTCAAAGTCCTCCTCCAAAAGAAGGTTATAGCTTCCAATGAAGCTCGCTACATACGGAGTTTTCGGATTTGTATATATGCTGTAAGGAGAAGCCGACTGTTCCAAAACGCCTTCATGAAAAAGATGTATGGTATCTGACATTCTCATAGCCTCTTCCTGGTCATGAGTAACAAATATTGACGTCATATTAAATTTTTTGTGAATTTCCTTGAGATATATCTGTAATTCTTTTCTCAGCTTTGCATCTATTGCACTGAACGGCTCATCCAGCAGCAGAACCTTTGGCTCCATTACGAGGCATCTGGCTAAGGCAGCCCTTTGCTGCTCTCCGCCGGACAATTGATAAGGATATTTATCGGCATGCTCCTGCATATTCACCATCCTCAGCATATCGCCCACTCTTTCCTGTATTTCCTTTTTATCAACCTTTTTCATGCGCAGTCCGAAAGACACGTTATCATAAAGATTCATAGTCGGAAACAGACAGTATTGCTGAAAAATCATATTGATTCCTCTTTTTTGCGCCGGAACTCCCGTAACATCTTTTCCGTCCAATATTATGGAGCCGCTGTCAACGGATTCAAGGCCTATAAGACATCTCAGAAGCGTAGTCTTTCCGCAGCCTGATGAGCCCAGAAAAGTTACAAACTCTCCCTTTTCAACAGATAAGTTTACATCTTTGAGTATTTCTTTACAGTCAAAGCTCTTCCTTATATTTGTAAGTTCAATGTAACTCATTTATTTAAGCTTTAATTCCTCTGCTATTTTTCAACGTTTTTAACAAATGACATATCAACTATTTCTTCATACGGAATAGCTTCCTTAATAATACCTGCTTCTACGCACATATCTATTACTGCCTTTTGTCCCTCTTCGGTTATCATGCAGTCCTTGGAGAATTTGCTTTTTATAAGCGCTACCTGCTCTGCGATTACGTCTTCTTCAATATCTCCGAACACCGGTTTAAGAGAAGCTCCCACTTCCGCCTCGCTATGTTCTGCTATCCATTTCTGAGCCTTCACAAGAGCATTCACAACCTTCTAACATATTTCCGGATTTTCCTTCACGTACTCGGAGGTTGCGCAAAGCATTTCAGCCGGGAATTCCGCCGAACCTAAATACTTTTCACACTGCTCAGCCTCAGTCGTATCTACTAAAATATTGTAATCAAAATCTTTGGCTACAGGGAGCGAATACATGTTGACAAACGCTGCGTCCACTTCTCCGTTCAGGAATGCCTGAAGTCCCGCGTTGTTGTCTCCTATCTGAACAAAGTTTACATCCTTGAGAGGATCAAGGCCTGCAATTTTCAGCACATTGTTTACAAAGGTATAAGGCGCACTTCCTGCGTCGCTTCCGAAAATGGTCTTTCCTTTAAGCTGTTCAATGCTTTTAATATCAGGCGTTGAAATTATTCCGTAAACCCTTGAATCAAGCATCGTCGCTATTATAGTCGACTCCATTCCCTGCTCTTGGGCTATGAGAAGCGGCTCCTGAGAAAGCATGGCAAAATCGCAGTCTCCTGCATGCATGGCCTGAAAGCCCTTAGGGCCTCCCGGAGTTGTAAATTCAACGTCCAATCCCTCTTCCTCAAAAAAGCCCTCTGATTCAGCTATAAACAAAGGCGCCCATGATACGGCATTTATTGCTGAAATCTTAACAGAAACAGATTCTCCCGTTGCACCGTCTTTTTTATCGTCTTTGTCACCGCTGCATCCGCTTAAAATTAAGCATCCAACCATCATTACAGCCAACATGGCAGCTGCGATTTTTTTCTTCATAATTATATTCCGTCCTTTTCTAAAATGTATTTCCGGTTTAACACCGCTTATATATTATAATAAAAGCAAATCTTAATGTTAAATGGTTATTTTCAATAAAAATTATGCTGCACAAATATATTTTCTATAGGTGACGACGATATTTGAGCAGCAACGCTTCTTTAAAAATATAACGGACGGATTCATTACAGTTGTTCTTCGCCTTGAAGTTACTTTTTTATTGTTCTTTTTTGCTTCCCTCTTTTTCTTCTTTCATTTCTTTCATGAGCATCCTTATCGTGATTTCAGTATTCATCTTGTAAGCTCTGAAAGGCTGTTCCAACGCTCTTTTTTCGCTCCAGTAGATTTCCTTATGTTTATTGAAAACTTCTTCAGAAGAAAGCCCCCGACTTATCCAGAGCTGCAGCAGCTTTCTTTCTTTTTCCGCCGCTTCTATATACATATCGAAATACTTGTCTTTAAGATTCTCATCCAAAGCTCCGTAATGAGGAATTATTATATGGCTACATGGCAAAAGCTTAAGCAGGCGCGCGGATTCCAGACTTTCGTCATAACTCTTAAGGACAGAGGTATGAATTATTCCTTCCTTCTCAAGTACGCCTGTGGATTCGCTGGCAAATATTATGCCGTAAGGTTTGAGGAAAAATGACATACTGCAATCGGTATGACCTTTAGTCTCAAAGCAGAGTATTTTTTCATATCCCAAATCCAAAATATCTCCGTCTTTCAAGACTACGTCTACTCTCAGGCCTTTCGCCGTTACGTCTTTCGCATCTTTTCCGTAAAATTCCGCAGCGTTTTTTCCCATTTCCTCTATCATAGCTATAGCGCCTTTTCGCTCGAACACGCTCTGAGTTTTCTCTCCTGCGCACACCTTTACTTTTGGCCATCTCTTCAGAAGATATGGTAAGGCTCCCATATGATCGTAATGAGAATGGGAAAGAATTATATAGTCTAAATCCCTGCCTTTCAGCTCTTTCTCTATGTTTTCTATGAGCTGATGATGAAAACATGCCATACCGCAGTCATGGAGAACTGTCTTATTACCCCTTATCAATACGGACATTCCGCCGGGCCCCCCTGTGACGTCGACAAGAGGCTCAGGTAAAGTCTTTTTATGAGCATTGCAAGCTGCTTTACTACTGTTTTTCATCTTTCTCTCCCTATTCCAAACCGATATAAAGTTGCATGAAAGCATCAATATTATCACTATTCCGATATATCCCATTATAGGAGAAACGTACTTTACTATATTTTTAAATCCTATAAGTCCCACCAGATATGCGACTGCCGCAGCTCCTATCACTATCCTTTTTTTGCCATGTCCCTCCTTGATTCTCGTCGAGAACCCGTAAAAATTACCTGCGGCAGCGGAGTAAACCGTAAAAAACATTATAAAGGTATATGCCCAGCCCAAAACGTCGGAGACTCTGTTGGCATATCCCAAGACAGGCATATCGGTATCTCTGGAAAAAATCATGTCCCGCTGCACGGTAAACAGTACCATCATAGCCAGCGCTCCTAAGAAGATACCTCCTGCGCTCACTCCCGTGCCTGACGCCGCCTTGCTTTTCGAATTGAGCGAAGCGGCAGCTACTATTGAAATCAGAGCAAGTACGTTATAAGCAGTATATGAAAATGCTGAAGAAATCCAGTTGGGCGCAGTAGGAGAAGGCTCTATATATACATTTTGCATATCTTTTGAATCGGGATATACTAAGATAACGATACCGCAGGTTATAACTATAGCGGCGCACAGCACCGGCATTATCCACTTGAATATCCTGGAAAGCCTTTCAAAATCTCCAAGTACAGTCGCCACAACCATTACCGTTATTATTATTCCTCCGCTCCAATACGGAAGTCCGATCTGCTGATTGAGAAGAGAGCTTCCCGCAGCGGTCATTATAACCAGCACATTTGCCAGAATAATCGCCATGAAGCATCCAACTATCTTTTCCAGCTTCTTGTTTCCTCCCGGGACTATTATCGCTCCCATGTCGTCAGTATCCAGCTTCAATGCGATATATCTTATAAAGTGACCTATGGCAAAGAATAGCAACGCAAATATCACCACTCCGTAAATCCCCTTCTCTCCAAACAGTCCGAAAAACTGCCATATTTCTCTGCCTGAGGCAAAGCCTGCACCTATGATAGCTCCCACATATAATCCGGCTACGTTTAACGCATTAAGTTTTTTATTTTCTTTCATCCGACAACTTCTCCTCTCCTCCGCAGCAGTCTGTGCTATGGCGTTCCCGGCTTTCTCTGTATTCCCCGTAGCTGAAGAAAATCAGACCGACCCATATTATGGCAAAAGCAACCAGCTGTATGCTTTCAAAGGGCTCTTTAAACAAAAATATCCCGATAAACAGCGACAGCGTAGGCGAAATGTATTCAGTAAGCCCGACGACGAAGAGGTTTAGCTTTCTCGCTGCGTTGGCAAAAAGTCCAAGCGGTAAAGCCGTAAATAATCCGCACAACATCAGCAGGGCAAATTTAAAAGGATCGCCTACACTTAAAGCTCCCTTGCCGGAAACTTCAAGATATATGATTACGCCAAGAGCTATCGGCACAAGGAACACCGTTTCATAAAACAAGGATATGATAGGCGGAAGAGAAAAGTTCTTCTTTGCCGCCGCATATACGGCGAAAGTCAAAGCCAGGCCTAAGGCTATTAAAGGAATTTCTCTGAAATATGCAATGACAGCCGCTACTCCCGCCGCAGCAAAGACAAGAGCAATCATCTTATACTTACTTAGTTTTTCCTTAAATAAAACTATTCCGAATACACATACCACCAGAGGCTCTATGTAATATCCTATGGAAGTCTGTATTACAAAATCAGCGTTGACCGCCCATATGTATATGGACCAGTTGACTGTTATCAAAAGTCCGGCAAGAGCATATTTAGCCACAAGCTTCTTATCTTTAAGCGGAGCTGATATTTCCTCTCTACTGTGAAATAAGAGAGCTCCAATCAAGCTTACTGCCGCCACCAAAACTATCCTGTAAAATATTATTACAGATGAATCTATAGGGCGAAGCAACTGCCAGTATATAGGCAGAATTCCCCAAAAAAAGCTGCACATCAGCGCAGACGTCATTCCCTGTCTGTATTCTTTTCTTCCTCCGGCGATCTTTTCCGCAGGCCTTTCGCCCGTCGTCTTCATCATCTTAGCCATATATAAATTACCTCTGCTTCTGAAATTCAAATTTCCTAAACACCTATATATATTGCAAACAAAAGAGAGGCCTAAAGAGACCTCTCTAATAGGTTAATTCCTATTATACACTATTTGTCCCACTTGATGAAAGGGGTAAAATCAAACGGTTTTGAACCTTCAATCTCGCTTTCTGCTCTGAGCAGCGAGTTTACTATATGAATAGCGTGACCGAATTTAGGAGGTCCCAGCTTAACAGCCGCAGCTCCTCCGGCCGTTCCCATATCAGCCACAGGGTCGTCGCTGACGCCGCCGGCTCTTATGGATGGCACCGAGAACATTCCGTGCTCGATGGCATATTTCTGAGCTGCCATGGCTTCTGTAACCGTTCCCACCTGATTAGGCTTGAAGATAAATGAACCGCAGGCTCCCATATCTACAGCCTTCTTAAGCTTCTCTATGTTGGTAACAGTCAAATCATCTCCACAGAGGGTGGTTCTTGTAAGTATTCTTGACGCCTTTGCCCAGCCTTCCCAGTCATTTTCGTCCAGAGGATCTTCAAGATAAAGGAAGTTGTACTTTTCTGTCGCCTCTTTAAGTATACCTATAACTTCGTCGGTATCTATCTCCCTGCCGCAGTAATTGTAGGTTTTTCTGTCAGCATTATAAATTTCACTGAAAGCGCAGTCCATATGGAAGCCTATCTTATCCTCGCATCCTGCTCTCTTACAAGTTTCCCATAAAATATCAAGGCAGTCCATAAACTCGGTTGAAGGTGCCATAAACTCAGACATTGCTCCTATTTCAGGTCTTCTTCCCCCCTGAAATTCTCTTATTACATCAGGCAGCAGCTTGTATACCTTGCAAAGAATAGCCGTAGCCTCCTCGATGCTGGCCGCCTTGTAAGGAATTATCGTACATTCCTGAACCGGCATAGTATCCTGCTCATAGCTTCCCCCTGCAAAGAAATCGGAGGTAGGGAGCGGAATAGTCTTTATCTCGCCCTCTGCAAGATATTTATACTGAGGCACGTGAAGAATGCTGCATGCGGCGCGCATTACTGCCATTGAAGTGGAATAAGTGGTGTTTCCACCAAGTTTTGATTTATTATTCGTTCCATCCAGATCAATCATAGCCTGGTCTACAGCTTTCTGATCCAGAACATCAAGTCCCTTTATCGCCGGCAGAATTACCTTTTCAGCCATTTCAACAGCCTTGTATACTCCGTTGCCGTCGTACCAGTTCTTGTCCCCGTCTCTTAATACCATGGCTTCATGCTCTCCAGCGGAAATTCCGGAAGGAGAAGCACCTCTTCCCATTACGCCGTCTTCAGTTATAACGTCGACTTCAAGGAGCGGCTTGCCCTTGCAGTCGATAATGGCTCTCGCCCTTAAATCTTTAATTTCTGTACCTTTCATAATAACCTCCTAAACAGGCATATAAAGCCCAATGATCATCAAATTATTTGCCGTTTTTTTCACCTACGTAAAGCACGTTGAAATCACACAGATTTGTGCCTGTATTTCCCGTAAACAATCCATCCTTAATGGCAGTCAATGCTTCATAGCAGGCGTGACCTTCGAGATACCTTCTGAGATCAATTCCCGCCTCCTGCGCTGCTTTCATCGATTTGCTGTCGGTAATTCCTCCGGCATTCTTGCATGTTCCGTCGGTTCCCTCAGAATCCATGGAAAGCATGCAACAGTTTTCAAGACCAATCTCGTCAGCTGCTATTGCAAAAGAAGCCACCAATTCCTGAGAAGGTCCGCCGTGACCTGTAATCTCATACTGTGCGCCGATAGCTGTGGTTGTTTCTCCTGCTGAGAAGATAAGGCAAGGCGCTTTAAAAGGTCTGCCTGTCATCTGTATCTCTTTTGCCAACGTAGCCATGAAAGTACCGAAATCCTTGCTTTCACCGGAAGCATACGTAGTCAGAACGTGAGCCTCAACGCCCATTTCTTTCGCCGCGTCCATGGCATGCTTGCAGGAATCAGGCAGTGTGTTTGTAACGTAATAATCCACGTCGTTAGTCATTTCCTGCGGAGTTTCCTCCTCAGGACCTGAATTCATCAGATAGTTAGCTACGCTCTTTGGCAGCTTATCTTCAATATTATATTTTTTGATTATTTCTCTTATATCATCAAAAGTTATGGTATCATAGCCGACCGGAGTTCCCATGATAGGAACAGGCTCTGTATAATTTGTAATATCGTCAAGACCTACGGCATCCCAGATTTCAAAACAGAAAATCTTAGCGCCTTTAATTCTCTGTCCGAGTCTTCCTCTGCTCATTCTTGAGAGATGTCCTCTTATGTCGTTAATGTCCATTACCCACATGCTGTTTTTGAGCATGACGTCGGTGGCCTCTTTAAGGTCGTCGAGAGAAACTCCCTCGACAGGATAGCCCATCAATGCTGAGCAGCCTCCTGTAAGTCCCAGGAGCAGTAAATCCTTTTCATTCATTTGGTCTGCAAGCTCAAGCATACGTTTGCAGCCCTCAACGCCTTCTTCGTTTGGAAGAGGATGTCCGCCGACAAAAATTTCAGTTTTCTTAAGGCACTGCACGTCAATATCTTCTTTTATCTTGATAATGGTTACTCCGGCTGTCAGCCTGTCGCCTAAAATTTCCTCAAAGGCGCGCGCCATGTGGTTTCCTGCTTTTCCTGATGAAAAGGCATATACCCTGTCATATTGGTCAAGATCTACAACTTTTTTACCTATTGTAAGAATATTTCCGTCTTTCTTTATAAGGTTTTTGAGATATTTATATATATCCAGTCTGCTGAGTACCTGGTCTGTGACTTTAAGCACCGTCTCTCTCGCCTCAGCGTCTCCATGTGATAAAAGTTCTTCATAATTTCTGATTTTTTCAAACTGCATTTGTGTCACCTTTCTTTTCCCGCAGTGCTTTTATGACAGCGGGAATTATATTTTCAAGATTTCCTACGATTCCAAGATCAGCCGCCTCGAATATAGGAGCGGCAGGATTCTTATTGACGGCAATAATAAGCTTTGAATCCTTCATTCCCGTCACATGCTGTATTGCCCCGGAAATACCGCAGGCAATATACAGCTCCGCAGCTACGGTCTTGCCTGTCTGTCCCACCTGCATGGAGGGGTTTGCCCAACCCAATTCCACCAAGGCTCTGCTTGCGGCAACTTCTCCACCCAGAAGGTCTGCCAAAACCTTCAGCTGACTGAAGCCCTCCGGACTTCCTACTCCTCTACCCCCCGCAACTAAAATCCGAGCTTTTGATATATCGATGTCTTGTTTTTTTTCGTAAATCGTCTCAACAAGCTGTATCGCTTTATCTATAGCATTTCCATCATTTTTAATCTCAGTAAGCTCAGATATTCGAGAAAAAATCTCTTTTTCATTTATTTCTGAAAACGTACCCGGTCTTATGGGCACGATCAAAGGTTCTTCTCCACTAAACTCCAGCCTCCTTGTACCCGAGGCGTTGGGTCTTACCGGGCAAAAGCCTTTGTCATCTGAATATTCTATGCCATCGCATCCACTCAGAAGTCCTGCATCGAGTCTTGCTGCCAGAGATGCTGCCATGCCCAAAGCGGCAGGCCCCGACTCTGTAAGCACAAGATTTGGCGCAAAGGCTTCAATCACTCTGATTATTTCATCGCTTAAGGCAGGAAGCATTTCCTCCGTACTTCCGTCGATGACAACAGCCGAAAGCTCGCAGCCTGACTTTTCAGCCAAGTTTACGGCCCCGCCCGCTATCTCCATAGACAGCTTCGTAAAGCTTCCACAACGCTTTTCTAAGAAAATCAATATCTTTTTCTTCGATGTTCTTATTTCTGATATTTTTACCAAAGTTTCAGACATTTGAAATCTCCTCGCCCTGCAAGGCTCATACTATTTCTGCAATCTCCTTGCAGAAGCTTTACAGGAGATGTGCCGTCGTTATCCTTTCAAGCATTGCAGTTACCGCTTCTTCTGTAGATACGGCAGTAAGCATGCTTCCCCGCTTTCTTGCCTCCAGCTTCAAGCCGGCGCAAACGGCAGTTTTATTTTCATACCATGAAAAATCAAGCTTCTCCTCTGCCATTTCCTGTGAATAAGCCTTGTTTATACCGGAAACAGTCTTATATACGGGAGCCTCCGGATGGGGCAAAGCGCTGACAAGGCACGGAAGAGCGACTTTCAGCCTTTGTATTTTACCTTCGGTTTTTCTGTCTGCAACGATGAAGTTTTCAGAAACAGATATTTTGTCGACGCCGGTCACAAACGGCAGCTCTGCCATAGCAGCCGTCAAAAGACCTATCGATACCGTGTCGGCGTCGACAGGAAAACCGCCGCTTATAATCAGGTCGTACTTTTCGTCCCCTACAGCTTGAATAAATGCGCGGGCACAGCCCCACGCATCAAGCTTGTCAAGCTCCCTTACACATATGGCTCTCGCAAAATCACAACCCATGGCAATAGCGTCTCTCGCCTGACTTAACGCTGTTTTCTCATATCCCATTATTATTGCTGAAACCTTGCAGTCAGTCGTTTCCTTAAGTCTCACAGCAGCTTCTATTGCAGTAAAATCACATTTTATATCCGCCTGACTTCCGGAATCGCTTATTTTCTCATTTTCAAGCTTAACTTGTCTTGCCAATGCGATAACGTTTATCATAAATGTCCTTTAGAAAGCCGGAAGAGCGTATTTCATACGCCCTGCCGGCTTGTCGTTATTATACTGTTTTCATTTACTATCTGAACAATGCTCCGCTTATGACCAGCTTCTGTATCTCGTTGGTTCCCTCATATATCTGCGTGATCTTTGCGTCTCTCATCATTCTCTCTACATGGTATTCTCTCATGTAGCCGTTGCCGCCCAGCATCTGAACTGCCTCTGTAGTCACGTGCATAGCTGCGTTGGTGCATACCAATTTAGCTTTTGCCGCCGGTATGGTGTAAGGGCGTCCTTCCGATTTGTCAAGGGCAGCTTTATACACCATGTACTTTGCCTGCTCTATCTCACATTCCAGCTCTGCCATCTTGAAAGCAAGATGCTGATTTTTATATATAGGCTTTCCGAACTGTTCTCTTGTCATCAAGTATTTTCTTGCGATTTCAAAAGCACCCTCTGCGATTCCGAGGCCCTGAGCCGCTACGCCTATTCTGCCGCCGTCAAGGGCTTTCATAGCCAGCTTGAAGCCTTGTCCCTCTTCTCCTATCAACGAGCTTTCCGGTATCTCGCAGTTCTCAAATACCAGCTCTGATACCTGTGCTGCTCTGATTCCCATCTTGTTCTCTATCTTGCCTATGCTGAAGCCAGGCGTACCTTTCTTGACGTGGAACAATGAAAGTCCCTTTGCTCCAAGCTCCGGCTGCGTCAGGGCGTATACTGCGAAGTGTTCTGCCAAAGGTCCGTTGGTGTTGAAGCATTTCAGGCCGTTTAGCACGTATTTGTCACCTTTCTTTTCTGCTGTAGTTACGCAGCCTCCTGCGTCTGAACCTGCGTTTGGCTCTGTCAGGCCGAAAGCTCCAAGGCATTTGCCTGAGAATACGTCTGGAAGATATTCCAGCTTCTGTTCTTCTGTTGCTCCGTTCATGATGCTGCCGCCGTAAAGGGACATGGCTACCGAATATGATATGCCCAGGGAGGCATCTACTTTGGAGATTTCTTCTACTGCTATGGCGTAATCCAGGTAGTCTCCGCCTGAACCGCCGTATTTCTCTTCGTATGGAAGTCCTACGTAGCCCATCTTGCCCAGCTTTTTATAAAGCTCAAGCGGATATTCTCCTGCTTCGTCTCTTTCGATTACTCCCGGCGCCAATTCATTCTCCGCAAATTCTCTCACTGCCTGCTGAATTGCAAGTCTCTTTTCAGATAATTGAAAATTCATCGTAATTTTCTCCTCCTTAAATAAGCTGTATAAACTAACTTTATTTCACAAACCTGTTGTCTTCATCAGGTTTATTCCTTTGGTTTTCCTCGCTTTGTATGTTCTTTACATGTTACCGGCCATTTGCGCAAGTTTGCAATACCTTTATTCCGGTAAACCAAACATTCCTTTGCGTTCGTGGAGCACTACGCCTCTCTTTTTAAGCTCCGCCATATATTCTTCAGGGTCGTATACCTGATCAGGAGTACGTATTCCCACCTGATCTATACCTTTTGCAAGAAGCTGAACTCCGACGGACATAGAACATGCGGTGCTTCTGGCATAGCTTGCTATCTCTCCCCATTCCTCCTGACCTGGAGTCTTGGTATAAAATTCAAGAGTTACTTCTTCTCCATTTAAAATTCCCTTACAATCTACAACCAGAGAAAATCCCCATACTTCTTCTTTCTTAAAGTCGTCGTTAGCAAAGATGAATTTTTCCATAAAGTCTATAGGAGCTATCTCAGTATCCCCAACTTTTACAGGAGGAGTAGTGAAAAATCCATAATCATTTAAGAATTTCAACATTCTGTGCTGACGCGGAGTCCATGCGCCTCTTATAGTGCAGGTCTTTACGGTAGGTATAGTCATCGGTATGGTATAAACCTCGTTATGCGGCACATAATAAGCCGGCTGAGGTCCGAAAGGTTCAGGGAAGTTCACTATCTTTTCTCCTGAAAACGGTCCTACATAATGCTGCTCTCCATCTGCATAATAGCTTCTTCCACCTTCATTAGGATCAAGTTCCCACAGAGTTGTTCTTACCAATCCCGGAGCCGTCTGAATCGCTCTGAAGGAAGCAAAGGCTATATGTACCTCGTCAAGTCTGTCCAGCTTTTGATTTGCATAAGCTGCTATCATGTTGGAGGTGCCGGGTGAAATTCCGTCGCAAACTACAAACAGCAGCCCCTTTTCCTCGAGCAGGTCGTTCATAGCCAGCTGATCTTTTGTAGCACCCAGGTCGGTTCCTGTAATTTCAGCGTCTACGCAACACTGATTTATGTATGTATCAAACTCGAAAGGCAGACAGTTGCATACAAGATCAAAACCGTCTTTCATCAAGGCTACCACTTCTTCTTTGTTTCTTATCTCTACCTTTCTTGCACTGAATCTGTCGTCTCCCAGCGACTCTACCAAAGCAAGTGCCTTCTCATAATTACCATCGGCTACGGTAATGGTTTCAAATTCGCTTGTCGCGGCCAGATCCTTTACAACTTCTGAGCCTATCAGGCCGCAGCCGCCTAATACCAATAAATTTTTAAGTCTGAGCATATTTATTCCTCCTTTAAACAAACAGCGTTTTTTATCCTCATAAGCGCCTTTTCAAGAATAGCTCTCGGACATGCCAGATTCATTCTGACAAACAATTCTCCCGCAGAACCGAACTCATAGCCCATGCACGGCTCGACCTTCGCTTTGTTGAAGAAGAAGTCTTCAAGCTCCTTGCCGGTATTGTATCCCAGACCGTTACAATCCACCCATACGAGATAAGTTCCCTCTGACGGTATGACCTTTAGCTGTGGAATATGTTCTTTGCAGAAATCCTCCATATACCGCTTGTTCTTCTCCACATAGGCGATGGCCCCATCAAGCCATTCTTCACATTTCAGGTTTGAGTAGGCAATCTTGGTGGCGATGCTACCGAATATGTTGTCGAGCCTGGTCTGGGCTGCCGTCATCTCATTGTCGAAGGCTTTTTTCTTCTCCTCATCGGCGATGACCAGCGTCGCTGTCTGGAAGCCTCCCAGGTTGAAGCCTTTGTTGGCCGAATAACATGACATGGAGTTTTTCGCGGCTTTTTCGCTTATGGAATAGAACGGCACATGACATCTTTCTTTTGATACGAAATCAGCATGTATCTCATCTGAAACCAGAAATATCCCGTACTTTTCAGCCAGCTGTGCTATGCGTTCCAGTTCTTCCCTCGTCCAAACTCTTCCTGATGGATTATGAGGGTTGGAAATGGTCATCATCTTAACGCCGCCATCTCTCATCTTGGCTTCCAGGTCTTCAAAATCTATGGACACACTGCCGTCTTTTCCTATTATGAGCTGCGACTCCACCAGTTCCCTGCCGCTCTTTGGTATCATCTCAAACAGCGGATCATAGTTGGGCATGAGCAGCAGAACTTTATCTCCCTTTTCTGTCAGCAGTCTCAGCATGATGTATATGGCAAAGATCACTCCGGGAGGCGCATAACTTATCCACTCCTTTTTAGGTTCTGTGCCAAAGCGCTTCTTCTGCCACGCCATTATACATTCCGCATGTTCCTCGGCTCTGACAGGATAACCATATATGCCGTGCTTTGCCCTCTCAACCACCGCTTCCACTATTGGCTCAGCGCATCTGAAATCCATGTCGGCTACCCACATGGGTATGACCTGTCCGTCTCCCAGACCGTGGTTTTCTCCGTTCCATTTGTAGGAAGATGTGTTTGTGCGGTCTATGACTTCATCAAAAATTTTTTTGTCAATCATCTCTTTCCTCGCTTGCTGATAATCTTCAGGCCGTCTGAATCACGCCTCTTTCCCTGAGTTCCGCAATTTCATCCGCTGTATACCCAAGTTCCGTCAGAACGGAATAGGTGTCTTCTCCCAGCTTCGGCGAGGATTTATACACGTCGGCAGGAGTCTTTTCAAACTTGATAGGATGGCCTACGGAATCGAATTTTCCCACGTTGTGGTCGTCTATCTCTATCACCATGTTTCTGTCTTTCATGTGTTTTGACTTGATGGTCTGTCCTGCGTGAATGACGGGAGCGACAGCGAAATTACGTCCGCTGAAGCGATTTTCTATCTCTGCTTGCGGTATCTTGGCAAAGACCTTTTTCATTTCTTCGATCAGAGCGTCGTTGTTCTGACATCTGAGCTGGTTGGTTGCGAATCTTTCGTCCTGCATCAGGTCTTCTCTCCCCGATTCTGTGCAGAATTCTTCAAAGCCTTTCTGTGTTATGGCGGAAAAAGCTACCCAGCCGTCCTTACATTCTGTAACGTCGTAAGGTGAATACATGTGAGTCCTGCTGTTGCCCTGTCTTTTCAGCATATTGCCGTTTGCGTAATATTCCAGTATGGTGTCCTCTATTGAGGCGAACAGGGAATCCTCCATGGCTACGTCGACAGTCTGACCCTCGCCTGTCATCAGCTTGTGATAATAGGCACAGGCCGTACCGAAAGCGGCCATGAGCCCCGTATAGCTGTCTCCTATTGAACAGCCGGAACGGACCGGCTGTTTGTCGGGCATGCCTGACTGATCCATAAGTCCGCATGTGGCTTCTATTACATTATCGTAGGCGGCTAGGCCAGCCATCGGTCCGTCCTGACCGTAGCCTGTAACTGACGTAAATACCAGTCCCGGATTTATCTTTTTCATCTCTTCATATCCAAGGCCCAGCTTATCCAGCGTTCCTACCTTGAAATTGTTCACCGCTATGTCGGCCTTGGCGACCATTTTTTTGATGATTTCAACGCCCTCCGGCGCGCGCATGTTTACGGCTATGCCTTCTTTATTTCTGTTGTAGAGTGCAAAGTATCCGCTCTCGCCTGTATCTTTCCTCAGCGGAGCCCATTCCCTCGTCTGGTCCCCAGTGACGGGCCTTTCCACTTTTATAACTCTTGCTCCGTAATCAGCCAGGTTGAGGGTGCAGTAAGGGCCGCTGAAAGCCTGGGTAAAATCAAGTACGGTAACTCCATCCAATGGTTTCATATTCTGCCTCCTCTCTCTCCTTGCTCCGGGGCGCAGCCGTCAGCCAGTGTATCCTCCGCAGCCGCTTGGCCTGCGGCTGACGATGCCGGTGATGCCACGACCTTTTTCTTTTCCAGCTCTGCTATTTTTTCTCCGTCATATCCGATTTTCTTCAATATTTCTGCCGTATCTTCACCGAGAAGAGGTGCAGGCTTTGAAACCCGGCCAGGAGTTCTGTCCAGTTTAGCCACTATACCCGGCATCTTTATCTCTCCAGCTGCAGGATCCGGTACAGTTATCACCATCTGCCGGTGCTTCAGCTGCTCGCTTTCGATGGCTTCCATGGCGGTGCATACCGAACCGCATGGTATCTTGCGGGCTGATAATATTTCTTCTATCTCAAATTTAGTTTTTGTCAAAGTTATGGCTTCAATCTTATCCCTCAGTCCGCCGTCCAGATAATGCTCTCCTCTGAGAGAGTTTGTGGCGTACCTTGGGTCGCCCAGCAGTTCTTCAAGGCCGAGAGCCTGACAGAATTTTTCCCACTGGTCGTCTGTTGAAACTCCTATGGATACAAATCCGTCTTTAGTCGCATATGTATCGTAAGGCGCGATGGCCTGAGACATGTTGCCGTTCCTAATATGCTGATGTCCGTTGAATTCTATATCCACCATGCCGTCCTCCAATGCGGAAAACAGCGAATCGGACGCTGATACGTCCACCATCTGGCCGTCGCCGCCTTTTCTGACGTTGATGACTGCCAGAACTATTCCGAGGGCCAAATGCATCCCTCCATACAGGTTGCCAAGCTGCGCGCCCATGGTTATCGGAGCTCCGCCGCCGTAGCCTGTCATATCCAGCATGCTGCTGAAGGCCTGAGCCGTATTGTCAAAGCATGCTCTTTCTTTCTTTTCTCCCTTTCTGCCGTATCCGGTCAGGGAAGCGTATACTAATTTCGGATTTATCTCGCTCAGGACTTCATACCCGAGCCCAAGTCTGTCCATGGTGCCGTATTTGAAGTTCTCGCACACGACATCCACATGTTTTACCAATTCCTTTATTATGTCTTTTCCTTCTTCTGTCTTAAGATCTACGGCTATGCTCTTCTTGCCTCTGTTGAGATAAGCGTGGTATGCACTGTAATCTCCTATCTTCGGTGCAAAGGTACGAAGCATATCGCCGCCTTCTATTTTTTCTACTTTTATTATTTCTGCGCCAAAATCAGCCAGGAGCATCGTGGAAAAAGAAGCTCCATGGATCTGTGAAAAATCCAGAACTTTTATGCCTTCCAATGGTTTCATAAGCGTCTTATTCCTTTCGTTGTTAAAAGAATCACATTTTTGTTGGATAATAGGAAGCGTGTGACAATTGCCACACGCTTCTGTCTTGATTAGAATCTTTTTTCCTGTTCTGATCTTGGTTTTTTAACTACGCAGGTTCCTGTTCCGTCGCAGACGAGAACAGGCGGGTTGAGAACCTCGAACCAGTCTTCCTTGGAGTGATTCGCTATAACTTTATAGATTCTATATCCATATGTTCTTGAGCGGTTTCCTTCGCTTTCCAGCCAAAGGATAACTTCTATCGTATCGCCTGCAAACAAGCTTTCACGGAAGTTGCAGTTGAGATTTACAAGCAGCGATCCGTCTCCGTTGTCTCTTCTTACAGTGAAATCAGTCAATGCGTCTACCGCAAAAGCTACTATCTGCGGTCCGGAATACATTCCCTCCGCGTAATGAGTTCCCTCATTGTTGGTCTTGTAGCGAAGTCTGATTTCCTTTAAATCAGAGCCGTAATCATTGACAATTTCGAACTTTCTCTCCTCCATAGCTAAAATCCTCCTAGCATATAAAAATATATCTTTAAGACCTAAACAGGCCTTATAAGCCCATGCTTAAATTATTTTTCAGAGCTCAGTCTGTTGTGGCTCATCTTGTGGGCAACAGTACCGAAGATCCATGAACCGAATACGGTGATCGCGATACCTATAACTGCAGCTACACCAAGACCCAGCGATTCAGCAGTGAGTCCTACGAACAGATAAGCTATAGCTGCTGCAGCGGCAACAGTTACTGCGTAAGGAAGCTGAGTACTTACGTGAGCTATGTGGTTGCAGCTTGAACCCATTGATGACAGTACAGTAGTGTCGGAAATAGGTGAGCAGTGGTCTCCGAAGATACCGCCTGATACTACAAGACCTACAGCAGGTGCTATAGGAGCTCCGATTGCTGCTGCCAGAGGAACTGAAATCGGCAGATAAATTGCGAAGGTTCCCCATGAAGTTCCTGTACAGAACGCTGTCAGTGCACAAACCAGGAACAGTACTACGTACATCATTGCAGGAGTCAGGAAGCCCTCAGTAATGCTGATTACATAGTTAGTAGTTCCTACAGCTGTACATACTGAACCGATTGACCATGCCAGAACCAGAATGCAGCATGTTTCCATCATCTGACCGATACCAGTCATGAAAGCTCCGATGGCTTCTTTAACTGTATAAACTTTATCCTTGATAGTGTAGCAAGCAGCCACAATCGAAGCTACGAAGAACGCAACTACCAGCGACTTGGTGGAAGCAGCGTTGGCCATGGCTTCGCCGATTCCTACCTTAGGGAATCCGCCTGTCCAGAGCAGTCCTGCGAATATAACGATTACCAGCACTGCGATAGGAACCAGCATTGATGAAAGCTTAGGTGTAGCGCCTTCAGGGATTTCTACTGTTCTCAGGAGTTTTTCCGTAGCGTCTCCGTCAGCAACCAGCTTGCCCTCTTCCTGAGCTCTCTTCTCTGCTTTCATCATCGGACCATAGTCGAATCCTGTTACAGCGATGAAGTATACGAATATTACTGCACCGATGGTATAGAACATGAAAGGAACAGCCTCATTGAAAGCGATGATTCCGTTCTTTTCAACTCCGATGATTTCCAGCTGCTGCTGCAGGATGTTCAGGATGTAAGCACCCCAAGCAGTGAAGAAGAACATCGAAGGCATCGTAGCTGAAGTCGCGTCTACTATGTAAGCGAGTTTTTCTCTTGAAACTTTCATCTTGTCGGACAGTGGTTTGAAAACAGGTCCGATGAGCACCGGGTTAGTTGAGTCTGAGAAGAAGATGGCAGTACCGCCGGCTGCAGTCAGCACCTGAGCGCCTTTTCTTCCTCTTATCTTCTTTGCCAGCGTTTCGGCGAACACCTTGGCTCCGCCGCCTGTTTCCATCAAATATGATAATGAACCGCAGAATACAACCATTACTACTACGGCCGCGTTATCAGGATTTCCCAGAGCTGGGAATACGTAATCTCCAAATGCGGAGTACAGACCCGTGATTGGGTTGTAATCATTGATCAGCGTAGCTCCTACCCAAACGGCTGCCATCAGGGAAATAAGTACCTGCTTAGTCGTCAGAGCAAGGACGATCGCTAACAATGGTGGTAATAAACTTAAAATACCAATAGATTCCATTTTTTCGTCTCCTATTACTTTCTAAATTAATCCAAACGATTTACTTTCTAAAGCATCTTACTGCTTGTCCGGAAAATCTGCTTATGCAGCTTATTGAGCAAAAGCCCGATAAACTTCCGAACATTTCTTTGCTATAAAGCAAAGTTATGATATGAATATCCCAAGATTCTGCTTTTTACCGTTCGCCTGATAAAGTCTGTCTCCTTGCCTTAATATGATGTATGTATAACTGAGATGTCACGGAGCCTGATTATCATTAAATTCCTTGATTGCTCGGCAAAAGGCTTCTTAATTATAGGGAAACTGCATATAAATGCAGAACATTGTCAACAGTTGTATAATAATAAGCCTCCTTTCATAGTTATTATGTTGACAAGCATATCTATCGCAAAAAATGTGCCAAAATTACATCCACTTTTTTACAAAAAAGCGTTTTTTTCGGCCATTTTGAGCACAAAACAATCACATTTCCATTACAAAGTCCTTAAAATCGTGAAAATTTTTTTACCCCTCTTCAGCGTGTTTTAGAGAATAGTTAAAATTTTTTTACTTTTTCTGAAGTTTGACGTTTTTTATGAGAAAAGTTCTAAATGCTTGAAATTTTCCTTATTAAACTATTTCATCCAAAGTTTTTTTTAATCATTTATATATTAAATTTCATTTTTAGTGAAAATTTTTTTACGTTTTTTGAATGTTTTAAAACCCCATAGCTTCATCTATTATTATAGCTTCAGCCTCCATGTCGTTCATCTTTCTGTACTGAATCAAGAGGCCGTTGCATATACGCTCCGAGCTTTTGCAATCATAACACTTGTCTCCTCTGACTGCACACGGAGTCTTATGGTTCAGCCTTTTGGCATTTAGCGGAGCTGCGATATTCCTCGTCCTCCATACTCCCTCTTCTATGTTTTTGCTTATCTTATTTGTACCGAAGACATAAAACACCTTTTTATGTCCAAAGAGAGACCCCGCCACACGGTTGCCTGTACCGTCCAGATTTATTATCACGCCGTCCTCTGTTACCGCGTTTACAGAAGTGAAGAAATAGTCTGCCATAAGGGCTTTCCTTGCGGTAGTCAGAAAGCTCTCGTTATCTTCGCACTGGTTCGGGTCGAATACGGTGTTTTTCGCAGACAGCAGCCTGTAAAGATCCATTTTTGAAATGGTCTGGGAATCACCACAGCCTATGACAGCACCGTCGAACAAGCCGCAGATATATTGGGTCGCTTCTTCTTTAGTTTTAAAAAAAATGACTTCATATCCCTTTTTCCTCATATTATCTGTAAGCTTATCAGGATACATGAAATTTTCCTCTCTTCATAGCTTTTAACAGGTCTTTGCCATGCCTGTTTTTATCAAACGAGATAATTATAATCTTTTTCATGGCAGTTTGCAAATGTAATTTTATCCTGTTTGAAAAAATCCTGTTTAAAAAAGTCCTGTTTGAAAAAATATTAAAAGCCCTGCTTGAAAAGTTCCGTTTGCAGGGCTATGTTTACATATCTTCAATAAGATTTTTCTTTAGTGCTTCAATCGTATCTTGACTCTTTTTCAAAAGTTCTAACTGCCTGTATGCTTTTTCCCTTAGTATTTTTAACCTTTCGATTTTAGGCACTTCCTGCCTTATCAAATCAGCATTAGTATCTTCCAGATTAATAAGTACAACTAACTCTTCTGCCGAAGCGAAATCTCTGATATTCGGCGTTTTCCGCTTATTTCTTTTTCATTTCTCCACTGTGCCGCCGTTTTCCCAAATAAAGCCATATTCAAAATATCCGCTTCAGAAGCGTATGTATATGCCATCTCTTGCGGAGATAACGTCGGTGTTATCAGAAATTCCTTTAATGCATCTGTATGGATACGATAATTTATTTTTGAAAGTTCCCTCTTTGCATCCCAGCCAATTACTAATCGATTTGCTTCGTCTTTTTTTAATCGCTGATAATCCTTGATAATGTAGAGCTTAAATGCTGGTGAAATCCACGAAGCAAACTCAAAAGCAATATCTGTATGAGCATAAGTACCACCATATCGTCCCGATTTTGATACTATACCGATTGCGTTTGTTGCTTTTATCCATTGCTGCGGCGTCAACGTAAATGCGTTATCTCCCGACTCCGCTTTAAACCTATCGAATTCGATAGGTTTAAAATTGGGATTATGAATTTGTTCCCACAACCCCAAAAACGAAATCGTGGAATGGTTACGCATCCAGTTTGCTACCACGATAAAGGCATTGTCGGGATTTTTATATTTGGTAATATCAGTCAGCGAAATATAAGCGTCCTCATTAACAACATCACCCATTACTCTGATTTATGTTCCGTTAGCGTCTATCTTCATATTTTTCAATTTTGAGTTTTCCCCTTTCTAAAACATGGACAGCTTTGATTTCACCATACTTTTTTGTCTGGTGCCACTTCCCACTTATGCCGGTTTCCAAGTTATTCTTGTTCTATTATCTATATAACTGCCGGTATCTTACATCAAATTGTATTTTATCAGTTTGTAGCGCAAACTCTGTTTGGAAATCGACAGTTCCCTGGCTGTCTGAGACAGTCTGCGTCCATTCTTGATATATTTTCTGCTGATTATCTCCTTTTCAAATTCCTCTACCATCTGATTGAGAGTCATGGTGCCTGAATTGTCCAGCGCTATATTTTCAATGTTCATCCTCTCCGCGATATGCATAGGTATGTTTTCCAGTTCTATGGTAAAACCGAAATTCATGTGATATGCCGCCTCGATAACATTCTTCAGTTCACGCACATTGCCGGGCCAGTCATATCTTAAAAAAGCCAATTCAACCTCTTTGGAAAATTCAAGGATATTCTTGCCGAATTTTTTATTGTACATCTTTCTGAAATGTTCCATCAGAATCGGAATATCTTCTTTTCTCTCCTTCAAAGGAGGGATATCATATCTAATCACGCTGAGTCTGTAGTACAGGTCGTCGCGCAGAGTCTTATTTTTGATACACTCGATAGGGTCTTTATTGACTGCCGCTATTATTCTTACGTCTATGTCAGTGGTCTTCTTGTCTCCTATTTTTCTTATTTTCTTGTCTTCTATGACTCTAAGGATTTTAGCCTGAGCTTCGATTTCCATCGAATTTATCTCATCGAGGAAAAGTGTGCCTTTGTTGGCCATTTCGAAAAGCCCTATGCTGTTTTCAGCGCCCGTGAAACTTCCTTTGACATTGCCGAAAAGCAGACTTTCAAGCAAAGTCGAGGGTATGGCCGCGCAATTCTGTACGATAAAAGGTCCGTCGGCACGGCTGCTGCACTTATGTATGGCGTTGCAGACCAGTTCTTTTCCCGTGCCTGTTTTTCCGTATACCAATACCGGCGCGTCGCTGGAAGAGTCGGCTTCAATGTGCTTTTTAATATCTATGAAAGCCGGGTTGACAGTTATTATATCGTCCAGCGTGCTGCTTGAATGTTCCGTATCGAACATATTGGCTATCTCTATCCTTTTGTCCTCTTCCTCGAGAGTTTTGTCGGAATAGGTGGAAAGCTCCGCTATGGCTACAAGCTCGCCGTTGTCATATATCGGAACCGTCGAGCAAAGCGAACGCAGCTTGTTGCCGTTTATGTCGGTAAGCTCCTGCTCGTAATTCATAAATGCCTTGCCTGTCTTTATGCACCGCGTGATATAGCTGTTTTCTTCGTTCAGTTCCGGGTAAAAGCTCATAATGTGCTTGCCAAGTATCTGGTTTCCAGCAACTTTGGTAATTCCCTCATAGGCGGAAAAATAGTATCTCACTATAGCGTCCGTATCGGTTATTATCACGCCGTCTACGTTGGGAAAGTTCCTCATTACCTGGCTGACATACTTATTGAGCTTGTTTATATTCATCGGCGCCTCCCACTCTCGTCAAGAAACAGCATCTGCTATTGGTATTATTATACCCTTTACGGCTGTATTTTGCAAGAAAAATAGGTCTTTTGGCCGCTGTTTGACCGCTGTGTTTAACCGCTGTGTTTAACCGCTGCGCGCGCCGGAAATTTCGCTGTTTTCAGTTTTAAAAAAGTCCGCCGAAGAGCCCGCCGTTCTTATTATCTCCGCAGAAAAGGCAGTATATTATCACTATCAGTATTATGAGCCAGATCAGATTACTGCCGTTATTATCGTCGTTGCAATAACATTCCTTGAAACATTTATCCCTGCAATCCTGCTCGCAGCAGTCCATACATCTACGTTCATCCATCATAAAAAGCCTCCTTTTTTAGCATGATATGCAAGGAGGCTTTCTCACGTTACAGCAATTCAATGTCTCTCTCTGTTTCTGCTCTGTCTTTTTCCCCGCTTTCCGCCGCTGATATAATATCTCCGAAAGACATTATGTATTCGTCCAGAGGATAATCAAGGCAAGCGGAAAAGTCGTATTCGTATTTGTCGCCGTCCAGCTTTTCCAGCCTAGAATACGTCAGCGCGTCTCTGAGCGTATGCTCTTCTTCCCTGCCGCCGTTTTCCAGCTCTGAGCCTACCGCTGTGCAGATCACCGACGAATCCAGCGAGTACCACAGCCTGAACCTGTTCAGTTCTTCGGTCAAATTGGACAAAACGTTTTCTTCGTCGGAGTTTCTTACCATGCCGATGAGCGACAGCTTTATCTTGTCAAGCAGCAGAAAAAGTTCCGCTGCATCCTGCGGCACAAAGTCGGACACTTCCTCAAAATAATCGTGTATCAGCTGCGCCAGAATTTCCTTGTCGACTTCTTTAAGCAGCGAATACAAGTCTTCATATTCGATATGCTCGTCACATTCCAAAAGCTCCGCGAGATTTTCAAAATACTGGAAATCCGCCGGTTCCTCTATATCAAGCATTTTATACAGCATCTCTCTGTCCATTATTTTCTCCTTAAAGGTCAAGATTTTTGAATTTAAGTATCAGACTGGATTTTTCCGTCTCCAGAATTTTTTGTATCATGTTGGAAAAGTTCTCCGATAAGTCACTGGCGTAGAAAACGTTTTCCCTGTCATTATCTCCGCCGGCCAGTATATCTTCGGCTTTCAGTATCTTTTCTATCCTGCCGATGATTTCATAAGACGGATTGACGATGCGCAGCTTGGGATATATTTTTTCTATGCTGCTTCTGATTATGGGATAATGGGTGCATCCTAAAACCAGCGTGTCTATGGAATTTTCCGCGATAAAGCTGTCCATATAATAGTGTATCGTCAAATCCATTATTTCGTTTTCCACGATACCCTCTTCTATAAGAGGAACGAAAGCCGGTGTCGCTCTGTCGAACACTTTCAGCTCAGTATTCAGAGATTTTATTCTTTCCTTGTAAACTCCGCTGTAAACGGTCGCTTTAGTTCCTATTATCCCTATCCTGTTTTCCCGCCCGCAGATTGAAGCGATTTTTTCTGCCGCCGGATTTATTATGCCGACTATTGGAATATTCGGTATCCTCTGTCTTAAATCTTCCAAACATGTGGCGCTTATGGTGTTGCAAGCTATGACCAGCATCTTGACGTCTTTTGAAACTAGGAAATCTGCGATCTGAAACGAATATTGCCTTATAGTTGACACTGCTTTTGAGCCGTAAGGCGTTCTGGCTGTATCTCCGAAATAAATGACCCTTTCATTGGGTAAACTTTCAAAGAGATGAGGTATGCTCGTAAGGCCGCCGAGGCCCGAATCGAAAAAGCCTATAGGTCTGTTGTCCATTTATATAAATTCCTTCCATAAATATCTGATATTCTCGCGGTGAGTGTGGTATAATGTCCGCAGAGGATTATATCGGCTTCGCCGCAAGGAAGCGGCCATTGAAATGCCGTTTGCCTGACTGGTGGGCGTTATAATGGTTGTGACACAAAATCTCTGCGCCTGTTTCGCAAACAGGCGAAACGACGGCTCGCGGCTTCATTTTCAGGGAATCAAAATAACTCGCCGCCGCTTTTAAAAAGCAGATTCTGTGCCTGAACGGCCGGAACTCCCCACCGCGTCTCGGACAGCCGCCTGCCGCATAAAACGCATATTAAAAATTATACTACATAAATTATATTTTATCTATAGGGAGGTAAAAATGTCAGATAAAAAATTGAAACAAAGAGATGAAATCGCAAAGGAATACAAATGGAACATCGAGGACATGTATCCAGACGAGAGTGCATGGGACAAAGACCTTGAAGAATGTCTCAAGGCGGCGGAGAATTTCGCCAAATACAACGGCCGCCTCACAGAAAGCGCCCAGACGCTGCTGGCGGCTCTCAAAGATAACGACGCCATATGGCGCAAAATCGAACATGCCTACGTTTACGCCGCTATGAAAAAGGACGAAGATAACCGAGTCAATAAATATCAGGCCATGGACGACAAGTGCGGCAGTGTGATGGCAAAAATCGCGGCCGCAACCTCTTTCTTCACTCCTGAACTTCTGGAAGCACCGAGTGAAAAGATTGAAAAATTCATCGACGAAGAGCCCGGTCTCAAGCAATACAGATTTCTGCTGGAATCCACGCTGCGCGAAAAGGAACACATCCTTTCCTCCGCCGAAGAAAACATTCTGGCCCAGATGTCCGAAATCACCGGCGCCACCAGCGACGTTTTCAAAATGCTCAACAACGCCGACCTCACTTTCGGAGAGGTAAAAGACGAAGACGGCGACTCCGTTCCCCTAACCCACGGTAATTACATCACCTTTATGGAAAGCCACGACCGTAACTTGAGGAAAGCGGCCTTTACCAACATGTACGAAGCATATAAAAAGCTGATAAACACGCTGGCCGTCAACTATAATTATAATACGAAAACTGACGTGGTCTCCGCCAGAATACGCAAATACGGCTCTTCCCTGGAAGCAGCCCTTTCCGGAGGCAATATACCTCTCGAAGTATATCACAACCTCATCGCACAGGTCCGCGAAAATCTTCCGGCGGTCCACAAATACATGGAACTCCGCAAGAAAGCCCTCGGCGTGGAAAAGCTCCAGATGTACGACGTCTACGTGCCACTGGTAAAGCTTCCTAAAAAGAAAATTTCCTTTGACCAGGCCGTCGAAATGATGGCAGAGGGACTTGCTCCTTTAGGCGAAGAATATATCGCGCAGGTGAAGAAAGGTATAAAAGCCGGCTGGATAGACGTGTATGAAAATCAGGGAAAGACCAGCGGCGCCTACAGCTTCGGCTCCTACGACAGCATGCCGTATATCCTGCTCAACTACACTGATTCCCTCAAGGACGTTTTCACCATAGTACACGAGATGGGTCATTCGATGCACTCATATTACACGAGAAAGACTCAGCCTTTCACCTACGGCGATCATTCCATATTTACCGCCGAGGTGGCCTCGACCGTCAACGAGTCACTGCTGATAAAGCACCTGCTGACCACGGAAAAGGACGAGGAAATGCGCAAATATCTGCTCAATTACTACATTGAAGAATTTCGCACCACCCTCTTCCGCCAGACCATGTTCGCGGAATTTGAGCTGAAAGCCCATGAAGAGATCGAAAACGGCGGAGTTCTCACTGCAGAATGGCTCAACGAAACCTATGGCAAGCTCAACAGCGATTACTTCGGGCCGGCCATGGAAAAGGACGACTATATCCAGTACGAATGGTCACGCATACCGCATTTTTACAGAGGCTTCTATGTATATCAGTACGCCACCGGCTATTCAGCGGCGACGGCTATTTCCGCGAAAATCCTCAAGGAAGGCGATAAGGCCCGCGACAATTATATCGAATTCTTAAAGAGCGGCTCTTCAAACTACCCTGTCGAGCTTCTCAAAATCGCGGGAGTTGACATGGCTTCACCGGAGCCTGTCAGGATGGCGATGGAAACCTTTAAAAATCTTGTTGATGAACTGGAAAAAATATTATAATATCAATGTATGGATAAGAAAATTTACGTTTACGCCAACGACACAGAGATGTCGAAAATAATCGAAAAGACGCTGCGCGACAAGCTGGTCAAATCAGGGCTCAGAGTCTATGAGGATTACGACGAATCCACCGAGCTGATAATCTGCATCGGCGGCGACGGCACTCTTCTCAGGCTCGTCCAGGAATTCGACTTTCCCAGGACGCCCATAGTAGGCATCAACACAGGTCATCTTGGTTTTTTCCAGGAAGTCCTGCCGGAAAAGATAGATGATTTCATCTTCTTTTATAACCAGGGAAAGTACAGTATTCAGGGACTCAACGGAGTTACGGCGACTGTCAGGACCAAAAGCGGAACTGCAAAGCACATCGCCCTCAACGATATAACAGTCCGCGGAGTTTTGACCCACCCTGTCCATCTGAATTTTTCCATAAACAACAGCTTTATCGAAAGGTTCAGCGGCGACGGAATCTGCGTGGCTACGCCTGCCGGCAGCACGGCGTACAACTATGCGCTGGGCGGCAGCATCGTTGACCCTAGGCTCAACCTGCTACAGGTGACTCCCATTGCCCCGATGCACAATACGGCATACCGTTCTTTCACGTCCAGTATTCTCCTGCCCGCCAACGACCGCCTGACCGTGATCCCCTGCAGCGATTACGACAGAAATCTCAGCGTGGTTTACGACGGTCTGATGAGAGAATATACAGACGTCAGAGAACTGACTATCCAGCTTTCCAGAAAAAAGATAAATCTCATCCGTTTTGACGATTACCAATTCTGGGAAAAAGTCAAAAGCAAGTTTTTGTAAAAGGAATACCTAATATATGACGCAATTTCATTATACAGTAACGGAAAAAGACAAGGAGCTCTCGGTCAAAGAGCTCCTTCGCCGTAATTTTCACTTTTCATCCAGACTATTGACCAAGCTCAAAAAAGGCGATCTCGTGACGGTGGACGGACTCCCTGTCAGAGGCTGGATGAAGCTTCAGCCAGGCGACAAGTTGACCATAACTCTTCCAGAGGAAACCTGTGATTTTCCTCCTGAAGATATACCTATTGAAACAGTCTTTGAGGACGAACATCTTCTGGTCATTAACAAACAGCCCGGCTATGTGGTTCACCCTACCAAGGGCAAGCCTCACAACACCATCGCCAACGGTATCATGAAGAAAATGCTGCAAGACGGCGCTCAGTACAAGATACGCTTCGCCAACCGACTTGATATGAACACCTCCGGCCTGCTGATAATCGCCAAGAACGGCTTCGTTCAGGAGAGTCTCATACGCCAGATGAAGCGGGATCAAGTGGAGAAACGATATCTGGCCGTTGTCGACGGCATAATAACAGAAGATGAAGGCATTGTCGACAAACCTATCGGCAGGCCCGACCCTGACGAAGTCGAACGCTGGATACTTCCCGTCGAAGAAGGAGGCTATGATTCCGTTACCTATTACAAAGTGCTTCGCCGGTTTGAAGCAGGCCCGGGCTATACCCTCGTCGAACTTCGCCTCGAAACGGGCAGGACACATCAGATACGTGTACACATGGCTTCCATCGGACACCCCGTAACAGGAGACCATCTCTACTGCCACGGAGACCCTTTTCTCTACCGCAAGGTCCACGGAGATACGCGGCCGAATATGAAAAGCTCTGAACACGAATCGGAGTCTTCAAGCCCTTACATAAAAAGACAGGCGCTCCACGCCTACAGATTATCTTTCATCCATCCTATGTCAGGCCAAAGGCTGGAGCTTGAAGCGCCTCTGCCGGATGATATGATGAATCTTTTTGAATATATATAAGCCGGTGAATATTCCGGAGGCTTTTGCAGTTTATATAATTTTTATGCTTTTTGTTCCTTTATATATTTTTTTACCATATCCAGGTCGCATAAGGCCGATTCGAAGTTAAGTCCTCTTTTAAGCTTATTTCCGGAACTGAATCCCGTCATTATTACTATCCAGCCGTCACTGCTTTCTTCAAGTCCTTTAGTAACTGCTTCTTCTCTGTTCTGAATGACTTGAACATCTTTATCATCTGATATATGCGCTTTTATTTCATTGCATATTTTTTCAAATGGCTCCGTTCCGTAATCATCCTCAGTCAGAATAATCCTGTCGGCTTCGCGGTCGGCAATTTCTCCTGCAATTTGTCTGCGGTTAAAGGCTCTGCCACCGGTACAACCGAAAATGAAAATCTTTTTTCTGTCCGGACAAGCGATATTGATGCTGTTAAACAATGCTTCATAACTCATTTTATTATGAGCATAGTCTACCACAACTTTTACATCCTTATCAGGAAGAGAAAATACTTCCATTCTGCCTGGCACTTTCACTGATGCCAATCCTTTCTTGATGGCTTCGAAAGGAACTCCTAAAGTCCTGGCCGCCGCTATGGCCGCTAAAGCGTTATCAGCGTTGTAAAATCCGCCTATATTCACGGCTATCTCTTCAACAACAGATTTTTCTCTGATTTTAAGGCTGATAAAGTCTATCTCAGCTTCAATATCGAATCCAAAAATATCCGCCTCTTTTCTTCTTCCGAATGTCACGATCGCTTTGTTTTTTTCTTTCGCCGCCTGAATAATGCGATTTCTATACTGCTCGTCCATCTCAAGGTTTACGCATAAGGTTTCGCTCTGATCGAGAATTTTAAGCTTTGAAACAAAGTAGTCTTCCATATCTGAATGTTCATTTTTCGAGATATGATCTTCGGAAATGTTTAGAAAACAACCTGTTCTAAATTTCAGCGCATCAGTTCTCCTATATTTGAATCCCTGAGACGAAGCCTCCATAATCAGATACCGGCAGCCGTTTTTCACACAGTTTGCCAAATGCTGATGGAGCTCAAGTGTCTCGGGAGTCGTCATCTTGTTAGATTTTTCAGTTTTTTCGCCATCATACTCATATACCCCCGTAATAAGCCCTGCAGGCTTTTCCCCCTTTGAGCCGGCATAAGCATCCATTATAGATTTTAAAAAATAAGCGGTAGTAGTTTTGCCTTTCGTTCCTGTTATACCTATGATATCCAGTTCTTTATTCCAGATTTCATCATAATAAAAGGCTGAAATGAGAGACATTGCTTTTCTGATATCACTGACAATTATTGCTGGAATGTCCATATTAAAGTCTCTCTCCGCCACATAGCAGAGAGCGCCTTTTTCTGCGGCATCAACCAGATATTCTCTTTTAAATGCCGCCCCCTTGCATATAAACATTGTGCCGCCTTTTGCATCCATTGAACTATATGAAATATATTCCACTTCTTTATTTTTCTGTTCTTCGCTCGCATTGCATGACATGAGAAGGCCATTGGCGGCTAGAATTTTAACATAATCTTTGATGTATTTTTTCATTTCTTATCTTGTATGATGTATTTAAGTCTAAATACATCAATACCCTCCTTTCTCTTTAATTTCTGCTTGACTTTTTATTTGCAGACTTAAATTTTGATATAATCAATACAATACTGTGGAC